>CAYUYU010000024.1:0-11772 GCA_964449405.1 uncultured Thermotogaceae bacterium
ATCAAACAAATTCTAAGCAGTAAAGACATTCATTCTCGGGCTATGGATTCTTTTATCGATGTCATCGTAGACAAGAGGAGAGAAGACGTACTGAAATATCTATACAAGACCTTTGAAAGTTTGGCTTATAATAGAAAAAACATATCAAAAGCACTTGTTGTTTCCGCCATTTCCTTAACAGAGGAGGATCTCGAGCGGATAAAGGGAAAGCTTAGGGAACTATTGAACAAAGAAGTAGAATTGGAAATTGAATACGATAAATCCCTGATCGGTGGGATAAAAGTCTTCGTAGATGATCAGGAATTGGATTTATCGATTGAGGGACAATTACAAAGACTTTCAAAACAATTGATCTCGGAAGAGAGGTGACTCGCTTGAGAATCTCACCAGATGAGATAACCAAGATATTAAAAGAGAGAATTGAAGGATACGAAAAGCAAGCTAACTTGGAAGAAACTGGACGGGTTGTACAAGTAGGAGATGCCATCGCCGCCGTTTACGGGTTAAAAAAGGTTAAGGCTAATGAGATTGTCGAATTCGACAACGGAACAATGGGTATCGCGTTGAATTTGGAAGAAGATATCGTGGGTGTTGTTGCGTTGGGAGAATATTCAGACATCCGTGAAGGCAGCATCGTCAAAAGGACCGGAAAGATTATTTCCGTCAACGTGGGCAAAGAACTTCTTGGAAGAGTTGTAAACCCCTTAGGACATCCTATAGACGGAAAAGGAGCATTAAAGACCAATGAGAAAAGGGATATAGAGATAAAAGCACCCGGCGTTATAGAGCGTCAACCGGTTGACACCCCTTTGCAAACGGGCTTAAAATCGATCGACTCAATGATTCCTATCGGAAGGGGTCAACGCGAGCTGATCATTGGTGACCGTCAAACCGGAAAGACTCAGATCGCATTGGACACCATCATTAACCAAAAGGGAAAAGGCGTCAACTGCGTCTACGTAGCTATTGGTCAAAAGACAGCCAGTGTTGCAAGAATCGTTGACCAACTTGAGAAATACGGTGCCATGGAATACACAACCGTTGTCTTGGCATCCGCATCGGATCCGGCTTCACTCCTTTACATAGCACCTTATGCGGGGTGTTCTATTGGCGAATACTTCATGAACAATGGAGAGGATGCATTAATTGTTTATGATGATTTGAGTAAACACGCAGCAGCTTACAGAGAACTGACCTTGTTGCTGAGAAGGCCGCCTGGACGAGAAGCGTATCCGGGTGACATTTTCTACCTTCATTCGCGGTTATTGGAAAGAGCCGCCAGAATGAACGATAACCAAGGCGGGGGGTCGCTCACCGCTTTACCCATCATCGAAACGCAGGCAAACGATATGTCAGCATATATCCCAACCAATGTCATTTCCATTACCGATGGGCAGATTTATCTCGAAGCTGGATTGTTCTACTCGGGGTTCAGACCTGCTATCAACATCGGTTTATCAGTTTCCAGGGTAGGTGGGGCAGCTCAGATCAAGGCCATGAAACAAACTGCCGGTACCTTGAGGATTGATTTGGCACAATACAGGGAATTGGAATCGTTCTCACAATTTGCCAGTGAGCTGGACGAAGCCACTCGAAACCAGTTGCTGCGAGGAGAGAAACTCATGGAATTACTCAAGCAACATCAATTTTCTCCAATGTCCGTAGAAGAGCAGGTATTGGTTTTATTTGCCGGTGTGGAAGGAATGCTGGACAAAATCCCCACAAACAGAATCAAAACCTTTGAAGAAGAATTGCTTAGGACCTTTAAAAATCAGCATCCTGAACTGCTGGTAGAAATCGTAGAAAAGGGAAAATTAACCGATGAATTAAAGGAAGAATTAAGAGATGCCATCAAAGAGTTCACAGATACCTTCAGCGTGAGCGCTCAAATAAATTAAAGGGAGGGATGTCATTTGGGTCGCGGCCAACTAAGGGCCATTAAAGGCAGAATAGAGTCTACCAGATCTACTGAACATATCACCCACGCCATGGAAATGGTTGCCACGGCAAAAGTGAATAAGGCTGTGAGAAACTGGAAATCCTTTTCCTCCTATGTCGAACGAGTCGATGAATTGGTCCGAGATTGCATTTCAGGATTGGACGAATCTCATCCGTTCTTGTACGATTCAGACAAGTCATATACTAAGACCGCAGTGTTTTTGATCACATCAGATATGGGTCTTGCCGGTGCGTATAACTTGGATTTGATAAGGGCTGCAGATGAAGAAGCCAAAAAGTTGGGGGAGAATTTCGGTGGTTTTATGGTCATCGGAACCAAAGGTGTATCCAATTTCAGATACAGGAAAAAGAACGTTTTGTATGATGAGGACAGATTCTATGATAAACCCAGTTTTTCAACAGCTGAAATGTTGGTTAATCGGATGCTGGATTTATTTGAAGAAAACAAGGCAGACTCCTTTAAAGTTGTTTACAGCAAATTTTTCAGTTCGTTATTACAAATGCCAAAGGTTCTCGACCTGTTGCCCATTATTCCCACAGAAAGCAAGTCGGAAGGACGTTCATACAGAGTGGAATATGAATTTGAACCGGAACCTTCTAAAGTATTAGATGAGGCATTACCATTGTATTTGAAGTCTCATGTGCTGAATATTCTCCTGGAAGCTCAAGTCAGCGAGCTTTACTCCAGGCAAAATGCCATGAGGAATGCCACCGAAAATGCTGAAAATCTAATTGAGCGATTTACATTGGATTATAACAAAGCGCGACAATCCTCTATCACACAAGAAATCATTGAAATAGTCAATGGCGCTGAAGCTCTTAAAGGATAGCGTTTTGATTCAGCCTATTATTGAAACAGCTGAAACAATCATCAGAGAGTATCCAAAAACACATACGACTACCGATCCTTATATGGTTTTGATATCAACCATATTAAGCCAGAGGTCCAAAGACGGAAATACCGAAAAAGCTACCTTGCAATTATTTCAGGATGGCTGGGATGTTTTTGAAATTGCAAAAAAGGATCCCGAAGAGTTGTTTGAGAGAATCAAACCCTCCGGTTTATATCGGCAAAAGGCAAAAAATATCGTGCAAACCTCAAAGATGCTAATAAGTGAGTTTCAAGGCAAAGTTCCACCTGACATTGACAAGCTCACTCAACTTCCAGGTGTAGGCAGAAAAACTGCCAATATCGTTTTATGGATCTCTTTTGGCATTCCTGCCATGGCAGTGGACACTCACGTGCATCGAATCGCCAACCGATTGGGATGGATCAACACAACCAAACCGGAGAAGTCAGAGTATGCACTGATGGAAGTTCTACCCCGTGATTTATGGGGACCGATCAACGGCTCCATGGTTGAATTTGGTAAAGCCGTTTGCAAACCCAGAACACCACTGTGTTCTATTTGTGTGGTTAAGCAATTCTGTCAATACTATTTATTGGAAGTGGAAAAACGTTGATTCTCGGTTTTGGCATTGATATGATGGACTTGAGAAGATTGGATGATAAAAAGATCGAAAGGCTCAAAAACAAAGTCTTGACAACAAGTGAAAACGAACAGTTAAACGCCATTAAAAGTCTAAAACGGAGGAAAGAGTTTTTTTCCGGGCGTTTTTGTGCAAGAGAGGCATTTTACAAAGCAACCGGACGAGGTGTTAGGGATTATGAGCTTAATTCCATTAGAGTTGTTACGGACGAAAACGGAAAACCGTTTTTGCAAATTCCCGATGAACAGTTGTCATTTTACTTCTCTGCGCAATGCCGAGTTTTTTTATCCTTAACACATGATGGTGAGTATACGCTAGCCGGAGTGATTGTAGAGGCGATGGACTAAGCAGTCTGTCACTGAGGTGATTTGAATTGTACCTTAAAGGAGCCGGAATCGAAGAAATCCTAAACGGAATTAATATTGAAACCATGTCAGAAGTTGCAACCACGCTTATTTATTCCATATTCGACGAAAAATTCGATTGTACATCTACTTTCATATCCGGAGCACCTTCAGTACATCTCGTGATCGAAAGAACTGAAGATGTTATTTCAACTCTTTTCTTTCTGGACCTGAAAAGCGTTTCTTTTTCCTTTTCCCCCGATGACACACTGAACATCTCCATACCGGATGATTTTTTAAAAACAACGAAAACACTAATCTGGAAAAATGCCAAAATTGTTTGTCTGAAAATACCTTCAATGACATTCATTGTTGACGAAATCAAGTTTTTTTCAGATTACAACATCACAATTCTTGGTTATACCTCAACATCCAAAACACGATTTGAAGAATTAAGCGAACTGATTAAGGACATTCCCGCATCTTTTACACTTGAAGAAACCGAAAAAACTCACTACAACGCCTTGCTCATCAATCTCATAGCCGTCGAAAGCTATGGTTATGAAATCGATAACAACAATTATATTGTTCCAAACGTTGGTATGGAAGGAATGGAGCTTTGGCTGGGAACAAATCCCAGGTTTTTTTTAGATATCGTCGATGATAAAGATGATGAGCTCAAAAGGGAAACCAAAAAGTATTTATATAACATCATCTTTGCAAGGGTTGCAAAAACTCTCTCTGAATACTTTTCCATTCATCATTATTCCGTATCAAAAGTTGAAAAGGGGTTTATTATTGATAAATTAAGTAAGGAAAAGATACTGGAATTCCTGAAAATAGTCAAAGTCATCAATCATAACGCAAAAGATATTTTTAACACAGTGCTTAAGAATGCCGCTTTTGTTATCGGTTCATTGGAGAAAAACGCTGAAAAAAAGCTAAATTTGCTTAAGACCTTCTACGATGAAAAAAATATCATAGGCATCATCACCATCGCCTATTCAAATGAGCAAGACCAGCATAGACAAATGCTTGAAATACTGCTGAATGAAGATATTCCCTCAATGATAAAGGGCATTAAAGATACCGTCCAAAACATTGATGAGCTTCTGAACATGTGTATTAAAAAAGGGGGCAAGGAACTTGAGTTATTTTGAATCAAATGAACAGGCGATGACACATTCTATCGCCCTTGTTCTGACTGCTGATATGGAGGAAGAGGATCTCAACGGATTAAAAGGCTTGATGGAGGAAGATGGGTTGATTGTCAACAAGACTGTCCGGGCTAGCCGAGAGATTGAGTCATTTAAAGAAGCCCTTTTCTGCCTCTTCATGGAAGGGTTTTCGTTGGTATTAACCTTTGGAGGCATTGGAATGGAAAGTGACGATATCGTTCCTGAGGCTACCGGTGCTCTAATTGATAAAAGACTGCCCGCACTTGAAGGAGCGATTATGTACTCTCTCATGGAAAAAGGGGCATATTCGATCTTAAACCGAGGAATTTGTGGGCTCTTTCATTCAACCGTTGTGATCAACCTTCCCAACAAGCAATATGTGATTAGGGAGATATTAAACACGATCATTCCATTACTTAAACAAGGACTCTATAATATTAATATAGGTTGATGTTGATGGCGAAAAAAAATTTTCTCATAATTAAAAACAAAAAAACAAGAGAAACCTTACATGGTTACCTGTTCCTTTTACCCTCCTTTGTTATATTGGGAGTGTTTGTCTTTTGGCCTATTGCTTACTCTTTTGTCCTAAGTTTCTTTAAATGGGACTTTGCCAATCAAAAGAATCCTTACTATAACGGCTTGGAAAATTATCAAAAGTTGTTTGAAATGGATATGGCTCTTCCCTATTCCTTCTGGAAAGCTATGATATTTTCTTTGTCCTATATTATCGTAGCCATTTGTATCTTAAAGATAATACAAACGTTTATAGCTGCTCATGGGCATTTTGAGAACAGAGCTTATGACCAGTTCAGAAGATACCGACTTTTTCATACAATATTCTGTGCCTTACTGTTTGGGGTTACTTTAACTATCGCTTCTTTTGAATTGACATGGATACTTCTCATTCCCATCTCTGTTGGAATGGTCTATTTTTTACTTTTAAAAAGGTCTTTGCCTGTCAACGAAGAAAGTGGACTTTGGACAGGGCTGTTCATCATCATTGGAATATACATTGCGCTGAAGATTTTCAGCGGAACACGATACGAGCTCTTTGACTTTCTTTTGATTACAAAAGAGTCATCGGTATTTATTAAGGCCATTTACAATACACTTTATTATGTCTTACTAACAACTCCTACAGGAATCTTTTTGAGTTTGATTATTGCCATGGCACTCAACTTGCCATTAAAGGGTAAGCTGGTTTATCGAACGGCTTTTTTTATACCCTATATTACCTCTGTGGTTGCCATATCATTGGTGTGGCAATGGATCTTCAACGATACATACGGGTTAATGAATTACTTTCTGTCCTTTTTCGGTAGCGGGAAAATTCCTTGGCTTACGGATGAAGTCTATACCATCCCCACCATAGCCATCGTTTCTGTCTGGAAAATGGTGGGCTACAACGCCATTATCTTTCTGGCGGGATTGCAATCCATCGATAAATTCTACTATGATGCTGCAGAAGTAGACGGCGCGAGTAAGATTCAGCAATTCAGACATATTACTTGGCCGTTGTTATCCCCTACAACGTTCTTTGTTCTCATCGTCTCGGTTATCGGGAATTTTAAAGTGTTTACCGAGATATTCGTTCTTTACAACGAATTACCCGGACCCTACAACAACAGCGGTATGACCATGGTTTATTACATTTTTAATAAATTCTACAAAGATCAGAGAATGGGCGAGGCAAGTGCAGCTGCTTATGTCTTGTTTATGATCATCATGATCCTGACCTTCTTCCAATTCCGTGCCGGTAAACGAAGAGTCAGTTACGTATCCTGAGGTGGTTGCTGATATGAGAAATCCCATTGTAAAAACAATCATTTATGCATTGGTACTCATCGGTGTTATGTTGATGATATCACCTTTTATTTGGATGGTCATGACCTCGTTCAAATTAGACGGCGAAGTGGAATCTTGGCCACCCAAGTGGATCAGTCAATCCTTTAACTCACATCGAGATATCAAACTGTCCTTAGTGCGCTCGGGTGGTGTGACCATTGATTTTTCCGCATTAACCATCGAGGAATTTTTTAACCTGAACAAAATCATCGAAGCACAAACATCCACACAAAGTCCCCTTGTTTACAGTATCAACGATGATTCGCCTTATAGAGGGGTCATGACAGTTGATTTTGCCCCAGATAATGAATCGGTTGACTATTGTAAAGAGGTGACCCCCCAAGAGCTGGAACGACTTGATACAATCTTTGAATCAACCCAACCGCTATCCGAGGAAATTTACGACTCCTATTCGAACATGATCCTGATCGAAGATCCGATGATCCTGATCAATACACTGATGAATTATTTATATTTCGAGCACGATAGTCCCTTGGTCAGAAGGGTCTTGGTCAAGGACTTTCAAGCTGTTACGGAAAGAATTTCTGGTTTTATCGAGCAAAACGGGGAGAAATTGAAAAATCACACTTCCTTTGAAATAGATGCTGAAGATGATGAACAGACGCGATCAGAAAAGACTTCCAAAAAAGCATATACACAGTTGGTTGTTGACACGCTGGAAAGTAAATTGGGGAAATTCAACCTGTTTTTGGATGAATTTAAGAAAGGGAGCCCCATTGTCAGCAAGGCACAATTGGAAGAGCTTTTAAAGAAAGCTCAACAGCAGTTTGATGACGTGAAGCTTCCGGAGGATTATGCCAGTTGGGCGCCATTGCGCTTAATCGAAAAGAATATCATTACCCCTTTATTCTCTATCATCAACTCCGTAGACCTTGGTATCCAAGTAGTTATATTTTATGAAGAGATACAAACGCTGTCATCGGAAACAAACAAACTGGTGTTTAAATTCAGCGAGCCGGAAACTGTTGCCGCTGAAATCCGAAATGTTCTGGATGAGACCACATATTCAAGTGAAAACAAACAACTCCTGAATCAATTAATCACGACAAACCTTAAAACCAGTGTCAACGATCTTTATAAAAGGTTAGACCAACGTTTTGAAGCTGAATTTTCCGAATATCACATGACCAAAAAGGAAAAAGACTCTCTAAATTCCAGGGTAAAATCCTATTGTGAACAATTCACAAGCATATTGTCAGGGCATTCAGATTTGGAAAGCGCTTTCGAAAAACAACTGTTGGATGGCGAAGATCCCACTCAAATTATCGTTGAATCATCTCTGGAACAAGGACAAAAAGATCTGATGCTCTCAATCCTGTCCCAAGCACAAGAATATTTAACTCAAACCACCCGAAATAAAAAAGAGAGCTATAGATTGCTGGGTAAACGCTACGAATCAGAGGTGTTTGCCCAATACTACACCTCTTTGTATTCACGTGTTTACAATAAAATGGAGATCATTGAAGCGCCTGAATTTGTCGACTCTGTAATTTACAGAAACTTGGCGTCCGTTGAAATACAACTGAAAGATGTGCATCCCATATGGTTTTGGGATGAAAACACGATGATGCATGTTGATTATTCATTTGGTGATGTCTTTAAAAACATCTTTCAAAATTACGTAAACGCCTGGAAAGCTGGAAAATACTTTGGCCAGTATTATATTAACACCATCTTTGTGGCTGTCACCACAACAGTTTTGGATATACTCTTTGCCTGTATGGCGGCCTTTGCCTTCTCAAAAATGAAATTCTTTGGAAGAGATTTCATCTTTATGCTCTTTTTGGCCACCATGATGGTACCCGGAGAAGTATTGCTGGTTCCCAATTACATCACGCTTTCGGTTTTTGGGTGGATCGACACCTATTACGCTTTGATTGTCCCCTGGACGGTCAGTGTCTTTGTCATATTCTTGATTCGCCAGCACTTTATGAGTATCCCTGACGAATTGTACGATGCGGGAAAGATGGATGGTATCTCTAAGTGGGGATTCCTTTGGAAAATCATGGTTCCTCTGTCAAAACCCGTGATCATAACGGGTTCTTTGTTGAAGTTTATCGGAAGTTGGAATGCCTTCTTGTGGGTGTTGATCGTTACGAAAAGCCCCGAAGTAAGAACTCTTCCCGTAGGATTGGCCAATTTCAGCTCCGAAGTGGGAACCCTGTACAACCAACTGATGGCAGCTTCAACATTTTCAATGCTGCCTATTGTGATTTTGTTCCTATTTGTCCAGAAATACTTTATACAAGGAATTGCGAGGACGGGATTGAAGTAAAAAAAGGAGATGATTATGAAAAAAATCTCAATTCTATTGCTCTTATTGTTAGTAAGTTCGTTAATACTTTTCAGCGCCAATTACGGTGGTTCAATCGGTGTTGCCATTCCTACGGATATTTCAGAAACCATCGATCCCCACAAAGCCACAGGTGCGCTCACTTTTGAAATCCTCTACAACATTTATGAAGGACTGATACAGGTGGACAGAGACGGAAGGCTGGTGGGATTGCTGGCAACCGACTGGTCCATTTCCGAAGATGGACTTCAGTACACATTCAAGCTGAAAAAAGATGTGTATTTCCACGACGGAAGTCCCTTTACATCCGAAGATGTCAAGTTTACCTATGAACGCGTCATGGATCCAAAGACTGGCTACGCCAAGGCTTCTAATTACATGGTGATTGAAGACATTCAAACACCCGATGATTACACCGTTCATTTTTTTCTAACAAAACCCTATTCGCCATTTTTGGCCCTGGTATCCAAAATACACATCCTGCCTTCTGATTCAGATGTCAATTTCGATTTGCATACGGTGGGAACGGGTCCCTTTTATCTTGAAGAATGGAATCGGGACAGTTATCTTCATTTGATTCAATTTGAGGATTATCATGTGGCCGGCATTCCCTATCTAAACGAAGCTTATTTCCGTGTCATTCCAGATGAAAACAGCCGGTTTATCAGCCTTCAAACCGGTGTTGTGGATGCCATCCCCAGAATTGATCAAAGTTTTATGAGAAGAATCGAAAGAGACCCGTCCATCAAATACGAACGCGCACCCATGAATTTAGTCCAATTTATGGCAATCAACAATAAAAGAGAACCTTTGGATGACTTGCGTATCAGACAGGCCATCAATTTCTCTATAGACAGAGAACTGCTCATTGAATTTGTTGCAGAGGGATTGGCAAGGCCGGTCACGACGCATATGACACTGAAGAGCCCTTATGCCCTTGAGTACGACAAATATCCCTACAATCCGGAAAAGGCCATGGATCTGCTTAAAAAAGCCGGATACGCCTTTGGAGAATTGGAGCTGACCATCGCCTTGCCACAGCCTTATGAATTTCATCAGAGGACCGGCGAAGTGGTCGCGCAAATGCTGGAGTCTGTGGGTATCAAGACGAAATTGCAAATTGTGGAATGGGGAACCTGGATCTCAGATGTTTACAATGGCAGAGATTATGACATGACCATCATCGGCATAGAAGGCGAGCCGGATCCGTATATTTATTTAGACAGATTCTATTCGGATGCATCCAGAAATTTTACCAACGTGAATAGTGATGAAATCGATCAATGGCTCAATCAATTGGCCACTGAAAGTGAATTTGAAGTCAGAAAACAACTGGTGAACAACATCCTGAAAGAACTGGTAGACATGGCAGCCTCCGTATGGCTTATGGAACCCGATGAAATCGTGGCGTTAAAAAACAAAGTCATGGGCTGGACCATCTACCCGGTTTATGTGGATGCTTTAAAAGATGTCTGGATAGAAGAGTGATGGCATGAGATTGATCATGGATGTGGGCAACACCAACCTGACGCTCGGTATTTGGAATGGGAAAACGTTTATCGGCAAATGGCGGATGACCACCGAAACTATCGATACGGAAGATCAATTTTTCTCATCGATCTATCCCCTGTTAATGGCGGCAAAGATAAACGTTGAGAGTATTGACTCTGTTGCCATTGCCTGCGTGGTTCCCGGAACAGTGGGAATTTTCAACACATTTGCAAAGAAATACTTCCAAACCACACCGGTTTTTGTCTCGCCGATTGAAGGATTGGATGTAACATGGAAGGCGGATAACAATGCAGAAATTGGTCCGGACCGTATTGCCAATGTCCTGGGAGCCAGGGATTATTTTGGCTCCAATGCCATTGTTTTGGATTTTGGTTCCGCCATCAACGTGGATATTCTTTACAAAGATGCTTTTGTGGGAGGGGCTATTTTATTGGGGATTAACACTGCCATGAAAGCCCTTTTTTCAAAGGCTGCCATGATACCACCTGTAGATTTGTTCTTTGAAGACCATTATCAGGGAACCAACACCGGGGACAATATTCGCATCGGCCTTGTAAATGGAACGTATCACGCCTTAGAGGGAATAACGGCAAACATCAGAAATGAACTCAAGACAACGTTGCCCATCATTGCCACCGGTGGATTATCCAATCTCTTTCAATTTGAAGGAACCTTTATCGACTATTTTGACGATGATCTCACCTTGAAAGGTGTCGTTTCCTTTCAAAACAGAGTGGTTGATAAATGATTTTTTTGCTGTTTCGTAAAAAGGTGAGAGAAAGTTAACGCTTTAGTACAACTTATCGGTTTTTTTTATTCTACCCCTCATCAAAACTTACTGAACAAAAACCTTTGCTTTAGGCGGTGAAATATGCAGTTCAAACTTTTTATGTTTATCATTACACTAGCTTTTGTATGCCTCCCCACTTTTATCTTTGGAGAAGTTTTTGAAGGTATCGAAAGAATTAAGGAATCCGGGGAGTTACGGATTCTTATGGCAAAGGATGATTGGTGGCCTTTTTTTTACGCTGATGAAGCAGGTAATCTTTCGGGGATCGATATCAACGTTTCGAAAAAGATTTGTGAAAATCTTTTACAATCTGATTTCATTGGAGAAATCATCATC
>CAYUYU010000024.1:11782-19865 GCA_964449405.1 uncultured Thermotogaceae bacterium
AAGATTTGTGAAAATCTTGAGGTTAAACCGGTTTTTATCAGAAAAGACAGTTTTAACCAATTAGCCCCTGCTTTAAAAAGAGGGGAGGGAGATGTGATCATTTCTTACTTTTCCTACACCCCTCAGCGCAATATTGATGTTTTTTTGACCAGCCCTTATATCCTCAGCACAGACAGTTTGCTAATCAACAATCGTGTGCTGGAAAAGATAAAACGCGAAAACCCCACTGTCTCCGGGCAAATTTTAACCAATGCTTTGGATGAGGAACACTACAAAATTGCTTCGGTTAAGGGAACCTCTCACGAATTTTGGGCTCAAGAGCTGTTTGAAAAAGCAGAGATAAGTTTATATGATCCTTCACAAATCGAGGAAATGCTTGATGATAAAGAAGTGGACGCCTTCTATTTTGATGAGATATGGACGCGTTTCTTTCTGGCACTGAATCCGGAATTTTACTTGAATTACAGTTTTTTCAAGCTTAATCGGGAAGATCAAATCGTAGTGGGTGTGGCACCGGACAATGTGTCTCTGTATCTATGGCTTGAAAACTACATTACCACCAACCTGAACATGAATCAAATCATCGATGACATGTATAACGAATACTCAAAGGACCTTTCTGACTATATTTCTGAAACCCGTGAATCAGGTTCTGTTATCGCCGATCCCTGGCGCTATATCATTCTTGCCGTTATTCTTATTCTGGGATTTGTTTTAATTACGACCAATCAAAGACGACAGGATAAAGAACATCGCCAAACTTGGTTGTTTAACTTCTGGACCATCATCTTCTCAATGATAACCGGAATCTACTGCGGCATCGCATTTCCCGCAACGGACGATTTCTTAAGTCCGTTCGGAGATATCTTCTTTAACTATCTTTTGTTATTCGGTATTCCCATCCTGTTCTTCGTGGTCGTCATCAACTTCGTCAAATTGATGATGAAGATGGGTGGCATGCATTTCTTCATGAAATTCATGGGGATCATCCTCATTATGTTCTTTATCGGAGCCACCATCGGAGTTATTGTAGGGATAGTGGGAGAACCTGGGTTGGAGCTTTCCAAAGAGAACAGACAACAGCTTGCTCAGGCCATGCAGGAAAGTTCAGAAGAAAAAATCATCGAGTCCATAGACATGTCGCCGGGAGCTTTACTCTGGATGCTGCCTAACACAATGGTTCAAAACAGCATCGTCAAATCCTTCACAGAAAACAGAACCCTTGCTATCTTGTTTTTTGCTATTTTATGTGCCTTTGCCTTGAAATATCAGGAGACTTCGAAGAGAGTTCGTATTATCCGAATGGTAGAGACGCTCAACGACCTCTTCATGTTTCTCTTTAAGCTGTCTTATTACATTCTTCCATTCGGTTTATTCAGCCTTATGCTCTCGCAGGGAAGGTTGTTCATCGAAGATGCCGGCATCCTCTCGGCTTTTTTGAAATTCACCCTGTGTCAGTTTGTCATTGTAGGCATTTGGTTTACGATCTCAATTATCTTAGGCAGTTACAAGACCAAAGTGAATCCCTGGCGCTATTTACAGATGATCAAAAAGCCCACCTTGATTCTTTTTTCGCTTTTATCTACCCTGGCAACCATCCCACCGGCATTGGAGGTATGCGAAAAATATCCCCAGTTTAACGACGAGACCATCAAGGGAACCTTGCCGCTGATTTTGGTAATGCTTGTTCCCTCCATTGCAAGCATGTTCGCCTTGACTACCGTTTTTCTTATCCAGTTGACCGGACTTGAAATCGCGCTGATGCAATACGTTTTTATTATCCTTGGATCGGTGGGAGCCACTCTTGCAACCACAGGAGTACCCGCCCCCATATACCTGTTTGCCATTTCCATCGTGGTTTCACCCTTTGGGATCCCAGTCAGTCAGGCAATCTTCTTCCTGCTCCCATGGACATTGACTGCCGTCAGACTGGAAACTATCAACTTCATGATGCTGGACTTTGGAGTTGTTCAATATTTCAAGCCGAAACAAAAGGAAAAAGATCAAGGATAGTCGAAAATAATGATATAATCAATTGTTTGCCCTTATGGAAAAACGCCTCGGTTTAATGTAGGTAAGCTACTGCATGTGTTCAAAAAGGGCATTGACCGCCCATTCAAAGAATGAACTTAGAAGTGTTTTTCCTGCAGGAAAAACTGCAAGCATTTTCGTAGAGGAACTAATCTATTCTAAGGATGAAAAACATGAGACCAAAAAACAATTATCTCCTGACTTTACTGATTTTAATAATACTATCCGCTTTTACCCTCGCATCCAAAAAAAACGATGACCCCCTCCTCATTGGCCTATCCTATCCCTTTTACATGGACAATGAAATAGAGTTCCATCTGGGCTTTCAACTGGCACTTGATCAGATCAACGACTCAGGCGGGATTAACGGAAGAGAACTGAAGGTTTTAAAGGTGGATGACAAGGGCAGTGTTGCCGAAGGAATGAAGGCGGCACAATATTTTATCCAACAAGAGGTAGCAGCCGTTATTGGCCATTTCAATTCCAGTGTTGCACTGATAACGGCTCAGATTTACGATAACAACGACACCGTTTACATTGCCTCGTGTGCCACGACCCCATTTTTAATGAAAGACTCCTATACCAAGGTCTTCCGAACCATTCCCAATGACAAACAGGTTATCGAAAAACTCTTTGACTTCATCGCCAAAGAAGGGATTCAAAACGTGGCCGTTTACTATAACGAAGATGCATTTGGCCGGGGAGTTGCAGATTCAGCTCAGATGCTCGCACCCGACTATGACATTGAACTTGTTGACAGAACCTCCATTGTCCATCAAAACAATTTCCATCGTGTTATGGACCGTTGGCGTGCCTTAGATTGTGAGGCTGTACTGATCGGTGATACATTCGACAGCGTAAAAGATCAGATCAAAGCTATCAAACGAGCCATACCGGATATTTTATTTCTTGGGACATCCTCTTTGGACTATCCTGATTACATCACTTATTTGGGAAAAAGTGCTGAAGGCTCCATTATTCCCACGCATTACAAGCCCTTAGCTACTTCTCAAGCCAATCAGGACTTTAAATACACCTTTAAACAGCGCTTCCGAAAAGAACCGGATATGTACGCTGCCATCGCCTATGATACACTGATGATACTGAAAACGGCTTTGGAGCGGACAACTCGACAAAACCCAACTGAAAAGACGGTTAACAATCTATCAGAAGTCCTTTTGGACATTCGCAGATACTCAGGAGTTACGGGAACGGTTTCTTTCAACAAGAATGGGGAAATTGAAGGGGACAACATCTTTCTGAAGATCGTTGCAGATGGGGAATTCATTTATCCGGATGACGATTAAGCCATAAAGCGGGGAAAGACCTGACTGACAATAAAGCATCCGAAAAGAGAAAAAAGCGACAAACTAGCGAACTTGCCAATAAACCGGTGAATATTACCACCAAAACCTCCTGGCTCATCATCATCGGTGTGCTGATTTTGATCGCGGGATTACTCTATTGGGGATTTTTTGGGTCCATTGATATCACGGCCGGGACTCAGGGGATTTTAGTGTCCGGAGGGGGCTTTGCCTATGTGTATGCATCAACGGAGGGAACCGTTTACGATATTGCTTATCAAATTGGAGATTCTATTGCTGAAGGGGATATCGTTACCCGTGTGGACAAGCCGGACCTGGTTCGTGAGATCAACATCATGCAGCATGCCTTGGATGAAAGCCAAAATCCGAAAAAGATGAAAGAACACGAGGAAAAGATCACCCTTCTGAAAGAAAAGCTTAGGGAAGAGAGCCGAATCATCACCGCTGAAAGTGGTAAAATCGTGGATCAATACATCCAAAAAGGCCAATACATTCAAAAAGGAGACAAGGTTTTTAAGATTTCCAGAAGGGGGGAAACCGTAAAAGATCTAATCGGAATCCTCTATTTTCCGGTGGAAACAGGTAAAACTATCGAAGCGGGAATGGCATGTCGTCTTGTCCCCTCCACAACAAACAAGGAAATGTATGGCTTTTTGAAGGGAACAGTAGTCCATGTATCAGAATTTCCCATTACTGAAAAGGCCATTGCGGATTTTACAGGAAGCCAGAAGTTTGCGGAACTTTTTGCCAAAGAAGCGGTATTGGAAGTCCTCGTTGATTTACTGCCAGCACCGGATACGCCTTCGGGGTATCAATGGACATCCTCTCAGGGCCCTTCCATTGAACTGGAACCGGGAACGATTTGTGAAGGGCTTTGTATAACCGACAAGATCAGTCCCATTGAACTGATCTTTCCCAATCTGAAAAGGTGATTGTGATTAGCAGCCGGATAAAAAAAACACCAACGTTTTTACAAATGGAAGCCGTAGAATGTGGCGCTGCATCCCTCGGGATGATCCTGGGCTATTACGGCAAATACGTTCCTTTGGAAGATTTAAGATATGAATGCGGTGTCTCTAGGGATGGCAGCAATGCCCTGAATATTATCAAAGCAGCCAGACATTACGGCTTAACGGCCAAAGGCTTGCGTATGAATCTTGAAAAACTTGAAGAGACTGATAAACCGGTGATTGTCTTTTGGGGATTTTATCACTTTGTGGTGCTGGAGGGGATTAAAAAAGGCTTATACTATCTCAACGATCCGGCCATGGGGCATCGAAAATGCAGCAAAGAAGAATTTGAGAAAAACTTCACTGGCATCGTTCTCACTTTCGAACCTTCGGAAGCGTTTGAAAAAACAGGTAAAAAAGCCGGCTCCTTTTTTTCCGTTTTCAGTGATCTGTCCATCGATAAAAAGACGCTACTGTTTGTCTTTATCTGCGGCTTTTTACTGGCGGTTTCGGGTATCATGATCCCCACCTTCTCGAGAATTTACATCGACACCATACTCATTCCCCAACGCGACGAATGGCTGATGCCCTTGTTGGGCGCTATGCTTTTTGTAGCCTTTTTCACAGCCCTTGTGGCGTATTTACAGCAAAAAACACTGCTAAACCTGGAAAACCGAATCGCCGTTCAGCAATCTTCTCACTTTTTCTACCATCTCTTGAAGATGCCGTTGTCCTTTTTTATGCAGCGATACGCCGGAAATCTAAACGCCACCATGAACTCGGGAGAACAAATGGCCACGTTGTTGGGCAATCAATTTTTACTGGCTTTTGTCAATTTGATCTTTTCCTCTTTTTACATCCTCATGATGTTCCAGTATGATATCCTGTTGACCCTCATCAGCATTGGCTTTACAATCCTAAACATCGTTACGGTGTTTTTCATCTCCAAAAAGTTCAAAGAGGAATACCATCTGCTTCTATCCGATGAATTGAAATTATCGGGAATTGCCGTTTCCGGTATTCAAACCATAGAAACCTTGAAGGCCACCGGGCAAGAATCCATTTTCTTTACCCGACTGGCCGATCAATACTCGCAACTTCAAAACAAATTGTTTGGCATTACCAAAAAGACCTTGTTTTTTAATTCAGTCCCACAGATGTTCGAGTTTTTCTCCATGCTGTTGTTGCTGCTGATTGGGGGGTTAAAGATCATGAACTCTTCGCTGACCATCGGCTCGTTTGTGGCCTTTCAAACGTTAAATGCCGCCCTTTACGTCCCTGTCAGGGGTTTTATTCAAACCATGCTCTTTGTTCAGCGAAGCGATGCGGATAAAAAGCGACTGGAGGATGTCCTGAAATATCCACAGGATCCAACCCTCAAACGCCAAGTAAGTGAAGATACCGTCATCAAGAAATTAAGCGGGAAAATAGAAATCAAAAACCTATCCTTTGGCTATTCCAGGCTGGAAAAGCCTCTGATCGAAGATTTCAACCTCATCATCGAACCGGGAAAACGGGTTGCCCTTGTGGGACTTTCAGGAAGCGGAAAAAGCACACTGGGAAAACTCATTGTGGGATTGTTTCAACCTTGGAGTGGCGAGATTCTTTACGATGGATTGCCATTAAAACAGACCCCCTTGTCTATGACCTCCGCCTCCATTAGTTATGTAGAGCAAGATGTGACCTTATTCACTGGAACCGTCAAGGAAAACCTCACCCTGTGGGACACAAACATCAGTGAAAGTGATATCATCCAAGCCGCCAAAGATGCCTGTATACACGATGAGATAACGGCTTTTGCAGGCAAAGAACCCGGTAACTCGGAATATGCCTATCAATTTCAAGAATTCGGAAACAATATTAGTGGCGGCATGCGACAACGCATCGAAATTGCCAGATGTCTGGCCAAAAATCCCAGTATCCTGATCATGGACGAGGCTACCAGTGCCTTAGACTCCAAAACAGAATTGGCAATCGATTTGAACATCCGAAAGAGGGGCTGCTCGATCATCGTGATCTCCCATCGGTTAAGCACCATCAGAGACTGTGACGAAATCATTGTTTTAGACAACGGAAAAGTGATTGAACGAGGCAAACACGAAGAACTCATGTCCGGAAACAGCGCCTACGCCAATCTGGTCACTCATTCTCAAATGAAGGTGTAAGCGGAGAGAGGTATTATGAAAAAAGAACTGGAAAAATTACTCATTTCAAAAGCAAAACCATCCGATGCCTCCACCCCCTTTGAATTGAAAAACGGCCAGATGGTACTGGTCCTCAAAGGCAGGGCGGATCTCTTCATGTCAGAAAAGTTAGCAGATCCCATTCTGAAAGACCGGTTGTTCAATATCGGCAGCTTTCAAGCCGGTGAAGCCTTCGCACTCCTGGAAATGCCGGAAGGATTCGGACTGACCATCCGGTGTATAAATCATTCCAAGATCGCCCTCATCAACCGTGAAGCAATCCCCGATGACCAGCAATCCGATTACTTGGCGGCAGTAAAAAGGCTATGCACCCGATTGATTTCAAACCTGAACCCGCCTCATAATCAGCTCACACCACCGGAAGAGGTCTCCATCAAGACCTATAAACGATTTCAAAAAACTACGGTTCTCTTAACCTTCGAACAGATTTCGGAACAGGAGCTCAACGTTCTAAGAAACATCAAAAAAACCCGGGACAGAGATCAGCGGTTGAAGCAGCTCTCAGAAAACACCTTAAGAGCGTTATACGCCAACAAAGAAAAAACGGGAACGGATCAACCCTTACCCTCGGATAACAGTCTGTTAAAAGCCTGTGTCCGTTTGGGACAAGTCATGGGATTTACCATCCCCGAGTTAGACGACAAAAAGATTGCCATGTCCAATGATCCCCTAGCCACTATCTCCAAAAACAGTGGTTTCAGATACAGACGATTTGACCTGGAAAAAGATTGGCCGGCCAAAGATTTGGGACATTTTCTCACCATGACAACAGAAGGGGAGCCGGTAGCGATGATTAGAAAGTCTAATCATTACCAGGCCTATATCCCCTCTCAAGACCAACAACTCAACATTCCCACAAGTGTAAGAGGCTCTCAAGGATATCAACTATACGGATATTACCTGTACAGACCTTTTCCCAACAAACCCATCGGCATGAAAGAGCTGCTATCCTTTATTGCCAAATCACTGAAACCAGCCAGTTTGTTAAGCATATTCATCATCGGTTCCATTTCCGGCTTTTTAAGCGCCTTGGTCCCTGTGATTACGGGTTATCTGCTGGAAAACCAAATCCCTGCCCGACAGTCGGAAGGACTGTATCAGATCATCGCAGCTCTGTCTGCTGTTGTGGTGGCTGCTGTCATCTTTGACCTGAGTAAATCTTTGTTGACCACCAAAATAGAATTCAAGTCCGACATGCAAACCCAAATCGCTCTGTGGAACCGACTCATCGACTTACCACCCTCATTTTTCAGGCGTTATCCATCGGGAGAAATCGGTAAAAAGATGCTTAGCTTTTATCAAATACGTATGATCCTGGCCAATGTTATCTCGGACTCGCTACTTTCAGCGGTGTTCTCCGTTTTTTACATCGTCGTCCTGTTCCTATACAGCCCCGCGCTTGCACTCATGGCGTTGGGTATTCCACTGTTAAATTTAACGGTTACCGTTATCGTTGGCTATTTCCAAATCAAAACCGGTTATGAAAAACTGGTCCTGACGGATAAACTCTCAGGAATTATGCTGGAAATGCTGCTCTCCATCACAAAAATCAGACTCTCAGCCGCTCACGACC
>CAYUYU010000025.1:0-19298 GCA_964449405.1 uncultured Thermotogaceae bacterium
GGGTTCTCCATACCAATTTTTCTTTGTTTCCAAATCATAGTGGTATTTCCAGCTGGCATTTCTTTGCGTGTCACCGATGGGGAACATACCGTAGAATTTGTAAAGGTCCCAAGCTACTGGTGAGAGCTGGTCATCGGGTGGGTCTTTGGGATGCCATTCTTTTCTGTTGTTGAAATATTCTTCCAGTTTTGGATAAAGGTTTTCCCCATTCTTTTCAAACCGGTTAAGCCATATCCCGTGATTCACCCCTGCAACCTGCCAAACGATCTCGGACATGGGGATGCCGATGGCACCGGCAAGGTGTGTAACTTCGTGATGGCCGTGACAGAAGCCCACCATGTTGGCATTGGTTTGTCTGTGTATGAGGGTGGTTCCCTCAAACACCGGGTTGGCGGCTTGAAGCAGCCAGGGGTTTTTTGCTCCATTATTCTCCATCGTTTGAGCGATTTCGAGGAAGTATGAGAGTTGGTTCCAGTTTGTCAATGTGTAATAATCCGATACCATGTTGAATTCCTGTGTGTCTATTCCCCTTGTGTACCCATGTTTTTCTCCAATTTTGCGCATCATTTCCAAAAAGCCGTGCCCGCCAACAAGGGCGGAATTGATCACAAAATCGGAATTGGCGATGGCCTCGTCCACTTTGGTAGTACTCGAAAAGCGGATATCCGCATCAAATTCATCTGAAATCCTTTCTGCAAGAAAAGAGACCGCCTTGAGTCGCTGCTCATCAATATCCATCAGGACAACTTCGCTGCCCTTTAAATTGCCGGTCTTGCAAATATCACTTACCAATCGCATGGAAAAAATGGCGCTTCCTGCTCCTATGATGCCAATTTTGACTGATGACATTTATGTTCCTCCATTCTTGAATTAATTGTGTTTTGTTCCGTAAACCGCCTCTTTGTTTCATTTCCAGTCTTTCTTATCTAATTATACCAGATATTGTTGAAGGGATAGCGATTGTCAGAAGGGACATCGTGGCATTAAACCTTTTGATTAAAAGTATTTTTTAAGTTTATGTTGAAACAAATGTTTATTAAGTGACAAATATTGAATATGTGGTAAAATATAATATTAGGACTCAATTTTCTCATTTAGTGTCAATAGAAAGAGGTGGATTTCATGAAAAAAAGTTCCACCCTTAAATTCTTGATTATCAGCACATCTGTTTCTTTTCTTGTGATTATTTTTGCTCTGATCTTTTTTTGGCAGCCAAAGCCTGAACTTGAATTAACAGTTTCGGTTTTTGACGGGCAGTTTTGTGCCTTAATCTTTTATGCAGAACACTTAAACCTTTTTAATGACGAGCGGTTAAAGGTGGATTATTCGTATTTTGATGCCGGTATCAACTCTGTTGATGATCTACTGGCAGGTAATGCTGATCTGGCTACAGCTGCCGAATTTGTGGCGGTTAATTATATTTGGCTCAACCCTGAGTTGAGGATATTAAGTACAATAGCAACCGGCGATGTCAACAGTATCATCTATAAAAAAGATGTTGATCTTGCTTCACCTGATAAAAAAAGAATTGGGATAACACTTGAAAGTCAAGCTGATTTCTTTTTCCAAAGATTTCTTGTGTACAACGATCTATCCCAAGAATCGTTTGAAGTCATTGATACTAACCCTTCCGATATGTTGGAAGAATTAAAGCAGGAACAGCTTGACGGTGTTGTTGTTTGGGAGCCTTTTGTCAATAAGATTATTATGGCGCTAAAAGAAGAAGTAACCCATGAAAGTGTTCAAGCCGGTCAGGACTTGTACTTTCTCTTGTTTTCAAAAGAGAGCATCGTTGAAAAGAAAGCGGAACAGATTAAACGCTTCCTGAATGCATTGGTCAAGGCACAACGGTATAAAGAAAAAAACGGTGATGATTTTCGAGCCTATTTAACTGAGCATTTTAAAATGACTGATGATCAACTCGAACGTACAATTGAAAATGTGGATTTTTCAGTTTCACTTTCCCAAGGTCTATTGCAAGCCATGGAAGCAGAAGCACGCTGGTGTATTAAAAGTGGTACTTGTAAAGATATCTCTTTACCAAATTATCTGGATTATTTGGTATCGAAATACCTTTTAGAAATCAACCCTGACAAGGTTTTTTTATATCAATGAGGTTGAAAGAATGAAAATTGGCAGTAACTTTAAAATCACATCATTTTTATTTGTTATCACAGTATGTATATTAATTATCTTTATCTTCCTTTACTCTGCCAATGTAAAAAAAGAGCTTGAATTAGTCGATTTTTTATCGGAGATCGACAAGAGGTGTACGGAAAATACGATTTTAATCAGGGAATTACGTTCATTTCCTTCAGAGAGGATCTTAGAACAAATGTTAAGTGTGTCAGCTTCAATAGACCGTTATTTGGAGGAATTAATAAGTATTTCAATCTATGAGAGAGAACGGTCGTTAATCAATAAGATTCATGATCGGGCGGAAAACATCAAAGACATCGGAAAGATCCTTTCGGAGCACTTTCGTCGTGAAGGTTTTTCTGTTTCCATCAGAGAAGATGACAAATTCTTTTTGTATACGTCTCAGCTTATGGCTGATACCAATCAGATCAATCAGGGAACCTTTGAGATTATTAACAATGCAAATGCTCAACTGATAGAGTATCTGAAGATGGCAAGAATTGCTATCATTACCATCCTCATCATCTTCTTGCTTTTAACAGTCTATCAGCTGAGATTGGTGAATTTCAAGATACTGACACCGATGCGTTTACTGGACCAAGCCTTAAAAAACATCCACAGCGGTGATTTTGGCCACAGAATCAATTATGAGAGCGACGATGAAATTGGAACCGTTGCGAATGTCTTCAATGAAATGTCGGATAACCTTGCTCAAAGTACCGTATCTAGAGAAGAACTTGAAGAGGAACTCATTATGAGAAAAAAGGCTGAGAATGAACTGTTGAATGAAAAGGCAAAAGCCATGGACCTTATGAAGGAAGCTCAGGCAGCCAACAATACAAAGGACATCTTTCTCGCCAACATGAGCCATGAGATGCGAACTCCCCTTACGGGGATCATGGGGTCTTTGGAGCTCCTTGAAGAACAGGATTTGAAGGAGGATGCTCAATACATTCTGAGTTTGTGTAAGGAATCAGCTGCTCAAATGAACCGTATTATCGATGATCTTCTTGAAGTCAGCAGGATATCAAAGGACAAATATGAGATTCACAAAGAGTTTTTTGATTTAAATGAATGTCTTGAAAGTTCATATAAACTATTTTTAATCAGTGCTAAGGAAAAGGGATTACAATATACCTTCAACAAAAGTGATCTTCCAAAAAAGGTTTATTCGGATAAAAAGAGAATCATGCAGATAATGAATAATTTAATATCAAATGCCATCAAATTCACACCCGTAGGGAGTGTTCAAATCTCTGTTGATTTTAAAAAGAAATCAGAGACAAATGGAGCGTTACACATATCCGTGAAAGATACCGGAATAGGCATAGAAAAAGATGTTCAGGACCATATCTACGATTTTTTCTATCAAAAAGACATGTCATTCACCAAGGATTATCAGGGGATGGGTGTTGGGCTGACGATTGTAAAAAACATCATCAATAGCATGAACGGTGAAATCGCTTTAAATACTCAAAGAGGTAAGGGAACGAAATTTTCAGCTATCATTCCCATGACTTATACGGATGTTAAAGTTGATACTGATAGGGTTGATACACTGGACACTCATAAAGAAAAAGGCAAAACCAAGAGAATACTGATCATTGAAGACAACAAGATCAACCGAGTGATCATCAGAAAGATGCTTGTAAAACATGACTATTCTGTTGAAGAGGCTGTCGATGGAAGAGACGGTCTTGAAAAATTAGATCAACTGCAATCTGTCGATCTGATACTCATGGATATACAAATGCCCGTTATGGATGGTTATGAAGCGAGGATAGCAATTCGGAGAAAATATGGAGAAAATTCACCTCCGATGATCGCGTTGACGGGGTATAGCTCCGATGACGACAAAAGAAAGATCTCTGAAGCTGGTTTTGAGGGATATTTAGGTAAGCCTTACAATGAAAGCGAACTGTTGAAAGTCATTCATCAAGTTCAAGAAACAAATGATTCCTGAAAAATTCCAATATAATGTAAGGAAGGCGAGTAAAGATTGAAGTGGGAATTTGAAGCCAAAGATATGGAAGAAGTCTTTGAGCAGATGGAAAAGAGGTATGGGGAAGCTTGGGATGAAAAGTATTCCATAAAAACGGAATATAATCATTCCGGTTTAATCAATGTACATATCACACCGATCAGTTCCGGTTCTGTCAACTGGGATACGGTCAAAGAAATGGTTGAAAAGGATATCATTCTCGACGATGATGAACTTACATCAACAGTTGATGAAGTGATGAGCACGTTCAATTCTGTGAAGATTTCTGTATCCATATCTGAAGATGCGATGAATGCGTATCTGACGGTTTATCCAGGTTCCTTAAAAGAAAGACTTTCAGAAGATGTCCTGTACGAGGTTCTCAAAAATGAGAATATCATCTATGGGATCAAAAAAGAAAAGTTAAAAAAGCTTTGTAGTTTTATTATCACAGAACCATTTGAAAAGATTTTAATTGCAGAAGGAAAACACCCCACAAAATCATCCGATGCCAAAATCGAATATCTTTTCCCGGCAGATGGTTTTATAACGGTTAATCAATCTGAAAATAAAAACGTTGATTTTTCCAAGAGAAAACAGATCTTTCAGTGTAAAAAAGGGGACCTCCTTGTTAAAAAAACACCTGGGATTCAGGGTATGGATGGTATGACCGTAACCGGAAAGAAGATTCCCGCTAAACAATATAAAGACATCAATTTACCTCAGTTAATTGGCAATAAACAGACCCTGACTCTTTCCGAAGATGGTATGGGTATAGTAGCTCTTGCGGATGGACAGCCTTACCTGACAAATCTTGGGAAAATACATATCCGAAAGGTCTTCATCGTTAACCATAATTTGGATTATTCAGTCGGTGACATTGAATTCGACGGGACGGTGATCGTACATGGTGATGTGGAAGTACCCTTTCAGGTACATGCAAAGGGCGACATTTTTATTGATGGTGTTGTAAGGGATACTTTTATATCCGGTGAAAGCAATATCGTCATAAACGGTGGTGTATCCGGCAGCGGAAGGGGAAGAGTGGAATGTCAAAAGGACCTGACTGTTTCGTTTTTGAACAACGTCACAGTTATTGTGGACTGCAACTGTATCAGTAAAGATTATATACTGAATTCTGTGGTATATGCCGGCGAGAATATTGTGATTCATGGAAGAGGAACCGTTGCCGGAGGATCCCTATTAGCCGGAAACAAAACAGCTGTTAAAATTGCAGGCAGCCCGGGAGGTGTCAGAACGCTACTTGTTGCAGGCATCAATTATCAGAGGCGAAAAGAAGACGTGAAAAGAAATTTGAAAATTTCTGATCTGTTGCACAAAGCCGGACTCCTTTCGACTGCGATGGCAAGGCTTTACGAACAATTGAAGACCATCGATTCAAAAGATAAACAATTAGAGCTGACCAACCTTCTCGCAAAGATAAAACTAACGAAAAAGAAGTATATGACCATGATCAAGAATATCCGGGAAGCCCCTTATTCAAAAGAGGCTGAAAACCCCCACCGAAAAGGGAGGAAAATAATACCCTCCATATCAGTCAGCGAACACGCTTACCTTGGGGTTCATATTCAAATTTATTCCGAATTTGTCAAATTGCCCAGTGAAATCGGTCCAACTGAGTTCAGATATTCATTTGATGATAAAAAGTTGAAGGCAAGACCGATTGGTAAGTGGAAGATGAACATGTAAAAACAAAATATCTACAAATAATGATACTGCCCTGTTTTTCAACAGGGCAGCAGATAGAAATTATTGATTCGCTAAGAGTCCGTTTAAATTGATTTCAAAGACATTTGTAGTATGATAAAAGAGAATGGATGGCAGTATATATTTAGTTTGAAAAGGAGTGTATTCAAATGAAAGTCGTTTCCATTAACGGAAGTCCGAGAAAAGAGGGAAACACCTATCATGCTTTGAAAATGGTTGGAGATGAGCTGAATAAAGAAGGTATAACCGTTGATATCATTCAAATCGGCGATCAAAGGATGCAGGGGTGCTTGGGTTGCGGAAACTGTGCCAGAAATAAAGATGAGCGTTGTGTTATTGATGATGACGTTAATGATGCAATCCAAAAGATGAAGGTAGCTGATGGTGTGCTTTTGGGTTCACCCGTTCATTATGCGGGTGTTGGGGGAACGATGAAATCGTTTTTGGACAGGGTGTTTATGGTGGCCGGTGTGAACGGTGGTTTGTTCAGACACAAAGTGGGAGCATCTGTGAGTGCAGTAAGACGTTCTGGAGGTCTGCCAACTTTCAATCAGCTCAACATTTATCTTCTTTATTCCGAGATGGTGATTCCCGCTTCAAATTACTGGAACGTGATACATGGAACGAAGCCAGCCGATGCACAAAAGGATGAAGAGGGCCTACAAATTATGAGAACTTTGGGTAAAAACATGGCCTGGTTACTTAAGTCTCTTGAGTATTCAAAGGATAAGGTATCACCTCCTGAGAAGGAAAAGAAGCGATATACGAATTTTATTCGATAATGTTATGATCATGAGTGAGGTTTATTGTGGGTGGAACGGTTTTTAACATCAAGCGCTATTCTATACATGATGGCCCCGGTATTCGTACAACGGTGTTTCTAAAAGGGTGTCCTTTGAGGTGTATATGGTGTCACAATCCTGAGGGGATTCAAAGTGAACCTACCTTCTTTTTTGATCCCAAGATTTGTTTAAATTGTTACAGTTGTGTCCGGAGCTGTTGTTTGGGATGTATTACAAAAAAAGAAGGTATCATAGAGATTCAGCTTGACTGTTGCGCACATTGTGATGCTTGCGTGAAAGCTTGTCCCGCTAACGCTTTGAGTAAAAATGGGGTTTGTTATTCATCTGATGAATTGATGGAAATTGTTAAGAAAGATATCCCTTTTTTTGACGAATCAGATGGTGGTGTAACTTTTTCCGGAGGGGAGCCTTTATTTCAGTTTGAATTTTTGAATGAAATGCTTATCAAATGCAAAAGCCAAGGAATTCATACGGTATTGGATACTTCAGGGCTTGCCCCCCTTGAAAAGATTGATGCAATAAAAGAACACACAGATCTTTTTCTCTATGACATCAAGTTTGTTAATGAAGATGAGCATATTCAATACACAGGTGTTTCCAACATCCTTATTCTGAAAAACCTGAGGTTTCTGATTTCAGAAAATATACCTCTTTGGATTAGAATTCCCATCATCCCCGGTATCAATAATACTCAGGAAAACATTAGCTTGATCATGGAAATGCTCAGGGAATATGGTTTTACAGGCAGAGTGCATTTATTGGCCTATCACGATCTCTCTTCAGTCAAACAACAAAAGATGGTTGAAAAAACAAGCAAAAAAATCATGGACCCCGGCATCCATAAGAATAACAGGTGTTTAGAAATTGAAAGAATCAAAGAGATATTTCAAACTCAAGGCTTTGAAGTGAAGATCGGAGGATAATGATGAATGAAAGGATAAAAAGTCTTCGAGAGAAGAGTTACAAGGCAAAACCCCATATCTCAACCGAACGAGCGAGGTTGGTGACCGATTTTTACAAGAAGAATCAGGGGAAATATTCAACACCAATTCTTCGGGCATTGAATTTCAAAAACTTGTGTGAAAAGCAGACGATTTACATCGGTACGGATGAGTTGATCGTTGGTGAAAGGGGACCTTTTCCCAAATTCGTTCCCACTTTTCCGGAGTTGACTTGCCACAGCCTTGAAGATTTAAAAGTCCTTGATCAGCGTCCGATGACTTCCTATAAAGTTTCGGAGAAAGATATGAGTATCTATGAAAAAGAGATTATCCCCTTCTGGAGCAAAAGAAGTATTCGCGATAAAATTGTCCCCAACATGCCTGATGAATGGCAGAGGCTTTATGAAGCCGGTGTTTTTACTGAATTTATGGAGCAAAGAGCGCCCGGACACACCACACTTGACGGTAAAATCTATCAGATGGGAATGGATGATTTTAAAGCTCAAATCCAGCAAGCACAAGAAACTTTAGACTTTTTGACGGATAAGTTGGCTTATGACAAATCGCAGGAACTGGAAGCCATGATGATTTCCTGCGAGGCAATAGTGATCTTTGCCAAGAGACACGCCCTGTTGGCAGATGAAATGGCAAAGTCAGAGAAAAATCAACGTCGGATTGACGAATTAAGAGAAATCTCCCGTGTATGCAGAAAGGTTCCCGCTCATAAGCCTGAAACGCTACATGAGGCCATTCAGATGTATTGGTTTGTCCATTTGGGAACGGTAATGGAGTTGAACGGGTGGGATGCCATGAATCCCGGCCATTTAGACCAACATCTGTATCCTTTTTACAAAAAGGATACAGAGGCGGGTAACCTTAACAAAGATGGGGCAAAGGAACTTCTGGAATGTCTTTGGATCAAATTTAACAATCAAACTGCCCCACCCAAAGTTGGTGTGACCGCTTTGGAAAGCGGCACTTATAATGACTTCACTAATATCAATATCGGCGGGTTGCAAAGAGATGGTAGTGATGGCGTGAATGAACTGTCTTATCTGTTGCTTGAGGTGATCGATGAGATTCACCTGTTACAACCCGGTTGTAATATTCAAGTCAGTTATAAAACACCCGATGCTTTCTTAAAAAAAGCCTGCCAGCTAATCCGAAAAGGCTATGGCTATCCCAGTGTGTTTAATGCAGATGAAACGGTAATGGAAATGGTGAGGGTTGGCAAGAAGATTGAAGATGCGAGAGAAGGAGGCTGCAGCGGTTGTATTGAAACCGGTGCCTTTGGAAAAGAGGCATATATCCTGACCGGTTATCTGAATGTGCCAAAGATACTTGAGCTTACTATGAATAACGGAGTTGATCCCTTGAGCGGTAAACAAGTATCTGTAAAAACCGGTCCTGTGTCAAGCTTTACTTCATATGAGGCCCTTTTGAAGGGATTCCAAAAGCAACTTAACTTTATTGTCGATATTAAGATCGCCGGTAACAATTTGATTGAAAGGATCTATACTCAAGAGATGCCAGCTCCTTTCTTGAGTGTTTTAATCAGTGACTGTATTAAAAAGGGCAGGGATTATTATGAAGGTGGTCCGCGATATAATACCAATTACATTCAATGCTGTGGTATTGGAACGATTACAGACAGCCTTTCTGCTTTAAAAAAACATGTATATGAAGACAAGCGGTTTTCTTTAACCGATTTAATCGAGATTTTAAATCGAAATTTTGAAGGCGAGGAGATAGTACGGCAATTTTTATGGAATAAGACCCCGTTTTACGGCAACGATGACGATCAGGCAGATATGATTATGCGGGATGTTTTCTCTATGTTATACGAAACCATTGATGGTAAGCAAAATACCAAGGGAACGAGCTATCATATGAACATGCTCTCCACCACCTGCCACGTTTATTTTGGTAAAAAACTGGGGGCAACCGCCAATGGCAGGCTCGCTCATATGCCAGAATCCGATGGAACTTCCCCTACACATGGTGCGGATACGAACGGACCCACGGCGGTGATTAAATCGCTATCAAAAATGGATCAGGTCAAAACGGGGGGGACATTACTCAACCAAAGATTTCTTCCCTCTGTCTTTGAAGGGGAAGAAGCCGTTGAAAAACTGATGCAACTGATCAAAACCTATTTTAAGCTGAATGGGCATCACATCCAATTTAATGTGGTGGATTCAGAGACGTTAAAAGATGCGCAGAAGAAGCCCGAGGAATATAAAGATCTTTTGGTTAGGGTTGCCGGATACAGTGATTACTTCGTTGATTTGGACAAATATCATCAGGCGGAAATCATTGCCAGGACGGTGCAAGAGCAACTATAAATAAACAGCTGGAAGGTTGAAAGATCACAGGCTGTTTCTACGTTTTATGGTAATTAAAGTGCTGATTGTTGACAATATGAGATTTTATTTCTTCCCGTGTTTTTTGAATGGTAAAGAGCCTTATCGGCAAGATCTACGTAGTATTCCACTGTTTTGTTCAGTTCAGGTACAAGCGAACAGGCACCAATGCTGATGGTGATCACACATGAGACATCTGAATATTGATGCGGGATACCCAACCCACTGACGGCTTCCAAGATATCCTGTGATTTTTTCATGACTCCTTTTTTGTCCGTGTTGGGAAGAATGCATAAGAATTCTTCCCCGCCATAGCGACCAACCATATCTGTTGGCCTTTCCAATATTTTGGATATGGCTTGAGCTACTTCATAAAGTGTGACATCACCGGCTATGTGTCCATAGTTGTCATTGTAGTTTTTAAAAAAATCGATATCAAGCATCATAAAACCAATTGGCTGCTGATTGCGAATAGATAATTTTATTTCCCTTTCGAAGGCTTCCATGATAGCTCTTCTGTTGGGGATTGCTGTTAGTCTGTCTGTATTTGACAATCTGATGAGTTCATCTCGGTACTCTTTCATTTTGAGATGATTTCTAACACGTAATTTCACGATATCAATATTATAGGGCTTTCGAATATAATCAACGGCGCCAAGATTCAGACCTTCGGATTCATTTCCGGTGTCGTTGAGGGCAGTGACGAAAATGACGGGGATGTTTTTTAATGCTTCATCTTTTTTTAGTTCTTTACATACCTCAAATCCGTTCATGCCCGGCATCATCACGTCAAGAAGGATCAGATCCGGTTTGTTTTCCCTTGCTATTTTTAAGGCTTCTTCGCCACTTTTGGCAAATAGTGTGTTGTACGCTGCCTTTAGTGTGTTATTTAGGATGACAATGTTTTGGGTTACATCATCTACAATCAAAACAGTCTGCTTTTTTTGCATAGGAATGTCCTCACTTTTGCCTTTTAAGAGAAGCTTCTATCAGCTCATTCAAATCATATAGTGCTTCTTGATATTTTAAATTAATGATTTGGTTCTTCAGCTTTTTTAGGCTATCAGCATCCCCAAGAGATTCAAGTTCTCTTTCGTTGTTTTCTAAGAAATCGATTGCCGATAGATCATTTTTTATCAACATTTCTTTTAACGAGTTTAAGAGGGTTGCCAATTCATGATCGTTCGAAATGTCCAATGCTTGATCTGCTCCGGAAGTTCCGTGTGATTTTTTGGGTTTCCAAAATTGATGGATTTTCTCATAAAGCTGAACTTTTTTCAGAGGCTTTGTAAGATACGCATCCATACCCATATTATAGCATTCCTGCTCTTGAACTTTTGTTGCCGTTGCAGTCAAAGCAAAGATGATCGTTCGTTTGAGTTGGTGTTTCTCTTCAAAGTCCCTGATGATTTTTGTCGCTTTTAAACCATCCAGTACGGGCATGAACAGATCCATTAAGACAAGGTCCGGTTTTTCTCTTTTGATTATCTCAACAGCTTGCTTCCCATTAACGGCTTCCAGAATCTTGATATCTCCTTCAAATTCTTTTAAATACTCACTGAGTAAAAATCTGCTTGTTTCCACATCATCCACAATCAGAAAGGTGGGTGTATCGTTTGTGACTTTGTGGTTTATATGATTAACACCTTTTATCGGTTCGCTTTCCTCATTAAACTCATTTATGGAGTCGTTTTCAAATTCCTGAGTTCTTTTATAATTCGCCTTCAGTTGAAAGTAAAAGGTTGATCCTTTATTCCGTTCACTTTCAAATTGAATTTCACTTCCCATTTTTTGAACGATCCTCTGAGAGATAATAAGGCCCAAACCCGTTCCCCCAAACTTTTTCGAGATGGAAGTGTCCCCTTGCGAAAATGCTTTAAATATACTATTTTGCTGTTTATGGCTCATCCCAATGCCTGTATCTTTGATAGAAAAGAAGAACTCCCCGGTTTTCTCAGACAGGGCACTGAATTGAACGGTCAATTCAATCTGCCCATTTTCTGTGAATTTTACCGCGTTACTAAGCAAATTGATCAGTACCTGTTTGAGTCTTGCGTAATCAACATATGCAAATTTGGGAAGATGTTCATCAACTGTAACGATTAAATCCAAACTTTTTTTTAGGGCTTCTTCTTGAAAAGACGCAACCGCTTCCTGAATGAGTGCATGCACATCCGATAAGGTTTGTTTTAACTGCAATTTATCCTCTTCGATTTGTGAAAAATCGAGGATATCGTTGACGATATTCAATAAAGAATTGGCATTTGAGTAAATACTCTCTAAAAACCGCTTTTGGTTCGGATTTAAAGGTGTATTTTTCAATAAATCGGTAAAGCCGATGATACCGTTTAATGGTGTTCGTATTTCATGACTCATGTTGGAAAGAAACTCGCTTTTTACCTTGCCGGCTGCTTCAACTTTTTTTTGTGCTTTTTTTTGTTCGGTGATATCTCTGATGAAAACAACCATTTTAGGTTTATCAGCAGTAAAAACAGTGACGCTTATTTCAACATCCAAAACCTCTCCGTCTTTCCTTCTATGCTTTGTTTGAAATCGATCAAATCCCTTTTTCAGAATTCTTTGTTTTCGATTCTCAATGTCATCTTCAGTTTCACACGCTTCAAAATCAAGGATGTTCATGCTTAACAGTTCTTGTTTTTCATAGCCCAGCATGTTACAAAAAGCTGAGTTGACTTTAGTGATATTACCATCTACATCTGCAATAAAAAAACCATCAATGGTGGTTTCAAGAATACTTGTGACTTCTTTCTCCTTTGCCCTGTTATCGGTGATGTCTCTTGCAGCTGCATAAATCAGGTCGCCATGAGGATGTGACCGCCATTCGATAATTTTATAATCCCCGGTTTTGGAAAGATAGCGATTAGTGAAATTAAGAATGTCTTCATTATTGCCCAGTTTTTTCATTACTTCCTTTGTCGGTTCGACATCATCAGGGTGGACAAAATCTAAAAAAGGCCTTCTTTTAAGTTCTGCAACATCATAACCCAACAATCGTTCCCACTCTTTGTTTAATTTCACAAATTTCCCTTCAGAGTCAGCAATACACAAGAGATCAAGGTTGATATCGAAAAAGTTTTCCAATTGTTTGTGTTTTTCTTTGTCTGTTGTAATATCTGTAAAAAGTGTCACGAAAAAGCCTTTTTGAGGCGAAAAAACTTGAACTTTATACCATCGATTGAGATTTTTACTGTATGATTCAAAGGTTTCATAACCGCCTTTTAGGGCAATGTTTTTGTAGATTTCTGTTCGGTGAATTTTTCGATTTTCACCGTTCCATTGAAGGTCATTAAATGTACGATGGATCATATCGGATTTCTTTGTTCCCATGATTTGTTCAAACAGATGGTTGCATTTTAAAAAGACGATATCCAAGGTTTTTTCTGTTGTATTTGTTACAATCTTATGATAGGCGTACCCGACAGGACCATTTTCCAATAACACTTCAAGATGTTTATGCCACATTTTTCCTCCAAAATGTACAAGGCCGTTGGATTTCTTTTATTAACAAAATGTCATTTCTATATTATACCATCAGTCCACTGGCCAAAAAAAAACACTGTGGAGATGTTAGTTATTCTGTTTTAGTTGATGATAGAGATTTTGCAAGTCTTTGCACAAAAAGGCATTGACCAGACTTGTTTCATAGAGTGTTCCGCTGTATTTTTTGATATCTTCAATGGCATCCTCATAACTCATTCTTCTTCTATACGTCCGGTCACTTGTCATGGCGTCAAAGCTGTCACCAAGGGATATGATTCTTGATTCCAACGGAATCTGCTCCTCCTTAAGCCCATCCGGATAACCGGTTCCATCCCATCTTTCATGATGGTATCGGACAATTTTGGATATTTCCGACATACCTTTCGTTTCTTTGAGAATCCCCTCACCTTTTTCGGAATGCTTCTTGATTTCATCAAATTCCTCAGGAGTCAAAAAGGTCGTTTTGTTTAATACTGACCGAGCTATAAATATTTTTCCTACGTCATGAACCAGACTGGCCCAATATATCTTATTGATTATCTTTTTTGACAGGCCGATTTTTTCAGCCAGGAAAGTTGAATAAGCTGCAACTCTCTCGGAATGACCTCTGGTGTAGATGTCATAGTATTCTATGGCTTTAACCAGTGACAAAATAACATTTGTCTGAAATTCCTCTTTGTTCTTAGCGTTCTGCTTTAACTCTAAAAAAGAAGCCGCGATTTTGGAAATCGAATTTAAGATGGCCTTGGTTTCTTCAGAGAAAACATGGCCACTGCTTTTTGAGATGTCTAACGAAAGATTCCCAACAAATTCACCTTCAATGTAAAATGGAGAAATGAGAGATTGTTTAAAGGGTTTTACCGCCTGTCGTAATATTTTTGCATCTGATTTACTAAAATCTTCATCATAACGATCATACAGGTCATCTACAATTTCGACGGTCTTCATTAAATGCATTTTGTCTATTTTAAGAGTTAATTGAGAAAGCAGATTGAGGTCATATCCAACGGTGGAAACAAATTTCCATACACCGTTTTTAATCATAGATATGGACCCGTAATCTGCCTCATCAATGATGTCCATTGTTTTTTCCAAAAAGAGATCCAAAAAGTCCTTTTCATTCAAATCGCGTACTCCCAAAGCGCCTGCTATTAAAACCATGTCTTCAAATTTATCCAGTGTATCTTTTAATCGCTCATTTGCTATTTTTAGTTCAGTATACGTTTTTTTAACCTTTGACTCTACAACATTTAATTTAGCGTTCTTTTCTTCAATTTCAAACGTTCTGATTTTTACATTATGTCTTAAATAGAGGATACCGCCGAATAAGATTAAAGCAGAAATTGAAATGACAATGAGAATCTGCGTTAATAAGGGATTATCCACAAATTCTTTGTTATGCAGATATTTTTCGTTATTCCTGTAAAAGAAGGATTTGGGATCGTCTTTCATGGCTCTTACTTGTTCATCAAATCCAGCGATCAGACTTTGACTTTTTTCAGTTCCAGGAACAAATGCAAGTCGAATATCCGACGGATTTAAGACAATGGGAGTTGACTTTATGGAATAATTGTGGGCGTTCAGAGCCGCGAACATACTGTCTACAACACCAGCTTCCGCTTCTCCGTTCGCAACCGATTGGAGAACTTCTTCGTAATTGTTTTTTTCTATATAGGTGACTTCAATATTCAAAGATTCAAAGATGGTCTTAATGCCAAATATACCGATATAATTGATGGCTTTTTTCGCCACTGCAATATTCTTTTTCTCCAGCTCCAACAGTGAGTTAAACTTTGATTCAATTGGAACGTAAACGGTTCCATATGAGGAGAGGATGTGCTCCTGATTAAAGTCAAGTAATTTGGCCCTTTCCGGAGAGTAAACGACACCGGGCAGAATATCAATTTCACGGTTAAGAAGCTTATTATAAAGTTCTTCAAATTCACCTTTGACATATTCAATCTCCCAATTTTCGAGCTCTGCAATTTCTTTGATCAAATCAGGATAGATACCTATGGGATTTTCGCCCTCCCAGCCAATAAGTGGAAGTCCAGGGAAAACACCTATTTTAACAACCGAAAGTGAAGTCATGGTGATTAATATGAAAATAAGTATCAAAAAAAGATTCTTCATCTTTCCATCCTTTTCAACGACTTTTACGTTTTTTGTTCGACAATCATTCGATTCTAATTAAAGCATAAAATTGTAACTATTCATGAGATGAGTGGTACGTTCATGTAACGAAACTGATTTTCCTTGGAGTATCAAATACTTTTCCCAAGAGTAATCATACCATTCTTTATCCATTTTGTTATCTTATTCGTTTAAAGTATAATAATGAATCGAGAACGAAGGATGATTATTGTCATGCTTTTCAAAAAACATGGAGGTATGAGTTATGAAGATTGAGAAGTTAACCAAGAACCAGCAAGAACTCGTTAAAGACCTTTACAGGCTGTGTTTTGCTGCACCTTTTGATTCAGAATCCATTACTGCTGTTATGAATTCAGATGATTTATGGGAATTTGTTTGGGGTGTGATTGAAGATGATTTGCTACTTTCATCCTATGTAGCTTATCAGGGACAGGTTAAAATAAGATCGATTTCGTTTGATATCCATTATTTTGACGGTTTTGTAACCCGTCCCGGCTACAGAAATCTCGGGATGGGGAGAAAACTCTTTGAACATCAAAGAGAGGTGGCAAAAGAAACGGGAATCAAATTGTTTGCGTTGGACCCTTTTAAAAACAGCTATTATAAACAGTTTGGTTTTGAAGATGCCTTGGATTTGTGGAAAATAGAGATTCCAATGAGGAATTTCTCCAATAAAAAGGCGGAAGACCTTTATCCAACGAAAACTATTTCCATGTATCATTCAGAATTAGCTAATAACGTCCTTCGAGATATATACGAACGTGAATGGAGTGAGGGGTTCTATAACCCCATGCACTTACCTGATGCTTACTTTAAAGGAATGTTCCAGAATAAATCCTGGAAACTTTGTTTCTTGAAAAATGAATATGGGCAACACATCGGGAGTATGTTATATGAGATAAAAGAAAGAACCATGACGGTTTACAAACTTTCATTTTTTGATTTAAAAGGACTTCTGACATTTAGAGATTTTCTCGCTCAATTCAGAGATCAGATAGATACCATTCATTTTTTTAAGGCTCCGCCGGATTTTCCCATTGATATTTTTACGGATACCTATCATGCCGGAAGCTCGCATGTCAAAATGCAAATCTATCCGACAAGAATGATTCAAATTCTGGATATCGAATATGCCATCAAGAAGATATTAACAGTATTGAACCTTCCCGAAATGCCACTTGCAATCAAATTCATCGATAAAGAGATTAAAGAAAACAACAAAATACTATCAATCTCAAAAGAGGGTGTCAAATCGATAAGAAGGAAAAATTACGATTTAGTAGAAATGGAAGTCTCGGATTTTGTCCCCATATTCACCGGCAAGTATCTTTTCTCGGACCAATTTAAAAAAGGAAAAATTAAAATGGAAGCAAGTTCAAATCCATTCTGGAATAACACATTGCTTCCCGATATGATTCAGCATTTAGATCGTGCCTTTGAAAAAACTGTGACCCATAACAACGAATTCTGTTTTTGAGTTTTAGTGGTTTTTTAAAGAGGTGAATCCATGAGAATAGGGGAGTTTTCAAAGAAGTTCAACGTCAGCCGTGAAACTGTAAGGTATTATACGGATCAAGAATTGCTGACACCTGTTAAAATTGGTAATAGTAATATTTACGATCAAAATTGTGTTGAGGATATGAAAAACATTCTGTTGTTAAAAGACATGGATTTTACCATTGAGGAAATATCACGTTATTTTTCCTTTTTCAGGTTATCAACCAAACATACCATTCCAATGAAAAAGGATCTTCTCTCCCTTTTCGAAGATAAACAATCAGATATCGAGAGGAAAACGAAAGAGCTTATGATGGCAAAAGAGGAGATATTAAAAAAGATAGAGGAGATTAGAACTTTTGAAGAGGTGGAAACCGCTAGTGATGATCAACCAGGTTTCCCCATCGAGCTTCTTGGAATTCTGGTATGCCCGGAATGCGGGAAACCCTTGTATGTCGATAACGGAGAGATTTCATACAGTTGTTTGATTTCAGGCATCCTCAAGTGTGAATGCGGATACAAAGCGGAAATCATTGACGGGATCGTTGTTTTTGAAGGGGCTGAATACGAAGAGTTATTTGACAGGAAATTTGAAGGGGCCAAATATAAAAAGTATTTTGAGAAAAAAGAAGATCTCATCAATCATGAGCAGATGTTGCCCTCGAGTTATATCAACGCGTTGACCACCGGAACGAATTGGCTTGGAATCAAAATGGCCAAGGAAATCAAAGATGGCAGTATTATCTTAGACCACATGACACACAGTGGTATTCTCAGTAACAGAATTATTGACGCTCTGCTTGAGCAAAAAAGCGATTTTCTCTATATTGGTCTTGATCCGAGATTTTTATTGATTAAAAATTTCAAACGGATTTTGAAAATGAACAAAAAGAATCCCAAGGCGATTTTTATGTGCGGGGATTATGAAAAAATGCCACTTGCAAAAGAGAGTGCGGATTATATTTATAGTTGTTTCGGGACACAAACCTATGGTATTTTTAAGAAAAGATCTCCGGTCAACACGATTCAAGGTTTTTTAAAACCCATGGGAAAATGGTTTGAACTGTTCTTTTACACCCATGACAGGAACATGATTGAAGAGGAGTTCAAAGATATTGAAGTTCTCTTGTATTATGAAAAACTAATCAACTGCTTTTCAGCTTTTCAAAAGATTTCATATATTGAATCCGATTTACTGAAACAAAAAGGAGAGCTATCCTTTTACTTCAAAAAACAAGCAAAAGTTCATTTATTGTCTTTCATCGGTGAAAAATAGCATACTTTTAGTTCCAAGCCATTTGTTTTACAATATCTGTCTTGCGACACTTTCGTAAAAATGCAGTATTGCATATAACAAAAACAACGGAGGTGTATGTAAATGAAAAAAAATAAAAAAAGAGTGTGGTTGTTGGCGGTTTCCATATTGGTACTTCTTGTATTTTGCAGTTGTTCGGTAACGATCGATTTTTCAAATCCCTCACATGACATTACGATTCATAACAATGTGGCTTGGAATATTCAAGTCAGCATAAACGAAGGGGCATCAACAGAATTTATCCCTTCCGGAGGACAAATAACACTTCATTTGGAAGAGGGAACATCGATGGTAGTGCATATTGCAGGGAACCCCGCTTCAAAATTTCACGTTGATGACATAACGGGCCTGTATACATTCGTCTTAGACGGCGCCGGATATACTTTGTTTGCTGAACTTGGCATCATTAATATATTTCGTTTACGGGTTACACGTGTAGTATAGTTAATAAACTCATAAAAAAAGAATCTTAGCTGCTGATTCCGCTTCTTTTCTTGTGGTGTAAATATCAACCACATATAAGTTTCTATACCTGATTCCTCTTTCAATGACGAGAGTAAAACCATTTTCGTTTTTTTCAACAAAATAATCCTCGATTTCATCTAAGGGAATCGGTTCATAAAAACCGTTGGTTTGATACCGGCTGAAACTCTCATCCTTTTCGTATAAAAAGCCCACCACACATTTTTTCTTTTTATGGACTAACAACTTCAACTAAACACCTCGGGTTTGTAAACCCCAAATACTTTCCCATTTGATTATACACGAAAATTAACGCATCGTGGGATCCCCTACGCGCGTTTTTTCAAAACGCGATAAAATATATGATTGCACTGCAAAAAGGTCAATTTTGAAGACATATTCGCAAAATCAAGT
>CAYUYU010000026.1:0-19281 GCA_964449405.1 uncultured Thermotogaceae bacterium
CTTTCACGTGGAGACAGGCAACTCGAAGAAGTGATATTAAAAGTTGCTAATAATGGAGGGTATCTTGAAGCATGGAAAGACAAGTTTTCATATGAAAGATGGCTTCAATCATTTAAGGAATTTGATATCATGCCTGAGAAATTTATAAGAGCTAGGGGTTTTAATGAAAACCTTCCATGGAGCCATATTAATTCTGGAATTAGAAAAGAGTTTTTAGTAGATGAATACAAAAAAAGCTTTTTAGGACTTCAAACAAGCGATTGTAGGCATTATGAGTGTTCATCTTGCGGCGTTTGTTTCGGTTTTCAAGAAGCTCATGACATATTTGGAAACAAATAATCAAGGAGGGAATGCCTTTGATAAAAAGACCTAAAGGCACATACGATATAATTGGTGAAGATAGCCTTTTTTGGCATCATTTTGAGAATAAGGCCAAGGAATCTGCAAGAGTTTTTGGTTTTGAGGAGATTCGGACGCCTATCCTTGAAAGAACCGAATTATTCAAAAGAAGTGTAGGTGATGAAACAGACATTGTTCAAAAAGAGATGTACACCTTTGAAGACAAGGGAAAAAGAAGTATGACCATGAGGCCTGAAGGAACAGCTCCTGTTGTTAGAGCTTTTTTGGAAAACAACCTTATGAGTCTTGGTTTACCTCAAAAAGTGTTTTACATGGGACCTATGTTCCGTTATGAAAAACCTCAAACAGGTAGATACAGACAATTTCACCAATTTGGTGTTGAAATTATCGGATCAGCTTCTACAAAAGCTGATGCAGAAATCATATGGCAAGCCAAGTATTTGATTGAAAGTTTGCATTTACACAATTATCATTTTCAAATCAATCATCTCGGGTGTTCTCAGGATAGATTGAGCTATAAGGAAGCCTTAAAAGAGTATTATCAGAAACATTACAGTGCATTATGTGAGGTTTGTAAGGAAAGATTCGATAAAAATATTCTCAGACTGTTGGATTGTAAAAATCCGAAAGACGAACCATTGAAACTAAAAGCGCCTAAAATAAGTGAGTACTTATGCGATCATTGTTCCAAAGAGTATTCGGAGATTAAGAGACAACTTGAACAGTTATCAATTACCTTCGAAGAAAATCCGTTTTTAGTCAGAGGGCTTGATTATTACACAGGTATGGTTTTTGAAGTGAAATACCCCTACTTAGGTAATGTTCTGGATATTCTGGGTGGGGGACGCTATGATCACGTTATTGCAGAGCTTGGTGGAAAGGATATTCCTGCGGTAGGCTATGCCTGTGGAATTGAAAGAATTTTATCCATTATGAAAGAAGAAGAAGTGGAAATAAAGACCAAACCTCTTTCCGAGATCTTTGTGTTGGGTATGTGCAAAGAAGCAGAGCCTTATCTCATGAAAATAGTACGCTTTTTAAGAAGAAAGAATATTAGTGTTGAATATGATTTAATGGAAAGGAGTTTGAAGAGCCAAATGAAATATGCATCGAAAATAGGGGCAAAATATACGATTATCATTGGTAATGAAGAAATTGACAACGGAATATATGTTGTGAAAGACATGGAAACCGGAAACCAGACAAGCGTGGAAAGTAGCTGGATCGAGAATTATATTATTGATAAATTAGAAGAATAACAATGGGTAAATGAGAGGTTTATACATTGAAATTATCAAATTATGTGCTTATCATGTCAATAATCATGATTTTATCGGTCGGTGTCTTAATTTTTTTGGCCGGAACCTTAATGATTGATACAAATACCCTGCAACACCATTCTATGAGGATAAATGAATTAATATCAGATATTCATATATCCATTTTAAATACTGAAAAAGGACTTGAATTTGATCTATGGACTATCAATACATTTAGGAGAACCTTAGATGAATTTTTGGAAGTGAACACAAAAAAAACTTGGTTTTTAATAGATCCCAACAAGAAAATCGAAGAAGCCACACAATATCTCAAAAAAATAGTGTTACAATTTTACGATCTGGCTTTTGAAAAATCTGAAAATGGTATTATTAATTCATATACACAAATCCGTCCTGCTTTAATTGAGGGTTTGTACAAAAACGACAGAGTACTGGAGAATGCAATTATTCTTGGACAAAAAACAGCATTTGGCCTGCTGCTGAGTGTCCTGCTTATAGTTATATTGATCTATTTTTTGATCTTTTTTCCTATGATAAGAGAGATTTCTAATTATAATCTTAAGCGAACGGCTTCTTTGGTTTTTAAAGAGTTTAAAGAAAAATTACCAAGATGGAATAAAAAATAAAAAATTAAGATGGAGTGTGAGTTTATTAATGAATAACAAGAAGTTAATGTGGATCCTATTAGCGGTTATTATTGTTTTTGCGGGTTTTAATATTTTTACTTTTTTTAATAATCGACAAAATTATGAGCAGATTGAATTTAAAGCAACCTATTCATTTGAAAGAGGTTTGGAAACCAAAATCGAGAATACCGTCTTGTTCTCTTATGAAAAAGAATCCGATATGGAAGAATCTTTAGAATACTTTAATGGAGTATCAAATGAAGAAAAGATGGCTAATTATAAAGAAGTTTTAACCAAACTCGAGGAACAATCTGACAGACCAATTGAACTGTTGGAATATGAAGCAGTGGCATACAAAGAAAATGGTATGATGCGCATTGAAGAAGAAAATATAGTAACAGGAATGGTGAAAGAAACAGAAAATGGGTGGATAACAGATTTTGGGAAAAACAGATTAGAATTGAAGGAGAATTCCAATTCTAAATTGGTTTTCATTTTTCCTGAAGATGCAACAATCATAACTTCAGATCCTGAGCCCACACAAAAAGTTGGAAGTGTATTAACTTGGACAAATGTAGGGGAAATACAGTTTCCAAATGTCGAATATCAATAATATTGGGAGGCGTAAGCAATGACACGCCAATTTGTAACAATATGGGTTATAATCGTGCTTTTTTGTTCAATTTTCTTGGCTGTACCGGTAAAGATAAAAACAGTCCCTGGTAATACTTCTGTATACATCAACAATACCTTATTCGGGATCACAGATAGAACCGGAATTCTTTCGGAAATGCTGTTTTTGATGGAAGGCGATTACACGTTTAAAGCTGAAAAACCTGGGTATAATACGCTTGAAGAAGTCATAACAATTTCGGAAGCAACATCTATCCGTCTGGAAATGATTCCTTCAGGCGTTTTATCAATAGAAGTATTTCCGGAAAATAGTCAAATCATCGTTAATGAACAATATGAAACTATCGGAACATTTGAGAGAGAGTTGCCTGTTGGGAAACATTATATACAGGTTTCACACGAGGGATATATCCCTCGAACCTTTTACCTGGATGTCAAACAGTATTCCAAAAGGTATTTACAGGTAACTTTAGAGCAAGAGGGAAAAACAAAAATATTTTCGGACCCATCAGGTGCTTTAGTCAGTATCGATGGTAATAAAATTGGTGAAACTCCTATCGAAACATACATAGACGCTGGAAAGCATATCATTTCTTTTCATAAAGAATGGCATTACAGCGAAACACTTGACGTAGAAATAGAAAAAGAAGGGTTAAATGAAATCACTCAAATACTCCAACCGTTTTCTAATATTACAATAGAGGCCAGTCCTTCTGATACTCTAATCAGTTTTGACAACTACAATACCTCTAAGAGTCCACTAAATATAAAACAGATTTCACCGGGAAAATATCCATTGACATTAACTGCTGAAGGGTATGAACCAGTGCAAAAAGAAATGATTGTTGAAATTGGTGAGAATACATTTAATGAAGAACTTTCATTAAAGAGGTATCCTTGGACGTTTGCTTCTACACCAGCAGCTGTTCTTACAGTTGATGGCAAAGAAATCGGTTTAACACCGGTTGAATTAATGCTTACACATGGTGAACATTTGTTCCGGTTAGACAAAGGGGAGAAAGAATGGATGACGAAGATGGAAGTTGATGACAGTGGGAGTAAAATTGTCAACCTTAATGACGAAACCACTATCCTTTTTAATATTTTACCGGCCGGCCAATCATTTGTTATTCATCGTGGCATGGAATATGAATCTCCGGCAATTATCAATACAAATCCCGGGATGCAAACATTTGATATCGTGCGAGGTGGTTATCCTACAAGAAGAAGACTATACAAACTATTACCTGGAAAAATATATGAAGAAACCATCAATCTTGAGGGTGAATCGGAATTGTTCCTTGTCACAAAGCCTCCTTCAGCTGAAGTTTATTGGATGGGCGCTTATATCGGTGATACGCCACTAAGAGGAGTAAAGATCAGACCGGGTAGCGGATCGCTTAAATTAATATGGTCAGATGGTGCAAAATATGAAGAAACCATCACTTTTTTAGATGGGGAAACATACACAATTTATCGGGAAATTCCTGCATATACAAAGTTAAAAATCAATTCACTGCCAAATCAGCTTGAGATTTTTTTAGACGGTAAATCAAGTGGTGTAACACCAGTGACGCTTAATTTAAAACAAGGCACTTATTCAATAAGATGTGAAAAAGAGAATGGAGAGATACAAGAAAAGGTTATTTCATTAAACGGTCAAAGAGAGAGAACGATTAACTTCATTTTTTAAGGAGGTCAACATGAAAAAAGCTGTTATATTGGCCACGTTATTTTTATTGATTATTTCATATTGCTATTCTGCTCCTCCGGACGTTTCAAAACAATTGGATATTTATGAAGAGGTTTTGGCAATAATCGAATTAGGTATTATGGATGTAGACAATCGTGGGTATTTTTATGGTGCAAATAGCGTAAACAGGTATGAATTGGCTGATGCTTTATTTAGAACCAGAGAAAGCATTTTAGGAAGTAAAGTATTCAAGGAATTGAGCGGTATTTCTTCTAAGGTAAATACGATGGAATCAGACATTGCCTCAAACAAAGTCTCTATTGGCCAATTAAGAAACAGAATAGATATACTGGAAGTGACATTGAGCAGAGAAGAACTCGATGCCATGGAAAAACGGCTCATGTTGTTAAAAGATGAGGTGTTGATACAATTACAAACTCTCGAAGACAAAACGAGTTTTATCAGCGGATACAGCGATTTTCTTACTGCAGTGGAAAGAGAGCTGGAAAATCTTTATACTCAAGTTGAGGAACAGGAAAGTCGTTTAACTGCCAACGAAGCTAATGTTAGTCGTTTAATCGAGTATTTAAGAATATATGGAGATCTAAATGAATGGATGTCCCAAATGGAAGCAGAAGATCAAAAGCTTCATGATTATGACAAAGAACTTGATGGTGAGATTGATGGACTAAACAAAAGAGTTGACAACCTTGAATACCTTGGACAAGAAATTGTTCAGTTTAGAAAAGATATGGAAGAGGCGTCTCCTTTACTAGAAAATGCACAACAGATTCCTGAGATCAATGATTTACTAATGAATCATGATAACAGAATTTCGCATCTGGAATCAATGGGAAGCGCGGTTAACAAAGTTTCACAAGATAATGATTACCTAAAGATCGAAAATGACAGGCTAAAACAAAAATTGGGTTCGGTTGAAAAACAATTGTGGTATGCAATTGGAATTGGTGTTGCCGGAGCTGCCATTTCAGCAGTAGCTCTTGTATATGCTTTTATGGGCGAATAGCCTTTAATTGTGGTGATAATTTGAATATTCATTTATACGATTATGATTTACCCAAAGAGATGATAGCACAAAAGGCTGTTGAACCAAGAGACAATTCAAAATTGATGGTGATCAACAGGGCTTTAAAAACCTTGGAACATAGAAGATTTTTTAATATTATGGATTATTTAGTACCTGGAGATGTACTTGTCGTAAATGATACCAGAGTGATTCCTGCAAGAATAATTGGACAAAAAAGCACGGGTGCGAAAATTGAAACTTTTCTACTAAAAGAATTAGAAGAAGGGGTTTGGGAGACATTATGTAAACCGGGAAAACGTGTTAAAACAGGTACAACTCTTTGTTTTCCAACTATTAAGATTCCGTTGATCAAAGGAGTTTGTATAGAGGCAAAAGAAAATGGAAACCGAATTATTTCTTTTACAACAAAACCAGATCATTCTGTGAAAGACACGTTGTTTTCAATTGGCAATGTTCCCTTACCACCCTACATTCACGAATCCATTGATGAAAGCGAAAGATATCAAACAGTCTATTCAAAAAATAATGGCGCTGTAGCTGCACCAACAGCCGGATTACACTTTACTAAAAGATTATACAAGGCCATTTCTGATTATGGAATTCAAATTGTCAAGATTACATTACACGTAGGACTGGCAACATTTAGGCCGTTAACAGAAAAGGTCATAGAAAATCATCAAATGCATAGTGAGGAGTTTTGTATTTCCTCAAGTTCTGTACATGAGATTTATAAAGCCAAAAAACAAGGTAAAAGAATTATAGCCGTTGGAACAACAAGTGTTAGGGTGCTGGAAACAATTGGTCAGAATATTAAAAATTATTCTAACGGGTTTTCAGGAAAAACAGATATCTATATCTATCCTCCCTATCAGTTCAAACTGGTTGATGGTATGATCACGAATTTTCATCTTCCAAAAAGCACACTGCTTTTACTCGTATCGGCTTTTTCTGGTAGAGAAACCATTATGTCAGCCTATAAAACGGCCATTGATAATGGTTACAGATTTTATTCATTCGGAGATGCTTGTTTACTATTATGAAATCACGCATTATTTCAGAATCAGCCATTATGACAAGCCTCAGTTTATTGGTTCTTTTTCTTGCTTCTGTCTCACCCGTTAATAAAATCTTTATCGCATCAGCCAGCGCTTTAATCATAGAGGTGTTTATAAAGCGAAACACATTAAAACGATCTTTTTTAGTCTTTTTACCAACCTCTATACTTAGTCTTTTGATTTTACCTTTCAAAGTCATTGCCATTCTTTATATCTTAATATTTGGTGGTTATTCGATAGTAAGAAATGTGATTGAGATAAAACACAAGTGGTTAAAAAAAATTCTCATGGTTCTTTATATTGATGCTGTGTTATGGTTGTTGTTCCTTTTAGCGAATCAGTTATTTGACAATATTTTTAAACAGATATTAAATGGTTCTATTTGTCAGAATTTGTTGTTTTTTCTCGTCTTACAGGTGGTGGTTTTACTTTATGATTTTGGATTAGATATAGCGTCAAAATTATTAATGAGCAAATTAGGAAATATTGGACTTTAATTTTATTCTGGGAGGGAATTGTTTTGAAAAAGTTTTTGACTTTATTTATTGTATTTGCGTTTGTAGCATTTATGGCTTTTGGTAGCACAGGTGACGTTGATAATGGTGAAACATCAGAAAATGGTGATTTACCGAATATGGAACTGGGGACTCTATCAGACGAAGAAATCATAGAGCCACCTGAAAAACAGATGCCAAGTGTAGAAGATGAAGATTTTCCAATGGCAGTAAAAATCTTTGAGGACGGGGAAGACACCGGTTACGGTGTTCAAATGCGTGATGTTGAAGCCGATTATTTAAACTATGAACAGTACTATACACAACAGCAAGAGTTTAACCCTGTTTTTGATGGCATTTTTGTGAAATTCGATCTAGCAACCATTAAAGCAGAAGGTGAGCTTCTTGAAATTTACGCGGTGAAAAACAACATCACAGTTGATGCCTTGAAACTTGAAGAAGAGACTAACAGCATCGTATCAGAAGTAACTGAAACACCTGAATATAAAGAACAGGTTATATCAAATTACGGGTCAGTAGAAAACTTCTACGAGTTTGTAAAAATGGTAAAAAAAGAGGAAATGCTCAGGACGAAGGTAATTGAAGAGGTTGCTCCGCTTACTCAGGAAAAAATCGAAGAGACTTACACACAAAACTTGTCTGATATTATCGCTGAATTTGAGAAAGTCAAAGCAGGACATATTTTAGTAGAAACGAAAGAAGAAGCAGAAAAAATCAAAGCGGATATTGAATCAGACAATATCACTTTTGAAGAAGCTGCAAAACAATACTCTCTTGATACCGGTACAGCTGAAAATGATGGTATGCTGGGTTGGGTACAAAGAGGTCAGACGGTACCAGAGTTTGAAGCAGCTGCTTTTTCAGGGAAATTAAATGAATTAACACCACCGGTGAAATCGGATTACGGTTTTCATATTATTCTACCAGTTGAAAAGACAGAAGTACGTACATTAGAAGATTTCAGTCAAATGGAAGAAGAATATGCACAATTTAAAGAAGAGGTACAACAAACCCTATTAATGGAATGGATTTCAAATTATAAAGAAGAAAACAACATCACTCTCAAGTTTTATGATTACTTTGCGTCTATAAAAGAATTTGGTGAGCAATATACACAATCAGTTCAGACCCAAGATTTCAGTAACATGGTGAACTTTCTTCTTGAATTTGAACCCGAAACTGTCAATGATCGTGCTTTTTATGAAGTTGCTTTACAGAGTATCATTCAACTTTCAGGGCAAACTGATGGTATAGCAACAGATGGCGATCTTAAAACTTTGGAAGAACAAAGACTTGATAATCTAAAAGAAATGTCTAATGACCCCGAAAAGGGATTCGCAGCCCTAAGTCGATATTATTCATTAAATCCTGAAGATACCAAAATGGCAATGAAATTTTTTGATACCTTTATTTCTGAGGCGCTTTCTGTTGCTCAGAACGAAGAATTTATGTCGACTTACGGAGATCAGATTATTGATCAATTAATGCAAGCTTATCCAAATCTTAAAGAAATAGCTGAAAACAATCAAGCAGATTCAAGAGACCGTGTTGTTGCCTATATGTATTTAATCAGGATCAATAATATCACTGGAGAAAAAGAAACAAACCAGGAGTATTCAGAGAAAATATTGGAATTAGATCCAGACAATGAAGAAGTGCTGAAATTAATAAAGGACTAAAAGTCTGAAAAGTTTCTGAAAAAAACCACCTAATTAAAAGAGGCTGTGTTCGTTGCAGTCTCTTTTTTTTATTTTTTTACAAAACTAAGAATTTGAGATAAGAAACCCAATCAGTAACTCATAATTCAATTCGGTGTTGTTTAATCCATTTTTTAAAATCAAGGAGAATCCTACCGGTTGCACCCCATACATAAAAGTCTTTGAAAAACCAAACAGGAGTTGTTATAAAAAGTCCCCTATGAGGAAACCTTCTTTTTTGCATCTTTGTCTTTAAAAGCTCATTTATTGAGATAGCGTGAACAGATTCAACTTCTGCTTGATTTAAAGAAAGATTTTGGATATCTATATAACCGATATAAGGTAGAATTAAATGATCGGATACAAGAGTCATTACAGGGTTTAAGGTTCCGATGGTTTTGATCACCGTACAGTTAATCTCTTCTTGAGTTTCTCGTTTTACTGTTTCAAAATAACTTTCTCCAGATTCTACCTTCCCTCCTGGGAAGGAGATTTCTCCTGGGTGATGTTTCATTGTTTGATTTCTTTTGGTAAAAAATAGTTTTGTTTTTTCTTTCTCTTTATAAAGAGGCACGATAACAACAGATGTGATTTTGTTCATCTTTTTTTGGGTTCTTCAAGATGTTCCTCAAAAACATAGTCAAAAAAGCTTTCTAAAGATTTGTCATCAATCTCTTCCATCTCCTGAAAATAATTAAGATTGACTTTCTCTTTTTCTTCTATTTCTTTCTCCATTTCTTCGATCGTTTTGAATTGTTCGGTTTCATTTTCCAGATCTTGTTTTGCCTGTAAACGACTACTCTCTTCTATCAATTTAAATGCTTTTTCAATTGCTTCATTTACATTGAAATCATCCGGTATGTTATCAAGATGCTCGTATCGAGGCTTTTTTGATATTTCCTCTGTTTTATCTTCATTATTATTTGCAGAAGTGTCTTTTTCTTCTTCTTCTTTAGCACCAAAATTTTCTTCATCGGCTAAGATAGAATTTAAAATGGAATCTCTTGCAGATACGAATTCTCCGTCATTCTCCTCTTCCTGATCAGATTGTTGATGAATTTGATTCTCACTGATATCTGAAGATTTTTGGTTAAATTGTGTTTCAACATCATCTTCAAAGAATCTGGAGATTTCTTTTATCTCCTTAGAAGCCATTTTCTCAATATCAATCTCCTCGTCAAAAGGTGTTTCCAGAAGGGATGTTGTCGTTTGATCGGTAGTAGGCATTTCAACTTCTTGATCTGTTCTCTCTATTCGATTTTTATCTACCTTTTTTGTATTTTCTTGCGCCCTGACAATCATGCTTTCTGAGGAAATCCCTACTAATCTCAAAGCAATTTTACTGAAAAGGTTTCTTTTAATTTCAAAAAAAACAGATAAAGAAGTAACTACCAATGTAGTCACGATAATTATAATGAGTATCCTTTGATCTTTACTCTTAGAATCTATCTGATCGATGGATAAGAGTTCAGAATTAGTTGCAGCAGTGAAATCCTGCACGTTGGAATTATCATTAGGATAAAGAAAATCTTCCGGTAAAGTTTTCTCATATACTTCTTTTTTCAACAATAAATCTTTTGCGATAGGATTATCTTTAAAAAGATTTAGATAAGTTTTTGCCGTCTTGTAATCTCTGTTATTAAAAGCACTGACACCAAGCATGTATTTAATATTTTGAGCTTTGGCCTCAATATTCTCATCTTTTGTCAGAGCCTCATCAAAATAATTCTGAGCTGCTTCATAGTTACCGGAATTATAAGCGTCTTTTCCTGCAAAATAAAGAGACATTGCATTATCTTGATCATTTGCAATGATTAATTGGAATGAAAGGATTAGAACGAACGAAACGAAAGCAACTTTTAATCCATAATTGCCATTTTTTTTATAAATATTGAATCACCTTCTCTTACCAATACAAGAAGATTACCCTCAAAGATACACGCATCAATCACCTTTTCTGTCTGAGGAACCTCAAAAAATGAGCCTTCAGGTTTTTTAAATGAATAATCAATGATATTGAATTTATTCCTTCCAGCAACGATAACTTTATCTGAATCTTTTAGGATTTTAAATCCTCCTGTATTATGGACGGTATCCAGCAATAATTTTTTCCCGTCAAGGCTGATGGCTCTAAGGGCGTAATCTGATGCTAACAGATAAATAGAATCATTATAAATGATCCCGGATTCAAGTTGGATATCAGAACTATAGGGTTTGTAAATCATTTCACAATCTCTTTCGTTGAATAGATAAACTCCTGCATTTGTGATGATATAGGGATAAATACCGTATAAAATGATCTGCCCGTAATGACCATCTAACTGAAAACTTTGGGATGGGGTTTCAAAAGTCAACCCATCTTGAGCAAGCAGATAATATTGGTGAGAATCTGTAAGTGCTAAAGATAAAACAGGAGCTTCATACATCAAGTAACTCATTTTTGAAGGCTCGCCTTTCAAATATTCAGTTAAGATATTGTTTTGTACCACATAGAGTTTCCTTGCATCAGAGAAAAAGGCGTTGACGGGTTCATTACTAATTCTCTGAAAATTACCATTTCTAAACATTATGATTCCTTGCCGATCGAAAATATAAACATAGTCTCCCACTACTTTCATCCCATATGGTGAGGTGTCGTATGGAATCTTATGCCTTGTAAGATTATAAATCATCATATTCTGACTATTTATAAATGAGTCAGGAAACAAATTGGTACTCCAATTAGAAGAATCGGGAATAAAAAGCTTCATTTTGTTCGAGATACTATTTTCTATATCATCTGTTTTTGAGCTTATTGCCACTTCAGAGTCCTTAATAGATTGAAGAATAGAGAGAGACTTTTCAATGTTGGTCTCTGTAACCTCTTTTTCTATTTGGTACTTTGTTTCTGTTGATGTTGGAATCGTTTCAGTCGACAGTGTTTGAGCCTCTTCATCAGGCTCTTGAGTTGTTTGGAGATCATTCTTTTTCCAATCTTCAAGTCCACTATCGTCTGTTTGAGTTGTATAAGTTGAACTTTGCTCTTCAAAACCTATGGAAATATCAGTTGGAGAATCGCTTGTTTTAGTCCCCGTAAATAAATCATCTATTCGCTCATTATCTGAAATCGTTTGTGTTGATTCTTCTTTATCAAACTTCCATTCCTGGAATGTATCATCTTTATATTCAGGCACTTCTACTACTTCAATACCTTCTTCTAAATAAGAATAAATTAACTGGAGTGTTTTTTCTTGCAAAAATATGTCAAAAAAAGAATAAGGAAAAATTTTTGATATTATATTTTCCGTATTGTTTTGTGCTTCTTCCAAAGAGGGATAAATTGCACTAAAAACGGATACTATTCCATCCCCTTTCCCAAATGCGTTTTCAGGATAAAACTTAGCGAATTGTGAGTCTTCCAATTCAGCATCAAAGTCCGGTTGACTCCCGCCAATAAATAAATACGATAAATCTTCTCTTATCGATGTTTCAAGAGTTTTTATCACTTCTGCGAAGGGTAAAATATCTGTATAAAAGACATTGATATTTTCTAAATAACCCAAGTTATTTCTTGTCAAATATCTGATTGTATCTGCATCAAGGCCGTATATTTGAGAAAGCACCTGGGTGTCTTTCCCATACAAAAGGTTGAGAAAAGAAGGATTTACAATATTAGTACCGGTATTAGGGACAGATATAAGCACCAGTTTTCTGACATTTGTGATGGGATAATTTTCTACCGCATATCTTGTAATAATTCCGCCGATACCATGAGCGATGATGTCATAGTCTTGTTCACTTTCAAGTAGGGTTTCAGCTAATTTTTTAGCTTCAAATCGGACATAACTCGTTTTTGAAATATCTGAAAAAAAATTTTCAGCTTCCCTGACATAATTTGCGCTTCTGGTTTTAGTCAGAGGATAATCATATACCCAAATACTTCTATCTTCGAAGGTTACCTCCCAAAGGTTATTCCCTTGAGGGTTTGTATTACTGATGGTGTTGGGTAAAAAACCCTGAAAATTTGTGTCAATACCTGGAACAAGCAACAGATCCGGTTTTAGTGTGTCAGGTTTTTCTATTATCTTCTTCAAGCCCAAACTTTGTTTGACAGGGTTATTGACTCTTAAGCCTACTAAAGATCCGTGAAAACCCTTAGTTCTTAATGTTGGTTGCTTATTCCTATCCTGTATAATTTCTCCGCCAGAAAATACTTTTACTACAGGATTTTCTTTGTCTTCAATATACAATAATTCAACATTGTTGTATTCATCACCAAAATAAAACTCGTTAGGTATTCTATAAGAATAGGTGATTGGCTCTAATGCCAGATCGTTTCTCCCATCTGTTGGGGTTAATTCGAATATGTCGCCATAGAAATTGCCTAACTTTTTATACTGATCATATGCAGCATCTCTTGTAATTTTATTGATTGTAAAGCTTTTTGGATAGGGGAAGGCATTTTCGGGTATAGTTAATGACAAATCTTTCACATCAGCGGTGGCTGAACTTTCATCGGATTTTGAGTCAGCAGTTTCAGGTTGTTGGTTTTGAACATAATTTATTAAAAAAAATCCGATAAGAATGATCGCTAATAGAATCACAAGATAAATAATTGACAACAATCTATGTGATTTGAAATAGGTGATGATTTTTTTAGGATTCAAGCTTTTTAGGTTTCTAAGAAACGTTTTTAATTTGGAAAACATTTTTTTTATAAAACTCAACCATTACCATCCTTTCTTTAGGCGGTAGCTATTTCTTGCCAAATCATGTTTAAGTAGTGAATCACATTGTCATAATCTGTACCATCAATAGTTTTAACTGAGTTTAACTCCGATATACATTCTTGCTTTTTCTGAATGACCAATTGTTTAGAAGCTTCTATTCCCAGCAAAGAGAGTATTGTTTTTTTTTCGTTGATTAGGTCTTTTCCTGGGGTTTTACCTATTTCTTCGAAGGTTCTTTCTATCCCTTTCAAATCGTCTAATATTTGAAACGCAATACCCATTTTTTGACCTGCTTTTTTAAGAATCTGATGATGTTGTTTGGTTTTATTTTTGAAAATCGAAGGAGCTGTCATTGAAAATTCTATGAGTCTGGCAGTTTTATAATCATACATTTTTAAAAGTGCTCTTTGAGTTTCAGACTGTTCGGCTTCAATAGTAATATCAAGATATTCTCCGTAGGCCAGATCTTTTGAGCACTGAATAAAGTACTTAGTCAAATCTAAATGGTTCAGCCTTGTAATAAGATCGAAGGCAAGAAAAAAGAGAAAATCGCCTGCGATGACAGCTGTACCATGGTCAAATTGTTTGTGATGGGATAACTGTCCCCTTCTATAATCGTCGTTGTCAATTTCAGGCAAATCATCATGTATCAATGAAGCTGTATGTAATAACTCTATAGAAGAACCAATTAAATACAACGGTTCTTGTTCTAATGATAAAGCCTTACCGCATTTATAACATAAAGCAGGTCTAAATCGTTTTCCACCGGCTTTCAAAGAATACATTATCTGTTCTTTCCATTTTGTATCATTAATCTCTTTTTCAATAGAATGGTACAAATAGGATTCAAATTCTTCTTTCCGCCAACTATTTCCCATACGATCTCCTTTCCACACTTATAAAGATTTTATCACAAGTGGCGAATTTCTGCTAATGTAAGAAAGTAATGATTTCTTTCAAATAACCAATAACATACAATGATCCTGTAATAAGAACAGGGAGGTTTTTTTGTTTAGATAGCTCCAATGACTTCATACAAGCTGATTGATGATCAGGGATGTAGTTAACATCTATTTCTTTTTTTTGCTTTTTATATTCATTTACAATGATGGAAGTGTCTGTATCTCTTGGAGAATTAGGTTCCGTTATAATGACAGACTCAGTCATATCAGCAAGAGTTTTGACAATATGTGTATAATCTTTTCCACTTAGCATTCCGGTTAGTAGAATTGGTTTGATATCTCCAAAATAGAGTTTCCAGTTTTCTACCAAAGAATCTATCCCTTCAACATTATGAGCGCCATCCACAATGATTAGAGGATTGTCAGAGAGCTTTTCAAATCTTCCAGGCCAGTTTGCAATCTGAATAGCCCGTTTTAGTGCTTCGGAAGAATATTCACTTCCTTTTTGTTCACAATATGCAAGATAAGCCATAATAGCTGTTGAGGCATTTTTCATTTGATGAATCCCATTCATTCGAATGTTGATATTTTTGATATCTTTTTTCTTACTATAAAAATCGAACACATTATTATCAATGTTGCTTTTTACTATTTCAAAATGATAATCTTTTGAAAACTGGTAAAAAGGAGCCTTTCTTTGATTAGCCACTGCTTTTATGACTGAGACGGCTTCTGGTTTCTCTGTTCCACAAATAACTGGTGTTTGATCTTTAATGATACCGGCTTTTTCATATGCGATTTTCTCTATGGTATCACCCAATGTTTTTACATGATCTAATCCGATGGATGTAATTGCTGTAATAACTGGATTTAACGAGGTTGTTGCATCTAATCTTCCGCCTAAGCCGACTTCCACTGCTGCAATATCACATGACTTTTTTTCAAAGTATTTAAAAGCCATTGCAGTTGTGCATTCAAAAAAACTGGGTTTCATTTCTTCGGATATTTGATCCATCGAGTTCACGGCTTCAAATATATCATTCGCCAAAGACACAATTTCTTCGTTGGTGATCAAGTGATTGTTGAAAGTGATCCTTTCATTAAAGCGAATGAGATGTGGTGAGTAATTGGCACCGGTTTTATAAGATAATTCTGTGAAGATTGTAGAAAGCAACCGTGTGACTGACCCTTTCCCGTTCGTCCCTGCTATTTGTAATGCATTAAATTTTGTTTGTGGGTTGCCAAGGAGCTCAAGCAGTCTTTCAATTCTACTCAATCCCAATTTGATTGTTCCGTGGGGTCTTGAATGAAAAAAATAATCTAATGTTTCCTGATAGTCTGTGAATATCTTCGTTCTCAATCTATTCCCTCTCTTTTATTTGAATCCACCAAGCTGATAGACGTAAACAATCACCTCAGCAACCGCTTTATACAGTTCAGGTGGTATTTCTGAATAATAATCCAATTCCAGTAATTTTTCAACCAATTTCTGATCTTTGTAAATGGGGATGTCATTTTCCAAAGCGATTTCTACTATTCTTTTGGCTAATTCTCCTTTTGCTTGAGCCACAATTCGGGGCACAGGTCCCTCATCCGGATCGTATTTTAATGCAGCTGCTTCATTTATGTTTTCTTCTAAGATTGTTTCCCCATTTTGATCAGTTTTTTTCATGCTAAGCTAAAAAAACTCCCTTCTTTTTTGTGATTGGTATATTGCTTCACTTTTAATTTAAGTATTCCGTTTTGTTCCAATTTTTCTCTGATAAATAGTCCCCGTAATTCATAATCCGTTTCTTTAATCCTTTTTATCAAAGTAGAAGAATGATTTGTAAATGCCTTAGCATATTGATCTTCAGCATAGATATAGATATCAATCTTTTTATTTGACACAACAGTATCTACAAATACTGTTCCGAATAACTGAGTGTTTGTTTCAATAAATACCCTGTACATCTCATTTTTTTCATAACCTCCTTTATCCATCTTTTGATGATGGAAATCGATAACGAAAGGTTGTTCATTTAATGTGATTAGCGATGAATAAGGATTGGAAAAATCAGGCTTTTCTGATGAGACATTCAAAAATTTGATTAATTTTTCTGAACTGTAATCAATTTTTTGATTGTTTTCTGTTGACTTAGGATTGAGTTGCATTTTATTATCCTCATGAGGATGTATCTTTTCGTTTAAAGAGCTATGATTCAATTGTTCAGAAACGGCTTGTCTTTTATCACTGATGGGATTATTTGGTGTTTCTTTATTTTCTGCTGTTAATCCTATTTGTTTGGACTGAGCGTTCCCTTCTAACGCCTTATTTGTACTCGCTCTTGTATTCATTAACTTTTCTCCATCATTAGTAGTCAGGTTTTTATTAATTTTCATCTCTGTTTTTGGATTGTTTTGTAAACCTCTTGATTTTTTTGATTCTCCCAGTTGACTCTCAATCTGTTTTTTTTCAACGTTTTTTGTCTTCGATTGAATGGTTTCCAATTCTTTCTGGTTTATCAGCCTTTCTGCATAAGCTTTAACAATCATAAATGCCTTTTTTGAAAAAGATTCAATCTTGCTAATAAGAGATTTTTCATTGTTTTGTTCAATATCGTTATTCATGATTAACTGTGGTAATTTAATTGTTAAGTATTTTTTTAAGGCTGTAGAATAAAGCTGAACACTAATATTCTCTTCATTAATCGCTCGTGCAGCTATATTAACAATATCATGAGTTGTATCAGAAGCTTCTTTTTGTGATATCCCAAATCCCTTGAAAGCGGAGATCATATGATTAATCTCAACATTCATCAGTGGGGAATGAGTTAGTTTTGTAAAGTTTTCAGTATTTGAAAAATCTATGATATTACCTTGCTCTTTTAAAAAGTGTGTAACAGCGGCCTTTTTAGACGTATCATTCAATGATGAAAGTTTTTGGATTATTTGGAGTATGTATTTGGTTTCTTGGGATAAGTTTGACTGTTTTTCTTTGTTTTCATATGATTCAAGAACTTTTGTATTAAGATTTCCAATTTTGGCCAGATTATCAATGCTTTCAAGATTTTTTTCCATTGACTGTGGTTTACTGATGCTCTTTTCCAAGATAGCAGTCAGGATCTTAATATCCTCTTTCGAAAAAGAAATCCCATGATTTTTCTGAGTTTTAGTTTGATTCTTATTTGTCATCGATTTTTCCTGTATGTTTGTATTGAGTTCAGCCTTTTTGGAAGGCTGGTTGAGATTTTTTTCTTTATCAGGAATTACTTCAACCTCCGACGGTTTTAAATGCCGCTTATCCGTATCTGTACTTGAATCAATGTGAATATTATCTTTGTTTGTGTTTATTGTTGTCGATTTCACAGTGTTTTCAGTGTTGAGAACCTTCTTATGATCATGTGGATATGTTTCTGGGGATTGTATATTTTTTTTATTGTTTTCATTGGTTGGACTAGTTTTTTGAGTAAACCAAGATAAATTCTGACTCCTTTGCTCAAGTGTTTTATCAACTTCTAATTTTGAACGCATGCTGTTTTCAGGTGACTGATTGTTTTTCATTTGATTTTCTTGATCATTGCCGATAGTTTTTAAATCTGCCTTGTTATTTATTATGATTGATTCTTTTTCAAATACATTCTGTTGATCTTTGCCGGATAAAAAACGAGCCTTTCTTTCCAATCCCCCCTCACTTTCTGGTGAAAGTTCAGTTTTGTTAATGTCAGTAGACGTGTTGTGAATTTGTGCTTTTTGTTTTTGAAGATCGAAAAGCACATATTTTTTTATAATTTCTTTCTTTAGCTCATCCGGTATCTGTTCCCAAGCTTTTCCCATCTCTTTGGCTTTGATGGATAATTCAACAAGTCGCCTGTTATAAGGCAAATTCGGATCGAAAAGGTCAAATGAGTTTTTTTTCGATTTGGCATCTTTAACAACCTCAAAAGAAAACTCTTCCTTCATGATGGATTCTATCATTTGAACTATATTATTTGAGATTTTTGCAAATTGTAGCCGTTCATTTTGTGGCATCTGATTAATTAAATCTTCCAACTCTTTAGTTGTTTTATAAGGTAAAGAAAGAGAGAAAACATCAATAAGTTTACCGCTTATCTTTTTAAGCATCTCTTCGGAAATTTCTTGCGGTAAATTTTTACCGAAAAAAACCTGTATCTTATCTCCAATTTTTATATCTTGAGTGCTACCGGGTTCAATTTTATAGACTTTATCGGTGATAAGGACTTGAAGTTCTTTCCGTGATTTTGCAATAACCTTTCCCAAAAAAGATCCTGTTTTAACATTTCAACCGGTTTTGTTTGGAAGGGATTGTAATGATACCGCAGCTTCGGTTTTCTTTGCTATAGTCATAACCTCCCCTTCTAAAAGAAGTTATCTATTTATCGTCATTTAAAGCACTCGCTAAAGATGGTATCTAATCTCCCCCATTCTCTTTTCAAGAATAGATATCCAACAAGGGCTTCAAAAGCAGTGGCATATCGATAATCATAATCATTGCCACGTTTTTTGGCTCCCTTTGAATTTAAGCCCTTTTTAACGACTCTTAATTCTTCTTCGTTCAGAATGTTTTCAACCTTATCTAAAAACATTCTTTGACCGGATGCCCTTTTATATTTCACTCCTTTTCTAAACGCTTTTGATGTCTTGATTCTTGCATCGCCTATGGATTTAAAAGTTGCAATAAAATTAAAAAAGGAATCCCCCACAAAGGCTAAAACATCGGTAGGTATTTCGTTTGTATTAGGAACAATCAAATCAAAATCAAA
>CAYUYU010000027.1:0-18201 GCA_964449405.1 uncultured Thermotogaceae bacterium
TTATAGCATATTTTTAAGTCTTATAGGAATGGGTAACAATCTATTTTTTTCCGTTCTCTTCCATTTAGCGTGGGTAGTTAGTTAGAATAAAACGATTAAACCGGTTCAAAAGAAAAATCTAACTTTCCCAAACACATAAAAATGGTTGTTCTTAAATAATCAAAACGCTTAAATCCAAAAGCTCTTTTTGTGAGCACTCTCAATTTTGAATTCAATCCTTCCAGTAAGGCATTAGTCTTTTGCGTTCTGATATGCTGAAGAATCCCTTCAATATGATTCAAAACCGTTTCTGCTGCTGCCATCATCTCCGGTATCTTGGAAGCCTTGCACAGTTGAATCCAGCTTGTCAGAAATCTTCCCGCTGCTGAGGGCCTTTTGCTTTGCAAAACACCACCTGATAAGGGTTTTGATATCGCTTTCTTTGCCGCCTTTTCTCAGGTATTCTTCCTTAAATCGTTTGATCGTATCAGCACTTTTTCCCCGGGCAACAAAGACGACTTTTCGGGTATCCACATCCACAAAATTCGTGATATTGACTTCCATTTCTTCTACGTTGATTTCCTTTATATCCCATGGTTCTCGGATTCTTCGAAGTGACAAAGGAGTTTTGTCTTTTAAACTCCCAAGGAAATCGTTTTTTTATTCCTCAAATACTGGTAATTTCATCTTCTTTTCCCCCTGTTTGTTTTTTACCAGTATACATCATTTCTTTCTAACTTTTTTCAGCCCACACTAAATGGAAGAGTGCCCTTTTTAATTACATACGGATTTTTTAAGAAATGTGATAATATTAAGAAGCATCTTCAGGAGTTGATCATCAATGATTTCTCAAAAGGATTTTTTGGAATTGATCGAAGCGAAAGAAAAATATGAAACCTTTTTCAGAAAAGCACCTTTACCCTTTCAATCATTGGATAAAGATGGGCGTTTTCTGGATGTTAACGAACTCTGGCTTCAGATTATGGGATATGAACGAGAGGAAGTTATCGGACATTGGTTTGGGGATTTTCTCTTTGATGAGAAACAGCGAAACGAGTATTCCAAAAACTTCGCACTTTTTAAAAAACAGGGGTTTGTTCAAAACATTCAATTCAAGATGAAAAAAAAGGATTCCAGCCCGATATTTGTTTCATTTGACGGAAAAATTGCATACGATGATCATGGTCATTTCAAGCAGACTTACTGTATATTTCGGGATATAACACAGGAAAAGAAGCTACAGGAAGAGATTGAACAAATCAACTGGCTGTTGACGAGAGACACTGAAGATTTATATAAAACCTCAAAGCGTCAATCATATGGTGATTTGTCAACATTGAATACCAACAGAACTATCCTGGATTCTGTAGGCAAAGAGACACTCGAGAAAATGGCCGGAGAAACAATGGATTTGTTGGAAACATCGATTGCTATTTATGAAAGAAACGGCGATTATGCAATAGGTTTATTCACTTCGGGTTGGTGCCAATTACTCGATAACCAATCCAGAAAGTTGTGTGGCGATCTTTCTAATCAAAAAGCCTTAAACTGCGGCAAATGGATTTGTCATGAATCTTGTTGGGCGCACTCTAAGAAAGCTATTGAAACAGGAAAGATAGTGGATTCAACGTGCGCTGGTGGAATAAGGCTTTACATCGTTCCAATTTTCGCCGGAGAAAACGTGATAGGAGCTTTCAGCATTGGATACGACAACCCACCGGATGACCTTGGGATTCTTCAAAGTCTATCCAAAAAATTCCATACACCGCTCGAAGAACTCATCGAAAAGAAAGAAGCCTACAGAAAACGTCCTCCTTATATCATAGAAATAGCCAAGAAAAAGATTAGAATGACCGCGAAACTGATCGGAATAATTGTCCAGGAGAAGATCACAGAAAAAAAATTAAGGCAATCAGAATCGATGGCAAGGGAAGCAAGCCAAGCAAAGAGCGTATTCCTTGCCAACATGAGCCATGAATTACGTACACCCCTTAATGGCATCATTGGTTTCAGCGAAATCCTTAAAACCACTCCTTTGGATGATGAGCAAAAGGATTTTCTGGACATTGTATGCGCTTCTGCAAAGCACCTGACTGAAATCATTGCCGATATCCTTGATTTTTCCAGGATAGAGGCGGGGAAATTAGAACTGTCTCCGAAAAAAACAACACTAAGAAAATTGATTGATGACACCTGTTCCATTATCCGCTTCAGAGCTGAAACGAAAGGCTTAACTTTGAAGCATTCCATTGAGAGCCAAGTGCCTCAAACCGTTACAGTGGATGGGCCAAGATTGAGACAAATTTTGGTTAATCTCCTTTCAAATGCTGTGAAATTTACAGATGAAGGTTCGGTTCAGTTATCCGTAAGACTTCTGGAACGGCAACAAGGCAAAGCCCGCCTTCTTTTTAAGGTTACCGACACCGGTATGGGTATAAAAGAAAAAGATCGAGCAAATATTTTCGACCCCTTTCATCAGGCAGATATGTCTACCTCTAAAAAAGCCGAAGGGACGGGATTGGGGCTGGCTATTGTCAAGGATTTATTGGAGAGGATGGACAGCTCATTAAAGCTCGAAAGCGGGTTTGGTGAAGGTAGTTCCTTCTATTTTGAGCTGTTGTTACCTTGCGAGGAAGAACAATCGGATAATTTAGTTGAAAAAAAAGGTTCTATCAATCGCAATAAGGGTTCAGCCTTCAAAAACAAAAAAGTTCTTATCGTTGAGGACAATCCAGGCAACATGAAATATTTCAAAACGGCTCTTTTCATGTTTTCCAAGGATCTCGAGATCATCGAAGCAGAAGACGGAAAAAAGGCATATCATCTCTATCGAAAACACAAACCCGATCTGATTCTGATGGATATCATCATGCCAGAAATTGACGGCTATCAGGCAACCGCAATGATACGAAATGAAGATCAACATATACCAATCATAGCGATGACGGCAAAGGCTTTAAAAGAGGATAGAGATACTTACCTTGTCTGTGGAATGAACGATTACATCACAAAACCGGTTTCATTAGATCAGTTATTCGAAACCCTTAAAAAGTATTTAGGAGAGTTTGAATAATACGCGAATCAAGTTTCCTCCCCACTGAGTTTCATTTCACAATATCAAAAATCCCCCCGGACAGTTTGATCGTATCGGTATAGGGTTGTAATTTAGGAATCACCTGATCGGCAAAAGCACATGATTTTAAGTCAAAGGTGATCTTCACGTTTGGAATGGCCAGCAGTCCTTGAATGGTTCCTTTCATTTCGATGGATTGTTTGTTGTTTAAAGCAGAGTAAAGCTTGATGATGAAAACGCCGTTTTTGTTGGAAACGACGTATCCGGATGCGTTTTCGGTTGATTGGAAAGGGGCGATCTCTGTAAGGGCCTGCGGGGTCTTTCTCTTGGATTCAAAGACCTGTTCCAACGCCTTGGCAACCATGTCTATTTTGAAAGGTTTGATGATGTAGTATTTCGCTCCCCGCTCGATGGCCTTGAATACCATTTCTTTCTGATTCAAAGCGGAAATCATGATGATATTAGCATCTGGGTACAGCTGCACGATTTGATTCACAGCTTCGATACCGTCCATTACCGGCATTGAAATGTCCATGGTTACCACATCCGGTTTAAGTTTTTTATATAAGTCAACCGCTTCCTGCCCGTTCGTGGCTTCCGCTATAACGTTATATCCTAACTGTTTTAAAATGCTTTTCAGATTTCTTCTCATTAGTATGGAATCGTCTGCAATGAGGATTTTCACTATTCCTCACATCCCTTCGGGTATTTTTTCATGAGTCATAAATGGGTTATAGTAGAGTTGAAAACTTTTAAAAGCTGAAACTAAACGATTCGCTGCGTTTCTCTTTCAATCTATTATAACAAATAAAATACCCGAATGGATATGACCTTTTCTCTATCTCCCCCATCGAAAACTGGAGATATAACGACCGTTCATTTCACTAAGCAATACCCCATCTGTGGTATCACGGTGAACGTATTCATAAGTCCAAACCAATCCTGTGGCATCCGGACCTGAATGTAATTCCAGTATTTCTCCGGGAGCAAGCATTATATCTCCAAAAGTGTATTCTTGAAAATTCGTTCCGCTGACGATATGTAACCCCTTCAGATTTACCGTTTTATCGGTTGTATTCATCAATTCGACATATTCATCAGAACTGCTGTAATGTACGTTGATAATCTTGATTCCCTTTCTCAGCTCGAGCATTTCCTGTGAGAGTGTTAAGTTGGATGAAAAAATAGTTAAAAACAACATGAAGGTTAGTAATACGATAAAAAGACGTTTCATCTATATCCCTCCTAAAATTTTTTGTTTAGAAACCTGCTCCTAATGTAAAGTCTAAAATTGATGCTGAGAAATAAGACGTATTTTGAAGACCGTTTATGATGCGTTTGATAGTTAACTATGGTATAATCATCTATTCACAAGAAGGGAGCGTCAATATGAATGAGTTGAAGCAACAAACTGCAACCTTAGTTTTTCCTGTGCAAGAGGTCTTTGTACAGGCAGCCCTCGACTTTGTGCACACCATGGTATCGATCTCTGGATTTGAAAAGAAGATTCAAACACACATCCGGCTTGCACTTGAAGAGATGCTGAATTATTTGTCCACTACCGCCTTATCCGACCCGGAAGCCGAGCCGCTATCTTTATCCATGAGCCCGCAGGAAGAGGGATTGTTAATCCGGCTAACCGTCAAAGGACTCCCTCTGGATTTGGAACACCTGCCCTCTTTTTCTTTCTCGGAGGAGTTAGATGAAAAGGAATCTCAAGGCCTCAATCTTCATCTGGTTCGTGCGATGATGGACGATCTGTCTTTCATCAATCGAGGTAGAGAAGGATTGGAAATCACCATGACCAAAACCCGTACAGACCGGCATGTTGAGCATTTAATCGAAGAAAAAGAAGTTCCCACAGCACCGGCTCAAGACCCCGATCAGCCTTTGCTCTACACAGTCCGAGCAGCTATGGAATCAGATGCTTTTCAAATCTCTCGAGGTGCTTATCTCAGTTATGGTTATACCTACTATGATTTTGTCTATTACCCGGAACAAATCATCAACCTTCAGCGATCAGGCCGTTTACATTCTTTGGTCTTTGTCAAAGATGATGATGGACAAGTCATCGGACATGCTGCGGTGAAAATGCCCCCCAACCGCACGGATATTGGCGAGCAAGGGGTTTGGTTTATCATCCCCGAATATCGAAGAAGCTATGGTCTTGCTCCCATATTGGGCCAGGAAAGCCACAACCTTGCCCGAAAATTGGGATTGAACAGTACCTACGCACAGATGTTGGCCGGTCATATCAAGTCGCAAAAGATGGGCCTTGCACTGGGCCTGAAAGATTGCACGCTGTTACTTGGTTATAAACCAAGGGACACAAATGTCAAAGGCTTGGGGGGGAAATTTCAAGGAAAAATGGGTGTTTTGACACAATGGAGTGCTTTGAAGCCACAACGCTCCCGATCCATTTACCCGCCGGAAAGATACCGAGATTTTGTCCAAACGTTGTACGAACATTTGGAAATTCCGTATATGATCGCAACTCAAGGAACCATCCCGGAGAGTGAAACTCGTGACCCTGTTGTAGAAGTAACCCGTGATGGCCTACGAAACATCGGACAGATTAACGTCTCACATATCGGCTCGGATCCTGCCGGTGTTTCAAAATGGTGCTTGAATACTTGTCGTGATTTGGCCCGAGAAAAGTTGGATGTCATTTATTTAAGATTAAATCTGGAAGATTCTGGGGCCTCAGAATTGGCTCAAAAATGCGCCAAGGAAGGATTTATCATTGCGGGGATCTTCCCGGATGAGTTTGTCAATGGTGATGCGTTGGTAATGCAATACATGAACCTGCCTGAAAATCCTTTCGAAGGGTTGAAGCTGGCCTCCGATATGGCTAATTCTATGCTCCAAACCATCCAGGAGGATTTCGGGAAATAAATTAGCTGTCAAGATAAGCATGGAATCACTTTGTAGACCAAGGAGGTGTTTTGTATGGTAAAAAGAAGTGTGGGCGTCTTTATTTGCGTTTGCTTGGTTGTTCTATTTGCAAGTTGTACAATCCGTGTGGAAAACCCGGAACAAACTTCTCTGTTTATGACATGGTTGATTGACCAGGCAGAGCAAAGACTGACCGAAGCGTTTCCAGATGAAACTTTTTGGGGGCTCTGGGATGCAATAGGTGTTGCTGAAGGATTTGATGAGGTAACTGATCGGGGAAAAAGTGCTGCAGAGATTGTCAAATGGGAGTTCAGGTTTGCAAGCGGTGAAATTATCGGTCAGCAAACCGGTGTGATCGAATGGATAGATGGGGAGTGGCAAGTCCCACAGATAGTGGATGATCAAGTTATGGAAGAAGTGCTTATGCGAGATACAGACCTCGCTGAAGTTCGTTACGATCTGGATCAGGCAATTTTGATGCTGCGCACATCGGGATATCTTGGCGAGGATGATTGGTTTTCATATGTTGTCTTCTGGCGACCATTGGTATTAGGTCCTGGTGAGCCTTACTACGTTTTCAGTATTTCTCCGGGTGTGTATATTGCCATCGGAAGCAATAGTGGTACAGTTGAAGAGTGGTACGGTTGAACAATGGCATTGATGGATGAGCTGAAGCGAATCAGTGGGGCTGTCCCTCTGATTCGCATGGATTTGCTTGTACAATGAACCGTATAGAACCTTTGGTGAGTGACTTGCCAGTTCTTTTTGAAGAAAAACCTTCATGTATGCTTCATTACAGACTCGGATTTTCTATCGTGCTCCTTCCAGCCTGCCTAAAATTTACATAAATATATTAATTTAATGTAATAATTTCCGGAATACCCGCGTTAATTCGCTCTTTTTTTGGTATAATTAACATATTTATTTTCATGGGAGGCTGTTATGGATAAAGATGACCTGTATGTAGTGGGAATTGGGGCTTCAGCGGGGGGCTTGGAAGCGATCGAAAAATTCTTCAACAACATGCCTCAAGATCCGGGTATGTCGTTTGTCATCATCCAGCACCTTTCACCCGATTATAAGAGTCTGATGGATGAAATTCTTTCAAAGCATACCAATTTGGAAATCATTCAGGCAAAGGATAATCTCCAAGTTGAGGCAAACAAGATCTACCTCCTTCCTCCCAAAAACAACCTAAAACTCTTTCATGGCAAGCTTTATTTAACACCTCATAAAGGTCAGCGCTCTCTCAACCTGCCCATTGATATCTTCTTCCGTTCACTGGCAGAGGATAAGAAAGAAAAGGGGATAGCGGTTATTTTGTCGGGAACCGGCAGTGACGGAACGAGGGGAATTCGTCATATCAAAGAGATGGGTGGAATGGTCCTTGTCCAGGATCAAAATACCGCCCAATTTGACGGCATGCCCCGCAGTGCCATTATCGCCGGGATGGTGGACTTTATCTTGGCACCGGAAGAGATGGGAGAAACGCTGGTCAAATACATCAAGAATCCCATCTTTTCACAGACAAATACCAAGATTATTGACGATCAGGAACCTTTTCAAAAGATTTTTGAAATGCTCAAACGCTACAGTGGCGTTGATTTCAGCTTTTACAAAAAGAGTACCGTTGTCCGTCGTATCGAGCAGAGAATGGGGATCAATCAGCTTTCTTCAATAGAAGATTATCTGGAATTTTTATACGACTCTGCCAATGAAATCAATATTCTCTACAAACAATTACTCATCGGCGTAACTCGGTTTTTTAGGGATAAAGAGTCTTATGAAATCGTACGAAAAAAGGTTATTCCGGAGTTAATAAAATCAAAAGCTGAAAAAGAAGCGTTGCGTATATGGGTGGCAGGTTGTTCAACGGGTGAGGAAGCTTATTCTATGGCCTTGTTGTTTCAGGATTTTTTTGAAACCAATGGTTATGAACCGGATTATAAGATATTTGCCACGGATATTGACAAAGATGCCATCGAATTCGCCGGACAGGGTATTTATCCTGAAAGTATCGCAGAGGATGTCCCGGAAGATTATTTGAAGAAATACTTCAAGAATACCGGTGGATTTTTTCAGGTTAACCGGGATATCCGGGAAAGGCTGGTTTTTGCTCCGCATAATTTAATCCAAAATCCCCCGTTTAACAACATGGATTTGATCTCTTGCCGAAATCTCCTCATTTACCTTCAACCCATGTTACAAAAAAAGGTCTTTTCTTTCTTTAGCTATTCATTAAAAAAATACGGTTTTCTCTTTCTTGGAAGCAGCGAGACCATTGGGGAAATGGATAACTATTACAAAACGTATAGCAACCGCTGGAAGATTTATCAATTGACGAATACGGATATTAAACACAGTAATTTTTCACATTCATTCAGTATGACAAGGCTATCTTCTACAAAATTCAGTAGAAATTTAGAGACAAAAAACAACTTTTCATCAACTACAGACGATTACTCCGCTATTCAGGACTACATCCTTCAACGTTTTGTGAATCCCTGCGTTGTGGTGGACGAGTCTTATAACATCATCATGACTTGTGGCGAAGCCAAAAAATACTTGGAACTTCCTACTGGAAGAATTCAAATAAACGCCCTGAAATTGTTCCGAAAGGAACTCAGCATCCCCATCGGGATTGCCTTGCACAAGGTCAGCAAGAGCGAAAAAGAGGTGTTTTATCCGGGAATTAGTCTGGAAAGAGAAGATGAAACGGAGTTTTTAGACCTGTCGGTGTTTATGAAGAAGGTGAAAGACCGTAAGTATTTGATCATCGTTTTAAAACAACGGGATGTAAAAAAACGAGAGGAAAGTGATATCAGACAAGATACTGATGAATTCTTTGATGACAAGGATCAGCGGATCAAAGATCTGGAACAGGAATTGCAATATACCAAGGAAAATCTTCAGGCGACGATTGAAGAGCTGGAAACATCCAATGAAGAATTGCAGGCCGCTAACGAAGAACTGCTTTCTTCCAACGAAGAACTTCAAAGCACCAACGAAGAACTCCAATCGGTGAACGAAGAGCTCATCACGGTTAATTCAGAATACCAAGCCAAGATTCAGGAACTAACGGATTTGAACAACGATATGGAAAACCTTCTAAAGAATACAGATATTGGCACCATCTTCCTGGATTTGAACCTGCGCATCCGAAAATATACCCCCGCAGTAAGCGATATTATCAATATCATGGATCAGGACTTAGGTAGACCCATTTCACATATTTCGCACAATCTTAAGGGTGGCAATATCTATGAAGATGCCAAAGACGTGCTCATGTCTCTAAAACCGAGATCAGCAGAGGTCGAAAACAAATATGGCAGAAAGTTCTTCAAAAGAATCCGTCCGTACATCACCGTAGATAATCAAGTCAAAGGCGTTGTTATCACTTTCCTGGATATCACCGATATGAAAGCCGCCTCTAAAGAAATCTCCAAGTTCAGTCATGCCATCGATCAAAGCCCTGTAATGATTTGCTTGTTTGATTCAGAAGGCAAAATCGAATATGCCAATCCTCAGTTTTTAAATAAAACCGGCTATCAACTTGAAGAGGTGATGGGGAAAGGAATTGACTTTTTCAGACCTTCCGAGGAAAAATGGCTCCAAGAATATGAGAAGATCAAAAAGGTCATCAAAAGAGGAGATAAGTATTCAGAGGAAATAAAGTTACGCTGTAAAAACGGCTTTATTTGGGAGTCAGCGTCTATCTCAAAGGTTTATTACACCGGAGGAGAAGACTTTTTTTACTTGAAAATATCAGAAGATATTACAGACAAAAAAATGAAACGCAAGCTAATCGAAGAAGAATATCATTTTCTTAAATTAATCTCTGAAGACAATCCAAACGCCTTGTTCTTTTTAAACCCTACTGGCAACATCACCTATGCAAACAAACAGGCGGAAGCGATCATGAAATTGTCCAGGGAAGAAATCATCAGCAGATCATATGATTCCTCCAAATGGGAAATTAAAACCCACCAAGAAGAAGAATTAAACAGCGAAGAACTGCCGTTTGCAAGAGTAATGAGAACGAAAAAGCCCGTATTTAATTACACCCACAAAATCGTCGATGGAGCCGGTGAAAAAATTACCGTCCGAGTGAATGCCGCCCCACGTTTCGGAGACAATAATGAGATTTCAGGGGTTGTCGTTTCTTTAGAAAAATGCTGAGAGGTGAAGAAAATGGTAGATAAGGAAGAACTGAAAAAGAAGGCGATCAAGCGATTGGCTGAAAAGGGTCAAATTCGATCTGAGTACGATATCGATGCGTTAAGCAGCCATGAGATGAAACGAATCATTGAGGATCTAATCATCCATCAGATGGAGTTGGAAATTCAAAACGAAAACATGGCACGTCTTCAGATTGAGTTGGAAAATTCAAGGAACAAGTATTATCGCCTTTTCGAAAACTCCCCCACAGGTTTTCTCACCTTGGATTTGAAAGGGGTGGTTCTGGAATTAAATAAATCCTCAGCATCTATCGTCGGAAAACAGAAAAAGAACATGCAAGGAAAGCCTTTTACATTAGTTGTTGATTCTGATGATCACAGCGCCTTTTTTACCAATTTGAGAAATTCCAAACAAACGGATAAGAAGGCGAAAGATGAGCTGCTTCTTAAAAACGGAAAAACCATCATCTTTGAGAGTTTTTTCGTGGAAAGTGATGATGCTGACCCCTTTTATATGGTTTCTTTAACCGATATAAGTGAAAAAAAGGAAATTCAAGATAAATTGATCCAAGCAAAGGCCATCGCTGAGGATGCTACAAGGGCAAAGAGTCTTTTTCTGGCAAATATGAGCCATGAAATTAGAAACCCTCTGAACGAGATAGCAGGTGCCATCGAATTGATTGAGGGCGCTCCAACTGAAGAGGAAAAGGAAAAATTACTCTACATTGCCAAAACTTCGTCCGAAATGCTGACAAACCTGATCGATGATGTTTTGGACCTTTCAAAGATTGAGGCCAATAAACTCTCCATTCACAAGAAGGCTATCAATTTGGAGAAATTATTATCGGAAGTGATTTCCTCTTACGAAATCAGCTGTCGAAAAAAGGGAATTACATTGAAAAAGATCAACCAATTAGAAAAAGGGTACTGTTGTTTGACAGATGAAGTCCGCCTGCACCAAGTCCTAAACAATTTGCTATCCAACGCCGTAAAATTTACAGATAAGGGAGAAATAACCGTGTCAGTATCTGCCAATGAAGATGATGTCCTCCACTTTTCAATAAAAGACTCGGGCGTGGGAATGGATTATGATGAACAATCTAAACTGTTTAGCGACTTCTATCAGACCCGGAAAAAAAATCTGGGTAAATCAGGCACCGGCCTGGGATTAGCTATATCAAAAAGACTGGTCAGCCTTCTTGGCGGTGAGATATCGGTTGAAAGTGAACTGGGAAAGGGTTCGGTTTTTTCCTTCCATATACAAGCCCCCAAAATAGACTGTAAAGAAGATCTTTGGGAAGAAAAAAGGCTGGGCAGAAGTATCAAAGACCTGAAAATCCTAATCGCTGAAGACAACCCCATCAACCAGATCATCCTCTCAAAGCTTGTCGAGCGTTTTGGTTGTTCAGTTCAAGTCGTATCAAATGCAAGCGACGTAATCGAAAAGATCGTCAAAAAAAAGGAAACATTTGATATACTTTTTTTAGACATACAACTTCCAGACTATGACGGGTATTACGTAACGAACAAGATCAGGGAAAATGAAGCAAATACTGAAAAGGAACTATGCATCATAGGCGTCAGTGCCCATGCCACCAAAGAACATAAGACCCGTGCATTTGAGGCGGGAATGAATGACTATTTGACAAAGCCGGTTTCCGGTGAAAGGATTTTGACCGTCTGCAAGAAGAATATTTAAAACAACTTGCTCCCTGAAAGCCAGGCATGATGAAATATTTTCAATGCAACAACAAGATAAAATATTTCTAAAAGCCAAATGAATCGTGTTATAATCTATTAGGATTTAATCATCATTCCTTGGTTAACTTCTTCAACAACGCAACTTTATCAGACCTTCGAATACTATCAATATAAGGAGTTGGTTTTACAAATGAACAAAAGAGTTTTTATGTGTTTAAGTCTATTGCTATTTTCATTATCTGTTTTTTCATCAAACCTTACCGTGATCTTTGAGCCCTATTCCGTCTTCAGTTATATGGAAGATTTTACCGTAAAAGGGTTAGCCGTTGATATCGTCAAAGCAATATCAGACGAAATCGACCAGGATATAAATGTGGAATTCACTCAATGGGATGAAGCCTACAGTCGAATACAAAGCGGCGGCAATGTTGCCCTGGCTGCAATGGCAATGAATACAGAAAGAAAAGACCAGTTTAAATGGGTGGGGCCGGTCAGCATCATAAAAACAAACATTTATGCCAAAAAGACTGATAACCTGTTTTTAGAATCTTTGGAAGACGCCAAAGACGCTCCCAAAATTTGTGTTGTCAAAGATTATTATTCAACTCAATACCTTCTAGAAAAAGGTTTTGAAAATCTCGCCGTGTATAACAACGAAAAAGAGGCCTTTCAGGCATTCCTTACTCACGAAGGCTATCTGTTTACAACGGATAACATCAGTCTGTCCACATTGATTAAAGATAGCGATATACCGGATCCTCAACTCACTTCTTTGCTAACCTATTCAATGGATTACATTTACATGGCCTTTTCAAAAGATGTAGATGATAAACAGGTTCACTTGTGGCAAGAGACGCTGGATGAGATGAAAGAAAGCGGCAAGCTGGCCGGCATCTATCAAAAATGGCTTCCAGGAACAAAAGCCCCGGGAAAGTACACATTTGTTGCAGAAGCCGGTTATTCACCATTGACTTATGCTGACAAACAAGTAGAGGCTACGGGCTTTGTCTCAGACATCGTTAAAGTGATCCAATCAAGAATGGGCAATCATGAAGATATCATGGTCATGGACTGGGACCTCATATACCGATCCGCTTTATTGAACCCCAACGTTGTGATATTCAGCATGGCTAAAACGGATGAGAGAACCCCTTTGTTTAACTGGGTGGGACCGGTTGTCCAGAATAACGCCTATTTATACAAAAATGCCGCCTCCAATATGGCTGTGCCATCGGTAGACTATGCGAAACAGGTAAAAAGCATCGCCACCACCTCTTCCTGGTGGATGGAACAGTTGTTGATCGATATGGGGTTTAACAATCTTGTCAGCTATCCAAGCCCCACACAATGTATGAAACGGCTTGTGGAAAGAAAAGTAGATCTGTCTGTGTTTACTGACCTCACCGTCAAAGACATTGCGGAAGAAGCTGGCTACACCATGGAACAAATCGAACCCGCCTTGCATCTGGCCACAAGAGATGTCTATGTCGCCATCTCAAATGGAACTTCACAAACATTTGTAGAAGAATTCCGAACGACATTTGACGAACTCGTAGAAGATGGAACCTATAAAAAACTTTATACCGAATATTTTAAATAAACTTTATATTCATATACTTTTAAGCGCCCGAAAAGGGCGCTTTTCTTTTGACAACCCTTCAAAAAAGTTGTATAATTAAAATGTCCGGACAATCCGGTTATTTAATCAAACGACAATCATAAAAAGAGGTGGCCCTATGGAACAAAAGCCCTTGTACGAAATGGTAGCTGATTCAATACGAAAGTTATTGATTCAAAATCACCTTCAAGTCGGTGAAAGTCTTCCCAGCGAGTTTGAGTTGATGAAAAAATACGCAGTGGGTCGGGAAACGATCAGGCGCGCCTTAAAGATCCTGGTGGAAGAGGGGCTAATTATCCGGAGGCCGGGTAAAGGAACAAAGATTTGTCGTCGAATCAAGCCGGATAACATTGAAAAGGTAGTTTCATTTTCTTCCGAAATTGTTAAGTTGGGGATGGTTCCTTCCACGAAGGTCAAGTCCATTCGTGTTATCAAAGCAGATGAGGCGTTGGCCTCTTTGTTTAAGACGACACAAGGCCATGAGATTATCGCCATCCGAAGGATCTGCTTTGCTGATGCCATCCCATTGGCAATAGAGGAAGGCTATCTTGACAAGTGTTTTTTAAAAGATTTTGATCCGGAAGATTTTAAAGGGTCCATCTATAAGTCGCTGACTACGAAATATGGTGTGGTTTATTCAGGTATGAGACAGTCCATCGCATCGGTGATACTGAATCAAACCACGGCAGACGAATTGGATTGCCAGCAAATGAGTGCCTTTGAATTAAGCAGGACTATTTTTAATGAATCTTCCAAGCCCATTTATTTTCTCAGATTTTTAATCCGCGGAGATTTATACACCATAGACTCCGAAATCAAATTTTAAGTCCTGGGGTGAATGACATGTTTGGATTTCATTTGAACAAACTGCAAGCGAAATTGTTCGGACAATACGGTCAAAGCATCGTTGCAACCCAAAAAGGCTCCAGCATCCTCCTTGAAGGAAGACTCTCACAATGGTCTGAGGTGGTGCAGGCGGGAAAGCTGGCTGCCAATGTGGAAGGAATCGCAGGAGTTATTAACAACATCTCCTGCGAAAGTGTTAAAAACGAGAAGAAAAAACCCGCAAATTATTCAGAAATTATCTTCCAAAACAAAGAGACGGATGTTCTCATCATCGGGGGGGGTGTAATAGGCTGCGCCATCGCCCGTGAACTGGCCAGATGGGATATTGATATCTGTCTGTTGGAAAAGGAATCCGATTTGGCCATGCACGCCAGCTCTAGAAATGACGGGATGATCCATCCTGGATTGGTTCCCTCTCCCGGTTCTCTGAAGGCCAAATACAATGCCAAGGGAAACGCCATGTACAAGGCGCTTTCCATGACCCTTGATTTTGAATATAAACGGGTAGGCTCACTGCTGTTATTCGATAACCGCTGGCTTTCATTAGCCTATCCCATTCTATCCGCCAGAGCCAAAAAAAACGGGGTTGAGACTATTGAATTTCTCTCTGGGAATCGTTTAAAAGCCTTTTTACAATCAAAACCTCAACTGGCTTTGAACCCAGCTTTAAATGCCAAATGGGGTATGCATATCCCCAGTACGGGTATTGTCTCTCCATATAAAACAACGATTGCCTTTTGTGAAAATGCCGTGGAAAATGGGGTTCATCTTTATTTGAACACGCAGGTTCTTTCTTTTGAAAAAGAAGCTGATAGCATTATCAGTTGTCAAACCACACGGGGAACGATTCGTGCAAAGACGATTATTAACTGTGCAGGAGCTTTTTCAGATGACATTGCCGAGATGGCCGGAGACCGTTTTTTTACCATACATCCACGAAAGGGTACTATGCTGATGATGGATAAGAAAAAGGGACACCTGACAGACACCGTGCTTTCTATACCGAAATTGCTGGGCAATAGCGATACCAAAGGGGGTGGAATTGTACCCACGGTAGAAGGGAATTTGCTGGTGGGACCCGATGCTGTGGAACAGCCCTTTAAAGAAGATTACTCCACAACCAGCGAAAGTGTTGCTAAAGTGGCCGGGCAACATTTGAGACTCCTGACAGGTGTGGGGAGGCGTGACATTATCACCTATTTTGCCGGTACCAGAGCTTCCACTTATTTGGAGGATTTTATTATTCAATGGTCTTCTTCGGTTGACAATCTTTTCCATGTGGCCGGAATTCAATCTCCGGGACTGGCCAGTGCACCTGCCATTGCCGTGGATGTTGCCGACAATATCATTGAACGGTTGCAAAAAAAGATGACAGTGAAAGAAAAGGTGAATTGGCAGCCTAAAAGAACGGGCATCCCCAGACTGACACAAATGAACCTTGAGGAGCGAGCCGGACTGATTAAGCAAAATCCCGATTACGGGGAAATCATCTGCAGATGCGAAGAAATCAGCAAAGGGGAGATCATTGATGCATTGCACTCACCCATTCCCGTAAACACTTTGGACGGGATTAAAAGGCGGGTAAGATCTGGCATGGGACGTTGTCAGGGCGGGTTTTGCAAACCCTTGGTCATGGCCATTATGGAAGAGGAGTTGGAAATAGACCCCTTGACCATCACCAAAAAGGGAGATGATTCACAGATTCTCAAAAAAAATATGAACGAAGACGTATTAGAATCAATGAAAGAAGGCGTTGGGAGCGATCATCATGGGCTATGATTACGATGTTTTAGTGATTGGCGCCGGTCCTGCCGGATTGGCAGCTGCTGTCAGTGCGTTCGATAACGGGGCCAGTGTGGTCATAATCGAGCGTGAAGACAGACCCGGCGGGATACTGAAACAGTGCATTCATGATGGCTTTGGTGTTATTCGCTTTGGAGAAAAACTTAGTGGTCCCGAATACGCCTCCCGTTATATTCAAATGGTTGAGGATCGACAAATTCCCATTAAAACCAGAACCTTTGTCACACATATGAGTCAACAATCAGAAGGCTTTCAAACTCAACTGGTGAGTCGTCAAGGGGTCGAACACATCCGGTGTAAAAGCGTTATTCTGGCCTCGGGATGCCGAGAACGAACTGCCAAGCAGATTTTTATCCAGGGATCACGTCCGGCAGGGGTTCTTACAGCCGGAACCGCTCAGTATTTTGTAAATATGAAGGGTTATTTGCCCGTTAACCGTTGTGTTATTTTGGGGAGCGGAGACATCGGCCTTATCATGGCCAGACGCTTTACGCTGGAAGGGGCAAGTGTAGAAGGGGTTTACGAAATCAAATCGGAGCCTTCGGGCTTGCCCAGAAATATCTCACAATGTCTGGAAGACTTTTATATCCCCTTGCATCTCTCTCATACGGTCACCAAAGTCACCGGCGAGAATCGTTTGGAAAGCGTGGAAGTGGCACAAGTAGATGAACAGTTTCAAGTGATTGAAGCCACAAAAAGAACCATTCCTTGTGACGGGTTGATTCTATCAGTCGGACTAATCCCCGAAAACGAAATCGCTGAGTCTTTGGGAGTTGCCATTGACCCCAAAACAAACGGCCCCTTGGTCGATCAACAGCTGATGACCACCGTGGACGGTTTCTTCTCCTGTGGCAACGCTCTACACGTCAACGATTTGGTGGACTATGTTTCCGAAAGTGCCGTAACAGCCGGAACAAACGCTGCCCGTTTTGCTGGAAAAAAACGAAACTTGAAGCCCATCGTGCAGTCTGAGTCTTTGGCTTATTTGGTGCCTCAATCCGTTGACTTATCTTCTGCAGCGGAGAATATCATTTTCTATTTCCGACCGAAAAGAATGGCTGCCAAGGGTGTACTAAAAGTTATGAATGATGGCGAGGTTGTTTTCAAGAAGCTGTTGCTCCATTTGAATCCTGCAGAGATGGAGAGGGTAGAGTTGAAGACAGAGATAGTAAAGTGTTTAACTGGAGAGGTTGTTCTTGACTTGGAGGCCTAATATGAAAGAAATCACCTGTATTGTATGTCCAAACGGTTGTAAATTAACCGTTGAAAAGGAAAATGAAGAATATCATGTAACGGGACACAAATGCAAAAGAGGCATCAGTTTTGCCGTTCAGGAAATGGAAGATCCCAGGCGGACATTGTGTACAACGGTTAAGACTTCTTTCAAAGAAATTCCGCGTTTAAGTGTCCGTACCGATGGGGAGATTCAAAAAAACTTGATTCTGCCCCTTATGCAACAACTGAGAAAAATTGAAGTGAAAGAGCCGGTGACAGTGGGCAAAATTATCCAAAAAAATGTCTTTGACAGTGGCGTGAATGTCATCGCCACCACCAATCTGAAACAACAAATGGCTTATATTCAAAGGAGTTGATGTTTGTGGAACCTTTGATACTGTCTATAGATTGCGGGACACAAAGTTTGCGTGTCATGCTGATCAACCGGCATGGCACAATTGTGGCAGGTGTGAAGAAGGCCTTCGATCCTTATTATGCAACTCTGCCCGGATTTGCGGAACAGGACCCGGATGTCTATTGGAACAGTTTGTGTGAGGCTACAAAAGAGTTACTTGAATCGAATCAACAACTTTTAGATGCCATTCAGGCTTGTGTGGTTTGCACACTCAGAGACTCTTACGTGAATCTTGACAAAGACGGGAAAGTCCTCCGGCCGGCCATCATCTGGTTAGATCAACGGTCAACCACGCAATTTGAAAGGATTTCCGCCAGGGATAAACTCCTGTTTGAGATGGCGGGGATGAGTCGAACACGGTTTCCACTTAATCATAACGGGAAAGTGGATCGTGTGAAGTTGAAAGAGGAGAACAAGTTTGGCCAAAAAGATCAACATTCGTAAAAACATGACAATTCATCAGGGAACGGGAAAAATC
>CAYUYU010000028.1:0-18083 GCA_964449405.1 uncultured Thermotogaceae bacterium
CTGCTCCGGTTTCGGGCATTACGCTGGCCACAAATTTACTGTCTCCAACGGGTGCATGAATGAGCGTTTCGCTTCCCAGTGGCTCTGTGACTTCGACTTTAACCTTGACCACATTTTCTCCTTCAATGGCATTTTTGGAGAATACCTTATCGTAAATGTTTTCCGGTCTGATGCCAAATATGATATCTTTATCCACAAATTGGTCCACATTTTCAGCATATTCTTTCGGTACGATAATTCTAAAAGCGCCTGTTTTTTCTTCTACCCAAAGTCCCTTCTGGTCTTTAATGATCTTACAGTCAGCAAAATTCATAGGTGGTGTGCCAATAAACCCGGCGACGAAGATATTTGCCGGATGATTGTAAATGGTATAAGGATCACCGACCTGTTGAATTAGTCCGTCTCTCATGATGACAATCTTATCGGCCATGGTCATGGCTTCGATTTGGTCATGGGTAACATAAACAACAGTTGCATCGAGTCTTTGATGTAGCTTCTTCAATTCACTTCTCATTTGTACCCTGAGTTTTGCGTCAAGGTTTGAAAGCGGTTCGTCAAACAAGAAAACCTTTGGGTCCCGAACGATGGCTCGACCAAGGGCAACCCTCTGTCTCTGTCCACCTGAAAGCTGTTTGGGTTTTCTATCCAATAACGGTTCGATACTCAGTATTCCGGCCGCATTTTTGACCCTTTCTTCGATATCCGCCTTTGGGAATTTTCTTAATTTCAAACCAAAAGCCATGTTGTCGTACACCGTCATATGCGGATAAAGGGCGTAATTCTGAAAAACCATTGCGATATCTCTGTCTTTGGGTTCAACATCGTTAACGACCCTGTCGTCTATCTTTATAGTGCCCTTTGTGATCTCTTCCAGTCCGGCAATCATTCTCAAGGTCGTGGTCTTTCCGCAACCTGAAGGACCGACCAAAACAACAAATTCCTTGTCCTCAATGGTAAAATCATGGTCTTTTACCGCTTCAACATTCCCGTCAAATATCTTCCATACATGTTCTAAAATTACTTGTGCCACTATTTACACCTCCTGATTATTATCCTGAGAATCTTCAATAAAAAAATCCAGATTTAATTCCTTTATCAATTTGATATCTTCATCATCGCTCATTTCCAATAAGTACAAATCCTTTACTTTGGCGAGAAAGTCCATCAACTTCAAATATCTTGAATAATCCATGACCACTGATACCGGCTTTCCGTTCTTAGTTACGATGATTTCCCTGCTGGCACTTTCGTTAATTACAGTGGAGAACTTTTTTTTGGCATCGGCAAGGCTGTAAAAATCAATTTCGGAAAACTTCCTCAAATCTCTCACCTCTTGACCATAATTATAGTCATTATTTTAAAAAAAATCAAGTGGGGAGAAGTTACGGTTTTGTAAAAAAGAATCTTCCTCCGGAGGACAGGCCCGGTGATACATCTATTACCGCTCCTGTCTCCCCTGAAACTTCTCTCATAGGATCACATCAAAAAAAACCGTGACAAAATGGCAAATGCTTCCTGCCAGAACAAACAAATGCCAGATGCCATGATTAAAGGGTATCTTATCGATGATGTAAAAAGGTGTTCCGGCCGTGTACAATACACCGCCCAAAACCAACCAAAAAAGGCCACCAGAAGAGAGAGTCTCTGAAAGAGGACCGATGGCGAATACGATGAGCCAACCCATAAAGATATAGATTAAGGTTGAAAAGACGACAAATTTGTTGACAAAAAAGACTTTAAAAACGATTCCCGCAAGGGTTAAAGTCCACACAATTCCAAAGATGGTCCACCCAACAGGCCCCCTCAGATTCACTAAGGTAAACGGGGTATATGTTCCGGCTATCAGGATGAATATGGCAGAATGATCCATGATTTCGAAAACATCTTTCGTTTTGCCTTCACGAAAACTGTGATACAAAGTTGATGCGAGAAAAAGAGCCACAAGACTGACCCCGTAAATGATGCCACTGATGATTTTCCAAGGATCAGCAGTCTTGGCTGCAAATACCGTGATCAAAACCAAAGCTACTAAACCAAAAACGACACCTGAACCGTGAGTGATACTGTTAAAGAGTTCCTCTCTTTTGCTGAATTTATAGATCTTCTCCATTTTCACACCTCGTTAGAAATCTCAGCTGAGTATAACAAAATTTCTTAATAAGTTCAATTGTAGTGATCCGTAACTCTCAATCTCCTTGGATAGAATTCTTTAAAATTTTTAAAACAAACGGATGATCTTTTATTTGTGCATGATCAAGATTTTTAATCAAGAACATGTTTTCTTCTTTTATCCCGGCTTTGTAATCTTGCAGTTGTTCACTCCAAAGTGTAACAAAACCGTCATTCATGCTATGGAAAGGGTTATCAGAACTCTCTCCAATTTTTTCTATTATGAGAGAAAGTGCTCTTTGCCCTATGAACTGAACGTAAGGGATTGATAGAACTCCGGTACTTTTATCTGTGACATTTTCGAAAACGGCTTTTGGGTCAAAGAGTCTGGTTAGATGAATAATTTTTTTCAGAGTCTCTTGTGCATCTTCAATGTAAGAGGTAACAAAAACTAATTTATTAAGAAACTTTTCATTTTGATTTAATTCAAGAAGTTCGATGTTGGGAAGATAAGTGTCTTCTGGGATATTTAACTGTTTTTCTAATTCATCAAGAAATTGTTCGGAAGTATACCGCATGGAAGACATTCCTTCATATGGAATAATTTGTCCTCCGATGAATGGTATATCTTCAAAACTTATAAAAATGGTGTTTGCTATTATGGGATTGGCGCGATAGAGTTCTAGGAAGTTTTTGAAAAAATCCTCCAAAGTATTTGGATCATATACAAATTGTTCAAGATGAAAGATTATGTCCAAAGTTTTGTTTAAATATTCTGAGATTTCATCATTCTGATAGGTATTTATGAGTTCAAACTTACCTGTCAGTGGTATTTGAGTAATAAGAGAATCTGTTAAGTTTGATAAGAAGGTTCCTTCCAAAACACCTCCTATCATAAAAGCCTTTGTTATATACTCTCCCATATATCCATTAGAATTATTAAGTTTGGTGTTCATAGCATATCGTGTAACAATCGTTCCCATACTGTAAGATATCAGATATATTTGTTTGTATGAGTCAAGAATTCTCGAATATTCAAGGATTTCAGTCAATTTTTCACCGTAGAATTTTGCTGGTTTAAAAAGGGAATCATATTGGTATTCGAAATAATCAATATTATCATACTGATAATGTTTCTGCCAATAGTGTTTTATAAGCTCATTTCCCCACTCATCAGAGGATGTTTTAAAGTGATTTTCTAATATTGATTCATAACGCCCTCCAAGAATACCGTGGACAAAGATGATTGCTTTTTGATGTTCTTTGTCAAATGGCAAGATATCCTTACTCTTCAGATTGTTTAGTTGAATAGTCTTTTTTAAGGTCCGAATGTTTGTTATTGGATCTTTAGAAATTTGAAGAAGCGCTAAATGTGTTTCAAGAGTTGGACCGTATGTATATGAACAGGTAATTTTGACAGGGTTCTCTGAAAATGGACTTTTTTGAATCTCATACAATTCTGATTTAACCAACCAAAGAAAATGTACAAGCACGAACGTTTCTCCTGTTGTTGTTTTTAAAATTGGGTAATGGGAGGTATGTACTAATTTTTGAGTATTGTCCGTTATTGTAGTGGTTGCTTTGATGAAGTGAACATCTTCGGGAACGCCTATTAATGGAATTTTTAATAAATGAAAAGGTGTTAAAGGTTGATTGATAATTAATTCTAAAAAAGAAGAGGTACAAAACACTGTTGAAATGCAACTAATTGATAAAAAGAGAAGTTGTAATTTTTTTTTCACTATTTTCCACCTATCCAAGATTAAATTTTTTAAAGCTGTATCGTGTTTAGTGTATAATTATATCATTACAAAATCGATTTTTCCCCAGAAATAATGAACGAAGTAACAAAAAATAAGTATTGGAGGGTTAAAGTGAATGAAAAGAGCATTCGAAAGATATACAAACGATCCACCATCATCACTTTTGTTTTAATCACAATCATCAGTTTATTGCTGATCGTCTATTTTAATCAATCAATTCATAATGAGAAAATTAACAAATGTTCATCTGTCTCTGTCAGTTTTATCAACAACATGATCAGTTCTTTAAACCGAATTAATGTCAAATCCTTGGATTCGAATGCGCCTGATTTTGAAACCTTCAGCCAATCCGAAGGTGTTAGTGAAGAACTCAACTATTTTCACGACAAGCATGAGGCATTCCTAAATGAAACTGTAATTTTAGGTTTTGATTATTCCTCAAAAGCGATCAACGATTTTCCTGAACTGACGTTTACCAATAAACAAAGCGCGCCTTTTATAAGCCGATTAGGAGATATTGCACGGGAGATCAATGCCAACAGAGATAAAAATAACGAAGAAATGAAAATCCTCTCAAATGTCATAACGATTATCTCCTTTATTATGCTGATATTTATTCTGATCATCCTGATCATTTCCTATACCTTTCAGAACAAGTACTTTTTTACTGTTGAGGAAACCATTGAGGAAATGAAGTCCATTATTGAAGGTGTAGATAGGACTTCGAAATTGGATCCAAAATGCATGGAGACGACGCTCATGTATGAGAAGGTCAAAGAAATAGAAAAAAAAGTCAGATTTCAGAACGAACTACTCAAACATGATTCATTTGGAATGTTAGAAAGCATCTTGCCACAAATGTATCCCCTTTTGAAGAGTCAGATGGATATTCAACGGCTGGCCGTTGCCTTTGCGGATAAAAATGGTAATGTGATTGCTGAAACTTTGAAAACCGAAAAGCCAAGAGTGTTGTTGAGTGCAGGTTTTAAAGCATCGCTTGAAAAAACGAGTTTGATTCATTTGAAATCGGAAAATGATGTAAGAATAATTGATGATTTGGAAGACTATTACATGAACGTTCATCGCAACAGCAGTACTTGGATGATATTAGAAGAGGGGTTTCGTTCCAGTATTACCGTTCCAATGTATACTCAAACGGGTTTATTGGGTTTTATTTTTGCCAACAACGAACGGAAAGAAGCCTTCGGAAAGAAAGACGAGGAAACCATGAAGCAATTTGCCAAGACGTTGAAAAGTGAGATATACAACGCTTATCTCATGCAGGAGTTGATTGCGAAAACATCAGAGGCATTTGCCGATTTGGTGGAAAAAAAGGATTTTGAAACGGGGAACCATCTCTCAAGAGTGGCCAATTATTCTCGTTTGATGGCTCAAAAACTCATGGAAATCAACCCGCTAATCACTCCAAAACTTATCCGTGAGATATTCTGGTTTGCACCCCTTCATGATATTGGAAAGGTGGGTATCCCCGATAAAATTCTATTAAAGCCTGGAAAACTAACCTTTGAAGAATATGAGTACATGAAAAAACATGTTGATATTGGTGCTCAGGTTATTTATAAGATGAACAAAACGCTAATTGAAAATACAAATATCCATTTTTTAGATACCTGTATCAAGATTATCAGTGAGCACCATGAAAAATGGGATGGTTCCGGGTATCCGAAGGGCTTAAAGGGAGAGGAGATCTCCATTCCGGGTCGGATTGTGGCAATAGCTGATGTCTTTGATGCCTTGATCAGTGAAAGGATTTATAAGCCAGCCTTTTCAGCAGAAAAGGCTTTCGGAATAATCGCTGAAGGTAGGGGGAGGCATTTTTGTCCCGCGTTAACAGACATCTTCCTTAACAGCAAAGATGAAATCATGAGAATCATGCACAGTTATGAAGATTGATTTCAGCTCTAAACTTCATTTTCCATATTGTTATCAACGATTAAAAGTGGTATAATACAAAAGATTGTATCAGTAAAAATAAAAAAGTAAATCTCAAGGAGGTGTATTTTATGAAAAAGATAGTTGCTTTAAGTGGAATCGTTGCTTTTTTAGCAGTGGTATTGGTTTTTTCTGCCTGTGCAACGATGAGTGCGTGGTGGTCTGGTCCATGGATTTGGGGAGCTACAATGTTGCTTTCTGAAGGACAAAACGGTCAATTGGAGTCTTTTGCTGAAGAAGGTACTATACTCTTGAATGGAACCACTCAGATGCCCAATGGTGTACTTATCGGTGAGAATGGAGAAGAACAGGTAATGACAGAAATAGACCTCAGCAAAAAAGGACTTATCTCATTTGTGGTTAATGGAGAAGAAAAAGAAGGAGAATTTGATTTCGAAAAAGGTAGAATTGTAGAAAAATAATATCCCGGAGGTGTAAACAATGAAAAAGGGTTTAATGATTGTCGCATTATTGGTGCTCTTAGCAACTGTAAATATGGCTTACACCATTGGGATTTGTGCTCAAAACTGGTCGGATTTTGTTTGCTGTGAAAAAGTTCATGGGGTTTACGTTTCAAGCACAGTAAACGGATATGTTTCCCATGGTGTTCTTACAAAAGGCGATGTCATAACGGAAGCTGTTGTATTTCCCGCTTACAAATGCTTGGGAAAATGTTGTCCAATAGACGAGCGTTCCAGTTGTTATGACCCCTGTAATCCATGCAAAACAACTTATACTCCTAGCAGTTATTCTTTTACGGCGTGTTGTTCGCTGGAATCACAATTATCTCAGTTTCGTTGTGTTGATTACTGTTACAAAAAAACATGGAATCAGTTTGCCCTTAAAGATGCTTTGAATTGTCTGCAACCGGGACAGACGGTTGTTATGAGGGTTTACAGATCTACAACCTGCCAGTGGATGATAGGTGTACTGTCTTGGAACGGTAATACACCACAGTTATCTTTGTATCCGTGTCAAACAAGTTCGTGCAATCCTTGTCAGCCTTGTAATCCTTGTAAAACAGTAACTACAAAACGTGTTACAAGCGTTCAGGTGGAAGTCACCAGTACCTGTAATACTCAGCCGTACACAATAGAAATTGTAATTGAGTAATGAAGTTTAATTTTTAATGGTGAAAAAGACGGGATGATTAGAAAATCCCGTCTTTTTTTATATCTTTGTATGGTTGGTTATTATTTTTCATCCATAAAAGGATAGCGATAATCCTTTGGCGGTTCAAAAGTCTCTTTTACACTTCTGACTGACATCCATCTCAGCAAGTTCATGGCACTACCTGCCTTGTCGTTGGTTCCGGACGCTCTGGATCCCCCAAAAGGCTGTTGACCAACAACCGCACCGGTGGGTTTATCGTTGATGTAGAAATTCCCAGCTGCGTGTTCAAGCACTTGAGCTGCTTGGATGATCACTTCCCTGTCTTTGGCAAAAATAGCTCCGGTAAGTGCGTAAGGTGAGGTATTGTCACACAGTTTAAGGACTTCATCAAATTGTCGGTCTTGGTAAACATAGAGGGTGACAACCGGTCCAAAGATTTCTTCTTTCATGGTCTTGAATTGTGGATCGGTTGTGAGTATGACGGTGGGTTCGATGAAATAACCCTTTGTATCGTCATAATTCCCACCGAGGATGATCTTGGCGTCTTTACTGAGTTTTGCATAGTCAATATACTCAGTAATGGTTTTAAAAGCACCCCTGTCGATGACGGCGTTCATAAAATTGGTGAAATCTTCCGGGTCTCCCATTTTTAAAGTATCGAGTTCTTTCAAGAGCCTTTCTTTAAACTCGTCCCACAGCGATTCGGGAATGTACGCTCTGGAAAGGGCTGAACACTTCTGACCTTGGTACTCAAAAGCCCCTCTGATGATAGCGGTTGTCACTTCGTCCACATCAGCGCTTTTGTGTACCACAGCGAAATCCTTTCCACCCGTTTCACCAACAATTCTGGGATAAGTCTTGTAGTTTTTGATGTTGTCGCCCACTGTTTTCCACATGTGTTGGAATACATCTGTTGAACCGGTGAAGTGAATTCCCGCCAGATTAGGATCGGTTAATACAATATCGCCAACCTCGGAACCCCTTCCGGGTATAAAGTTGATGACACCTGCAGGCATGCCGGCTGCTTCAAAAAGCTTCATGATAAAATATGCCGGATATACAGCAGAGGATGCAGGCTTCCAAACACTTGTGTTTCCTGCAATGGCTGGTGCTGAAGGTAAATTTCCCGCGATGGATGCAAAGTTGAAAGGTGTCACTGCAAATACAAAACCTTCAAGGGGTCTATATTCACTTCGGTTCCATATGGCGTTTGATGATTCGGGTTGTTCCTGATAAAGCTGGGTTAAAAAATAGGCGTTAAAGTTGAAAAAATCTATAAGCTCACAAGCGGCATCGATTTCCGCCTGAAATGCCGTTTTGCTTTGTCCCAGCATGGAAGCAGCATTAAGTGTACTTCTCCATGAACCTGACAGAAGCTTTGCCGCTTTTTTGAACACAGACACCCTGTCCACCCAAGAGAATTTTGACCAAATTTCTTTTGCTTTCAATGAAGCGTCTATGGCCATCTTGATCTCTTTTTCGCCTGCCTTGTGATAGTCTGCCAGGACATGGCTGTGATTGTGGGGCATCACACATTGTCCGATGTTTCCCGTTCTGACTTCTTTTCCTCCAATTATCAAGGGGATGTCTATCTTTTTTGATTTGAGTTCCTCGATCTTTGCCTTGAGTTCCTTTTTTTCAGGACTGCCCGGTTTATAAGCCAACACAGGCTCATTTTTGGGCCTCTCTAGAAAGAAAAATCCATTCATTTTAAAAACCTCCTATATAAAATTTTTTTCATCACTAAATACGCAAAATAACGGTTCTTTTTTTACACCACCGATGGTTCGGCAATACTTTCGTTGCGGGCAAATCGTCCCAAATCCAGTGTCACATCGTATGTGGGGGTCTCTCCCGTAATCAGTTCTGACAAATACACCCCGATGGACGGGCCCAGCATGAAGCCGTGACCTGAAAAACCGACGGCCATGTAGTATCCGGGCAGTTGATCGGCTTCGCAGATAATCGGTTGTCTGTCAGGGGATATGTTGTACGAGCCGGCCCATTGGCGGACTACTCGAACTTTTTTTATGGCGGGCAGTAGATAGGTGACCTTTTGTGCCATGGCTTCCAGAAACTGCCAGGTACTGTTCACATTGTGCCCGGGTTTTTCATTTTTTGGTCCGTGTCCCATGACGAAACTGCCGTTTGGGGTTTGCTGGCAGTAGATGTTAAATGAGAACGACATGACCATGGGATCCAGCATGGGGGGAACCTTTTCAGTGACCAAAATCTCGTGTCTTTCGGAGAAAACGGGCAGTTCCAAACCGGCCATCTCACCAATTTCGTATGCCCATCCTCCCCCTGCGTTGAGAATCCGTTCTGTTTCTATATAACCTTTATCTGTTTGCACACCCTTTATCTTCCCGTTTTCCGTTTTGATGGCGGTTGCCTGTGTGAAGGTACAGATTTCAACGCCTCTTTTTTCAGCAGCCTTGGCATAGGCCTCAGTGGTCAGAAATGGGTTGGCGTGTCCGTCAGTGGGACAAAAGGCGGCGCTGTGAATCTTCTCAGTGTTTAGCATGGGGACAATTTCCTTAGCTTCCTCCGGTGTTAATGCCCTTGAGGGGATGTTCAGCGAATGTTGGACTTCTAAATTTTTGGCAAATTGTTCCGTTTCGTTTTCCGAGAAGGATAACAATAAATAGCCCCTTTGTTTCAACTCGATGTCGACTTTTTCTTCCAGATAATCCGAGATGTTCTCCAGAATGGTCATGCTTTCTTTTGCCAGCAAGCAGTTTTGACGTGTTCCCCACTGCTGACGAACCCCGGCACCGCATCTTCCGGTGGCTCCGGAAGCGAGGAATCCCTTTTCCAGAACAACGATGTCTTTCATTCCCTTTTTGGCCAGATTGAAGGCAACCGCACAGCCGATAATACCTCCACCGATGATGACAATATCCGCTTTATTCTTCATCTCTACCACTCGCAATCTCTTCAAAGGTTACCCCGCCAAATGGGGGTCTGTGATTTTGTTTCATGATTTCATGTATGTCCATTCCGGTGATGGCTGCAATTTCCCGGGCAATTAATGGGGTACAAGTCTTTCCTTGACAGGGACCCATGCCACATCGGGCAATTCGCTTGATTTCTTCCAGTGTGGTGTACCCCTGGCGGATCAATTTTCTGATCGTACCCAGTGTCACATCTTCACAGCGGCAGATGATGATATCGTCTTCTCTCATCTACATCACCCCCTTTTTTCCGTAGCTTGGAGCCGTATATTTCGTACCTTGTTGACTAATTCTATATCCGTTTCAACGGTGATCACCGCCGTTTTATCCTGCTTTTGTCCGTAAAGGACTCTGGTGACGACACCGGTTCCGATGGATTGTCCGTCTCTGGCTAAAAGATTAACCGCTTCGCCTTTTTGGGGTCTGTTCAGCATCTCAAAAGGCATGGAAACCGTTCCCTTTCCCCGTTCCGGATCACGCTGTTCGACGAATATGGCCAATCCCGGACATCCAGATATACACGATGTACACCCAGTACATTTATCGAAATCGACAATTGGTGATTGATTAATGTCTTCTTTGGGGATGTAAATCGCGCCAAAGGGGCAACTGATGACACATGGATTACAGGGAATCTCCTGGAAACACTCAATCACGGCATAAGGTTTCGTCATGCGTTGTTCATCCGGCATCTTTTCATCGATGTTTTCCTGAGCGGGAATACCGGTATGGGCTAATTGTGTAATGTCATGTTCGTGGCTTTTGATCTTTTGAGATGTGATGACCGAGTCTTCAAACAATTGGGCCAGCCCGTATCGGATCTTTTCACCCACCGGTCCGGCTCTCAGTCCGTGTAGTTCTTCTTTCAGGTGATGGATTCTCTCATTGACTCGTTCGTCACCAGTTACGAAATTAACCGCGTTTAACCCGGCCAGTTCCCCTTCCAGCATGGCCGCACTGGCCTCTTCAATTCCAGCCAGATCTCCGGCAACGTAAACGCCCGGTTTGGTTGTTTCCAGTTCGGACGTTCTTTTTGGGACGATCCCGCCCAATTCTCCGATAAATGTGGTCTCGCAACCCATTTGGGAAAGAATATCTGCCAAAGGAGTTAAGCCCACCGCCAGACAAATGGCATCGCAATCTACTTGTCTTTGAGTGCCAGCGATCTCCTGCCAGTCTTCATCCAATTCGCATAAGAGAGCCCCTTCCACTTTGTCTGTTCCAACGGCCTTTTTAATGGTGTGCCTTGTCATGATGGGAACGCCCAATCTTCTGAGTTTGGAGGCATGTACGAGATACCCCCCGATCTTGGAAGCCGCTTCCACCACACCGATGACCTGTACACCGGCTTGTATCAGCTGATAAGAGACGATGAGCCCGATGTTTCCCGAACCGATCATCAACACTTTGTCTGCAGGTTTGATGCCGTAAATGTTCATCAGTGTCTGAACCGCACCGGCACCGAATATTCCCGGTAAATCGTTGTTTTCAAAAGGCAAAAATCTTTCAAAAGCACCTGTTGCAAGAACCATGGCTTTGGGTTTTATTTTGATCATCTTTTCTTCATGTAATGCGGTTAAAATGCCATCTTCGTAGTAGCCAAGGGCGGTTGTGTTAGTCATCACTTCGATATTTGACATGGCCTCTAATTCTGATTTTAAGTCATTGACAATGTGAATGCCTCGGATTCCGGCGTGTTCTTCTTCAGAACCGAAAAATCGATGAGTTTGCTTAATCAGTTGCCCCCCCAGAAACGCTCTTTCTTCTATGAGTAGCGTCTTTAATCCGTTTTTACCGGCTGCAAGGGCTGCACATATCCCTGCGGGCCCACCTCCGATGATGGCAGCATCGTATTCATGGATCATTTGGAATCCCCCCGGTTTTCAGATTTTACAACCATGCCCTCAACGGCATCTGTGACGCATATTCTGGTGTTGGGGACACCATCCACTGTCATCAAACAGGAGGAACAATGACCAATGGCACAAAAAAGACCTCTGGGTCTTTTCAGAACATCACTTTCGTTGTAATGCCAAATCCCGACAGCGTGAAGTGCTGCCGCTATCGTTTCTCCCTCATAGGCTTCGATAGCTTTTCCATTGAAGGTAAAGTGGATCTTTTTGCCTCTTTTAAATTCCAGTATCGGATGTTCCTTTATCCGCATTATTCAACCCCCTGATTGTATAAGAAACGCAATATAAGTGGCTTTCATGTTATTGTTGTTGTCTTTAATTAGTATATCATAATGCGCCTTTACAGTGGATTTCTGAAGGGATGGAAACAATCAAAATTTATCTTTTATAGAAAAACTATAATAAATTAAAACAATGAACGAATTGAGTTTTGAAATAAATTGCAGTAAAAACAAATACAAAGGAGGAGTTTTTTTGTTGAACAGATTTAAAGGAAAAATCGGTTAAATGGTATAATTATGAAGCTAAGTCATCATCCGACAAGCGCTAAATAATCATAGAATGATTTGTATTAAGAGGATAGAAAAGAGAATGAATTTTTTAAGGAGGGTTCCCAATGTCCCACTATATGGAGAAGTACAAAGAATGGCTTGAAAACGATTTCTTTGATGAAAAGACGACCCAAGAACTTGAATCAATCAAAGGTAATGAAGAGGAGATCAAAGATCGATTTTATTCCGAGTTGAATTTTGGTACTGCCGGCTTACGTGGAAAAGTAGGTGCCGGGACTAATCGCATGAACAAATACATAATCATGCGAGCCACGCAAGGATTGGCTGAAGTCATTAAAGACCACGGAAAAGAAGCCATGCAGCGAGGCGTTGCCATTGCCTATGATAACAGACATTTTTCGGATGTTTTCGCAAAAACAGCAGCACTTGTTTTGGCGCAAAATGGCATCAAGGCGTATTTGTTTGATTCACTTAGACCTACACCGGAATTGTCTTTTGCAGTAAGACATTTGAATTGTATTTCAGGGATCATGGTAACCGCCAGTCATAACCCCAAGGATTACAACGGCTATAAGGTTTATTGGGAAGAGGGATCACAGATTCTGGATCATATCGCCATTCCCATACAGGAAAAAATCAAGGCGATTGATGATTTTTCATCCATCACAATCATGGATGAACGTAAAGCGATAGATAATGAACGGTTGATTTATATAGGCAAAGCCATCGACAACGAATACCTGAGCCGGGTGAAATCCCTTAGTTTGAGGGATGAAGAAGTGAATAAAGATATAGTAATTGTTTACACCCCCCTAAATGGAACGGGGAATATTCCGGTTAGAAGGGTTTTAAAGGAAAGAGGTTTTGAAAATATACATGTCGTTGAAGAGCAGGAGAATCCCGACCCCAATTTCCCACCATTGATTACCCCAATCCGGAAGATACACGAGCCTTTGAATATGCTATTGTTCTCGGGAAAAAAGTCAACGCAGATATTCTGATCGCCAGTGATCCCGACTGTGATCGTCTGGCGGTTATGGTTTATAACGGAAGCGAATATGTTTCTCTTAATGGTAACCAAACCGGAGCGGTTTTGATCAAATACATATTAGAGGCTTTGGACAAAAAGGATCAAATTCCAGAGAATGGCGTGATCGTCAAGTCCATTGTAACCGGAGATTTGGGAGAGAAAATAGCCAAGAAATACCATGTAAAAACGGTAGAAGCCCTCACAGGGTTTAAAAACATCTGTGGAAAAGAAAATGAATTTGAAAAATCCGGTGAATACAGCTTTATTTTTGGCTACGAGGAGAGTATCGGGTATGTATACGGTACATTTGTTCGGGACAAAGATGCTGTGATTTCTGCTATGCTATTAGCTGAAGCGGCTGGTTATTATGATACAAAGGGAGAAACACTTTTAGATGTGCTTGAAGCTATATACAAAGAAGTGGGTTACACATCTGAAGGACCATTTTCACTTGTACTTGAAGGTATAGAAGGAAAGGAAAGAATCAAAAGAATGATGGTTCATGTTAGAGAGAATCCTCCAAAAGAAGTAGCTGGTAAACAAGTAGTCGAAGTGATTGACTTTTTAACTCAAGATAAGATTGATGTAGGAAAGACCAACGCATTGAAATACATCCTGGATGACAGTTCCTGGTTTGCCGTAAGGCCATCGGGAACTGAACCGAAGATCAAGGTTTACGTATATACCAATGGGAACACGAAAGCAGAATCGGATAAAAAGGCTGAAACAATACAAGCTGATATCAGAAGTATTTTGGACAAGGTCAAATAAAAAATAAAACTCTTTATGTGTCTGGGAGGATGCATGATGAAAATTAACTTTGAGCAACGTGATGAGAGAATGCTGTTTAAGGTATCTGATTTTGATCAAAAGTTTGATGTTGTATTGCAAAATAGTTTTTATCTGCGAGAGGGAGATTATTATTATAAAGATTTTCCATTGGACTATCGCTATATGGATCGGGTGAAGCGGTATTATCAGGATAATCTTGAAAAAATGTTACTGCAGCAAGGCTATTTTTCAGAAGTTCCCTGGGAAAAAGGACTGGCAGCCTTCATTCAAGGGTTGGAAGGAAAAGGGATTGATTGGTGGTTAACGGGTAGTTGCGCAGCATGTGTCAGAGGAATTCCTTTTAATCCCCATGATATTGATATTATGGTGAATCCCAAAGATGTTGAAAAAGTTGCTGACACTTTTTCCGGTTACATTATCGAACCTATTGTGGATTCAGGAGGTTGGGTTATTAAAACCATGGGCGTGTTGTTTTTGGAAGTAGCCATCGATATTGCTTCCGGCCCGGATCCTTGCTTGGATGAACCAATACCGGTAGATTGCGGTCCTTATGCTGAACAAAATCTGGAAAAGATTGTTTGGAGAGGAACCCCTATAAAGATCCCACGGGTTGAGCTGCAGTTGAATGTCAACCGAAAACGAAAGCGTCTTGAACACGTTAAATTGATTGAACGCTATATCAAAGATAAACAGAAGTAAAACAGGCCGCAAAGCGGCCTGTTTTTATTATGGTAAAATTAGTTCATTTATACCGCAACAATATTCACAATCTTATTGGGGACCACAATGACTTTTTTTATGGTTTTATCCTTCGTTAAATCGGCTATTCTTTCACGCTCAAAAGCGGCTTTTTCCGTTGCCTCTTTTGAGAGTCCCGCAGAAAGCATAAATTTGTCACGGATTTTGCCATTGACTTGTACGACGATTTGCACTTCATCAACTTTTAGCGCTTCTTTATCTACTTTCGGCCATTCCTGTTCCACAATGAGAGTTTCGTTGCCCAGTTCATGCCAGAGTTCTTCAGCCATGTGTGGAGCGAATGGTGATATCAATATCAGAAGTTTTTCGATTACTTCTCTAAGAAGGGGTTTGTTCCATTTCTCGCATTCTAATTTGTTTGTGTAATCATGGAGTTCATTTGTTAATTCCATCATGCCGCTGATGGCTGTGTTGAAATGGAAATCCAGTTCGATGTCCTTGGTGATCTTTTCGATCATCTGATGCAATTTTCTTCTCAGGTCTTTTTCAGGCTTTGCGAATAGTCCACCTTCTGTTGAATCTTCCAGATGAGGAATAATACTCATGGCAGACGACCATACCCTTTTCAGGAATCGATAAACCCCTTCGATGCCCTTGTCATTCCATTCGGTATCTTTTTCAGGGGGTCCCATGAAAAGGGTGTACATTCTCAGTGTATCTGCACCGTAATCGGATATCATCTTTTCAGGCGATACTACATTGCCTTTTGATTTGGACATCTTATGGCCATCTTTATAAATCATTCCTTGAGTAAAAAGATTTTTGAATGGTTCCTCAAATCCCACCATGTCCAGATCGTAAAGAACTTTCGTCACAAATCTGGAATAGAGCAAATGAAGAATGGCGTGTTCCACCCCACCAATATATTGATTTACCGGAAGCCAATTGTTCACATCTTCAGTGGAAAACGGTTTGTCTTCCATATTAGGATTGATGAATCTCAGATAATACCAAGAGCTGTCCACAAAGGTATCCATAGTGTCCACTTCTCTTCTGGCAGGACCGGAACATTTGGGACAGGTGGTGTTGAGAAATCGTTCATCTGAGGTCAAAGGTGATTTTCCGGTTGGATCAAATTTGACATCTAAGGGCAATTTTACCGGAAGCTCTTTTTCGTTTACGGGAACCATCCCACATCTTTCACAGTAAACAATGGGAATTGGTGCTCCCCAATACCGTTGTCTGGAAATAAGCCAATCCCTTAATTTATATTGTATCGATCCTTCTCCAATTCCTTGTTCTTGAACCCATTCGATGACTTTTGGAAGCGCTTGAGAACTCTTCATTCCTGTAAATGGTCCGGAGTTTACCATCAACCCCGTTTGTGTGTAAGGTTCTTTCAGCTCGCCATCAAGCAGGCTCTCTTCTTCGTTATCAATGACGACTCGGATGGGAATTTTGTATTTTTTTGCGAATTCAAAGTCTCGACTGTCATGAGCCGGAACGGCCATGATAGCACCTGTTCCGTATTCCATAAGGATATAATTGGCTACGTATATGGGGATTTTTTCGCCATTTACGGGATTAACGGCATAGGTTCCAAGAAAGACACCTTCCTTCTCGTATTCCTCTGAAGTTCTCAGGAATCTGTCTTCTTTTGCGACTTTTTCCTTGAATTGTTTGACTTCCTCTGACTTTTCCGGGGCAGTCAATTCATCAAGCAACGGTGATTCAGGAGCCAAGGCCATAAAGGTAACGCCCCAAAGGGTATCGGGTCTGGTGGTGTAGACATTGATTTTCATGTCTTGGCCCTCAATTTCAAAACTCACTTGGGCCCCTTTGCTTTTACCAATCCAATTTCTTTGCATGGTTTTTACGTGTTCAGGCCATTCATCCAATTTGTCCAGATCGCTAAGCAACCTTTCGGCATAGTCTGTAATTTTGAAAAACCATTGCTCAAGCTGTTTGAGGTCTACTTGTGTACCACATCTTTCACAGTTACCGTCAACAACTTGTTCGTTGGCGAGAACCGTATTGCATTTGGAGCACCAGTTGACAGCAGCTTCTTTTTTATAGGCCAGACCCTTTTCGTAAAATTTCAGGAAGAGGTATTGGGTCCATTTATAGTAATCTTCAGAGCAAGTTTGAAGCTTTCTTGACCAGTCATAACTGATGGAAAGCATCTTAAGTTGTCTGATGATAATGTCAATGTTTTTATGCGTCCATTTTTCTGGAGGTACACTCTTTTCAATGGCGGCATTTTCGGCCGGCAAGCCAAATGCATCAAATCCCATGGGATGCAACACATTAAATCCCTTCAAGCGTTTATACCTTGCCACAACATCGCCGATGACGTAATTTTTAACGTGTCCAACATGCAAGGTACCGGAAGGGTATGGGAACATGACCAACGCGTAATAATTGGGTTTGTTCGATTTGTTGTCACATTTGTAAATATCCTTTTTTTCCCAGACCTCTTGCCATTTTTTCTCAAAGTCTGCCGGAATAAATTCTTTCATGATAGCACCTCCGACTGTCGTCTTATTTGTGTTTCATTCACTAAAACACAGAGGGATTATACCACAAGAAAAGGGCTTTTTGTGGTAAAATGGTATTGATCAAAGAACCTTTTTTCAAACAATCTTGGGGGTGTTTCATTTGAGGATAGTAAGTGGCAGCAGACCTACCGGAAAATTACATATAGGCCATTATGTGGGGATATTGGAAAATTGGGTGAGATTACAAAACGAAGGATTTGAAACCTTTTATTTCGTTGCTGACTGGCATGCACTGACCACGGGATACGACGAAACGCAGAATCTGGCAGAATATTCCAAGGAATTGATCAGAATGTTTATGGCATCCGGGCTGGATCCTGAAAAATCCGTGTTATTTGTTCAATCAGCTATTAAAGAACATGCAGAATTACAATTGTTATTCTCTATGCTCACATCGGTATCAAGACTCGAGCGTGTTCCCACCTATAAAGAGCAAAAACAGCAGATGGAAGGCAATCAATCCTTGGCTAATGCCGGATTTTTAACCTATCCGGTCTTGCAAGCGGCTGATATATTAATATACAAAGGTGAAGCTGTTCCTGTGGGAGAAGACCAATTAAGCCATGTGGAATTAACGAGAGAAGTCGCGAGAAAATTTAATTATACTTATACATGTGAGGTGTTTCCGGAACCCGAATCTAAACTTTCTCATACTCCAAAACTACCGGGTACCGATGGTAGGAAGAT
>CAYUYU010000029.1:0-17914 GCA_964449405.1 uncultured Thermotogaceae bacterium
TGACTTATACGAACCCTACCTGTTTACCCACCAAGGTGCACCCTGGATTGATGATAGATTTCAAACCACCGGCATCCAATGGCCCGGTCCTCCTGATACCCCCATTGTTCCGGTACAAGCAGCTCAGGATGATCCGAAATTTGCCCTCTGGTTCGATTACTACAACACACAACCTTATATCTTCAACCCCGCGGGACCAAAACCCATCAGGCAGGAATTAAAACGTGCACATGATTGGTCAAGGCAAAACAACATCCCGGTTTTAATGGGTGAATTCGGCACCTACAACATCATAGATTCTCAATCAAGAAAGAATTGGACACAGTTTGTGTTACAAGAATCCGAAAAATACAACATCGCATGGATACTTTGGGATTTTGCAAGCACTTTTGGCGTTTACGATATAGAAGCCGGGAAGTGGGACGAAGAGGTTTTGGATTACTTATATTGGAATTAAAACTCACACTCAACCGCCAGTTCTTGCATTCCCAAAAACTCCCTGAACGCTTCCAAAGAGTAGTGAATCTCACGATACATTTTGTCTGACTTGCGAACCCCCATCTCCCACCACCAGTTTTTTATGGTTAGCTGGTTTATCTTGGACTCCCGCTTTGGCTCAAAGCGGGCAATAAATTGATCCCGATAGATCACCGGCAAAATGTAATACCCGAACTGTCTTTTTTCTGCCGGTTTGTAGATTTCCCAGGTATAGTCAAAATCAAAGAGGGCGCTAACTAAATTGCGATCCCACATCAGATTATCCAACGGAGCGATGAAAGAGACCTTGCTCTTATCTTTTTTTGAGGCTTCAAGTTGCTCTGCGTTTTCAGAAGCAATGTAAAAAGGCGTATGGATGTCTTCGACTTGTACTTTGACTATTTCTTTTTTGTCCAAAAGCCTTTTAAACGCCCGGTTTCTCTCAGGTGTTTTAAAATCAATCATTCCGAGAAAGGCATCGCTTCTCTTATTCCAAAGCAGCCCGATACTGTTGATTCGACGTTTGAGATGCCAATCATGATAGTCCTCAAAGGATGTATTGGGATCATTTCCTTGGTAAATCGAGTGAGGAATGTGTTTTGAAGCGTAGTCAAAATAACGCAGATTCTTTTCCTTTCTGGCAACAATCAACTCCCCATGGAAAAACAGCGTTTCCAGCACGGCCTTTCCTACATTGGCTTTTGTCCAAAACCAGTCGATCTTTTTGTCCATTTTCAGATCCTTGGAAGTTACCGGCCCCCTCTGCCGGATGATCTCCCTGACCTGTTCAACCGCTTCGGCATACTCACCCTTTTTAATCTTGCGCCAATTGGATACCGACTCACGCAAACGCTTGAGATGTTGCCAATCTTCCACCGGATAAATCGACATGTTTTTATCCAACCCGTCAACCAATTGCCTGTCTTCATACAACAACTTGTAAATATGTTCCGGACGATACCCCTTCACACGAGCCTGCAACACCAAATCATGATTCCTCCCAGCCACATCAACCGGATCAAACTGAATACACCCCACTTTTCTAACATATGAAAGAATATCCTCCGTTGTTTTCATGACTTTATGAATGCCGTGATAGTCGATTAAAAATTGCCTGGCCTGCTTTTTGGTGATTGTAATCATCATAGCCCCCAATTTTATTATTATTTAGGCCATTCTACCATTTATAATTTTAAATAACAATAAATCCAACTCGTAGGCGTGCCCCTTGTTGGACTTGTCAGCCAGGACGGAGTGGTATAATATTCGGTATATTTGTAAAAGGATGCTCTGAAGTGCTTTGGATGTAATGATAGTCATAAGTTAGCTTAACGGCGAGAATAAAATTGCGTATTGAATGGGTTGGATAGTTGTTGATAATGGTATAATCAGTTTAATAAGGATAAAGGAGTATCAGTAATAATGATTTTATATCATGGAAGCGATGTCATTGTAAAAAAACCGAAAATATTAAAAAGTAACCGGTATCTTGATTTTGGTACAGGGTTTTATACAACAGGAAATAAAAAACAAGCTCAGCGATGGGCAAAAAAGGTTGCTAAACGTAATGATACAGATCAATTTTTCGTTTCAATATATGCATTCAATAAAAGAGATGCTTTTAATAATTTACAAATATTGGAATTTGATCACCCTGATAAAAAATGGCTTGATTTTGTTCTGAAAAACAGAAACGGTAAAAAAACAAATGAATATGACATTGTCACCGGTCCCGTTGCGGATGATAATGTTTATCTTTCGATCAGGTTGTTTGAAACGGGTGTTTTGAGTGAAACAGAAACGATAAAACGACTAAAAATCAGAAAGCTTTATAATCAAATGCTATTTCACAATGAGAAAAGTCTTAAATATTTAGAATATAAGGATTTTCTAACCTTTTGAAGGTGATTGGATGAACAAAGAGCAATTCAACAGCGTATTCAGTATCATTGTTGCAGATCTCATAAAAACAATCATGAAAGAGAAAAACCTCTCTGAAGAAGATGCCATCGAATATTTGTATTCATCAGAGGTTTATAAACTGCTTGAAGATGAAAAGACAAAAGTATGGCAGTACAGCACCCCCTTACTGTACAGCTTGTTAGAAAGCGAGAAAAGACAGGGTGTCTTTTCTCTCCCGGACGTTTAGGTGATCATAATGGATACTAAAAAATTGGATTTCAAAATCTTCTGCCTGGAAAACTACAAACTGGCACATCACATGAAAGGTGAAAAGGCCATGGAAGTTTTCAAGCGGTTTGGTGTTTTCGACTATCTCAATTCTTTTTACGATGTCCTGCATTCTACGGGGCAAAAGCATATCATACAAGATATTGATCGATTTATTGAGTCAAGAAAAAACTAAATAGATAACGATTTGAGAATCACCAATAATATGTCCTTTAAGTTTTGATGAAATTTATCATAGCTATTCAAAATTTGTCGGTCTTGTCGGCCAGGACGGAGTGGGATAATATTCGGGTTGATAAAAATATGGATATCGGAAAAATCATTGAAAACCTTGTGGATAAACCTTTGAAGGATTTTCCTTTTGTACAAAACGCCAAATGGTTTGAATCGGATGCCATTGAAGAAATCGTCCTATTCTCCGACGGAAATCCCCGTGACGCACTCCGGATGTCTCAAAAAGCAGTATTGGAAAATATGGAGTTTTTGCCAAATGCAAAACACTTCAAGGTCAATGTTTTTCTTGTTTCGAACGTTTGAAATCTCTTGGATTGATCATAGAAAGACAAAACCATTTCGTGATTTCCGGAAAAGCCCGTTTGTTAATCGAAGAGGCATAAAATGAAAGAGATCGGGCACCTATGAAAGGTGCCCTTAGCTCTCTTACCCTTTCACCCCACTTGTAATCCCACTATCGATAAACTGTTTCTGGAAGGAGATGAATATGGCGATCATGGGCAAGGTGATGAGAATGGATGCGGCCATCATGTATTGCCAGAAGGTGTAATAGGTGGCGTTGAAGAAGTTCAACCCCATGGTGAGGGTGAACATTTCTTTTTTGCTGGTCATGAGCAAAGGCCAGAGGAAGTCGTTCCAGGTTCCCATGAAGACGTAGATGGATAAAGCGGCCATGGCGGGTTTTGACATGGGCAGGATGATTTTGAAAAAGGTTGTGAAAATACTAGCTTCATCCAGCTTTGCGGCTTCTTCAATGGAGGCCGGGATGCCCAGGAAGAATTGGCGCATCATGAACAGGCCAAATACTTGAGTAAGTTTTGGGATGATCAGCCCTCCGAAGGTGTTGACCAGGTTGTAATTGACCATCAGGTTGTAAAGCGGGATCATTTTCACGTGCATGGGCAACATGAGGGTGGATAAGAAGGCGATGAACCAGAAATTTTTCAAGGGAAATCTTAACCGGGCAAAGGCGTATCCCCCAATGGCATCCAGAAAGATGTTTCCCAACGTGACGATGACAGCGTATATCACCGTGTTTAATATCCATCTCGCAAATGGGGTTATTTTAAAGATTTCTACGTAGTTTTCAAAGGTTCCCGGCGCATCAAAAAACTCCCCTTTGAAAAGATGGATCCCCGGAGGCCATTTCATGATATCGACCCCCACCTGTTCGCCCTGTTCATTTTCGTATGTCATGGGCGTAAATGAAACGGCAGCCGACCAAACAAAGGGGAACAGTGAGATGACACAGTAGGCGATTAATATCGTATAGGCGACGATTAAACTTATCTTGAATTTCTTTTCCAATGTCATGCAAACTCCCCCCTTAGAAATAGGCCTCTTCTTTGACCACTTTCTTCTGTATCACGGTGATAATTAAGATAATGGCAAACAAGACCATGGCAATCGCCGATGCGTACCCCATCTTTGAATATTCAAACGCGTTTCTGTAGATATAAAAGGCCAGCGTCACGTTTCTCATGTTTTTGATCAGGAAGTAGATCTGATCAAAAACTTGCATACACCCTATAATCCCCATGGTTGAAACGAAGATGATTTGAGGCCTTAACAACGGGAGTGTAATCCGTCTAAATTGCTGCCAGAACGTTGCCCCGTCTATATCTGCGGCTTCGTACAATGATCCGGGTATATTTTGCAATCCGGCCAGATAAGTGACCATAAAATACCCCGATGTGGTCCAGATATTCATGATCATAATAGCCGGTAAGGCTGTGTTTGGATTTTGCAGCCAATCAACGGATAAGTCAAGCATCCGGTTCAGCACACCGGGCTTTGAATAAATCAATTTGAATATCATGGATATTGCCGCCGAAGAGGTGACTGCCGGTAGGAAAAAGATGATTTTAAAGAAATTTCTTCCTTTAATCTTTTGATTGGCTACAACCGCCAACAAGACCGCCAAGAAGGTTTGGATGGGTACTACAATGGCTGTATAGAACAAAGTGTTTTTCAAAGAGCTCCAAAAATAGGGATCTGAGGTCAAATCCTTGAAATTTTCCAACCCCACAAACTCCGGTACATATCGTTTGAATAAATGCGCTTCTTGTGTTATGTACGTTGCCATGAAGTCTTTTATGGGGATATCCTTTTGAAGCGCTCCGTTCAAAAAGTCCTGTAACAACTTTTCGGCATCGAAATATTGCAACGCTTCTTTCTGTTTCTCACTCAGGGTAATCCCCACATCGGTTTCGATGAAAAATGACAGATCAAAATAGTCCTTCAAGCCTTCTACAGTCAGTCCCTCATCATCTGGGAATACCATCAAATGCAATGAAAGTACATCTTCGGGAATGATGGTGTTGTTCAGTTGTTGAACTTGTAACGGCTGGTATTTGGTGAAACTATAAAATATGGCTGTGAATACCGGATAAAACTCAAATGCCAGAACGGCCAGGATAATCGGAGCGGCAAACAGATATCCAACCATTGCTTCTCTTGTCCTTGCGCGTAAAATCATGATCCTCACCTCTTGAAGGCAGTGAAAAGCCATCCACCTGGATTTAGAAGAAGAAAGGCGGATATCCCGCCTTTCCAGTCTACTTCATTTATTCCACTTCAACCCATTTCATGTAGTTTGCTTCTATTTGCTTAAAGGCTTCATCGTAGCTGATTTTTCCATAGAAGAGGTCTTTCAGCCTGCTGTTGATTTGGTCGTTGGCTTCGGAGAAGTTACCCGATGGCGTTGGAACGTTCCAAGCTGTTCCGTATTCCGCTCCATTATAAAAGGGGCGTTTCAATTCATCGGTATCCGTTGCGGCGATGGATTTTCTGGAAGCCAGTACACCCGTTCGCTCAACAAATATTTGCTGTCCTTCATTTGAAACAAATTTTAAGAGTTCCCACGCTTCATCTTTATGCTTTGTATTTCTGTTAATAGACCAGGATACGGTATAGATCATGGTAGCCTTTTCTTTTTCCATGGGCATTTCAACAATGCCCATCTTTTTGGCCACACTGGGGAACTGTTCTTTGACAAATCCCAATGTCCAGGGACCTGACATGGCCATGGCTACTTTTTCTTTTCCAAAGGCATCGCCTATCCAATCCGCACCCAAGTTGGCAGATTCCTGAGCCACTTTGTATTTATTCACCAGATCACAGTAGAATTCGATCCCTTCTCTGGAAAGCGGTTCTGTTAAAGCGGTGTTTAAATCTTCTGTAACAAGCCTGCCACCATTTGAGAGGACAAACGGAATCACCCGGTTGAAATCGGCTTCTAATACAAGGGGCGTCTCATAGCCTCTGGCTTGAAAATCCTGGCATATTTCCAAGAGTTTGTCAAAGGACATCAAGCCGTCCGGATATTCGATACCGTAACGGTCAAAGATTTCTTTGTTATAATAGAGTGCGAGGGTTGAAAAGTCTTTTGGTAAGCCGTATAATCTTCCCTTGTATTGAAAGGCATCAACCAGCGGTTTGTAAAAGGCATCCAAATCATAATTTTCCTTTCTGACGTACAGGTCAAGGGGTAACAGGGTGTTTTTGCCTGCGAACTCAGGCAACCACGCCACGTCTACAAAGAAGATGTCGGGACCTGTTCCTGCTGAAAGCATCGTGCGGATTTGTTTTGTAAAGTCCGGAATGGGTTCCCAAACCGCCTTTATTTCAGCCTGACTTTCGTTAAATACCCGAATCATTTCCTGAATGGCCGCTTCCTCTGTTGGATTTCCCCAGCCACTCACCCGCAACTCTACCTGCGCGAATGCAAAAACGGCTATTAGAGCAATGACAACGAACAAAACAACTTTCTTTTTCATGTTTATTCCTCCTTTTAATTAGGGCGCAAAGCCCGAATGATTTTTTATTTCATAAATTTTGAAGTGGATTCCCGAATAATGAGTTCAACGGGTAATTCCTCTGAAATTACTCCATTCCCCTTAATCATTTCTATCAATTTATCCCCTGCCTTTTGAGCGATTTTTGCGATGGGTTGTCGGATCGTGGTCAGCGTTGGCTCAGAGATCAATGCTAGGGGAATGTCATCAAAGCCTACTACCGGCAGCTCTATCCCCTTGTATTTTAAAAGCTTTAGTACGCCCATTGCTGAAATATCTGAGGTGCAAAACACCCCATCTACCTTTTTTTCGGTGATGATTCTTTTTAATTCATCATATTCAGAAAAATTCTGGTCCGGGTGTTCTAAGACCAGCGCTGTAAAATCACCGCATAAAACCAAACTGTCATCATAAGCAATATTGTTGCTTTCCAGTGCGTTTTTATAACCCTGAAGTCTCATTTTCATATCATAGTTATCTTTATACCCTCCCAAAAGGAGTATTCTCTTACATCCAAGGCCGATCAAATGATTGCTAGCCAGTAAACCCCCACGGATATTGTCACAGTCTACCCAGGTATAATTTTCAGATTTGAGATTTCTTCCAATGGTCACGAATTTTTCGTTGTGTTCCAACAGAAATTTGATGCGTTTGTCATCATCTCGCATCCCCATTACAACGAATCCATCCACGAGATTTTTCTGGACAAAGGAACGATAGGTCATATGGGGCTTTTTTTCAGATTCTTCAAAGGTGGTAATCATGTACATTTTATCTTTGGCCAGTGTTTCCAGGAGCGTGGATGAAAAGATTGAAAAATAGGGGAAAGACAGAAACGATGTACTCTCCTTTTCCAGAATAACGGCGATAAGATTCTTCCGCTGGCTTCTCAAACCCCTGGCCAACTCATTGGGGACGAATCCATATTTTGTGATAATCTTTTTGATCTTGCTCTTCGTTTTTGGCGACAGCTTTTCAGGGTGATTGAAATATCTGGATACGGTGGTGGTGGAAAACCTCGTGAGTTTGGCAATTTCTTTGATATTCGTTTTCACCTAAGATCACACACCATCTCGATATTCTTTTTCGCTTGATACCCTTTACCCCTCAATTTGAATGTGAAGTCGTCGTCGCTTATAAGGAAGAATTTATCATTAGTGATTCTGACTTGTATCCTTTGCCCTCTCCACACAATGGAATAGGAAAGTGATGACCAATTGTCGGGAATCCAAGGGTCAAAATTGACGATATCATCTTTGTCAATAAAAAACCTGCCAAACCCCATGACAGCACTCAGCCAAGCCCCCCCGGCTGCGGCTGCGTGCAATCCCAGGGCTGTGTTCCCCTGATTATCTTGCAAATCGGTGAACAAAGTCTTTTTAAAGTATTCATAGGCATGTTCGTATTCATGAACACTGATACTTAACAAAGAGTGAATACACGGGCTCAAGGAAGACTTATGCATGGTCCTTTTTTCATAAAAATCGTAATTTTCTTTGATCACTTCACCTTCAAAGTATTCGGGCATCAGATACATGAGCATCAGTAAATCCGGTTGTTTGATTAAAGTTGTGTCATTGAGGTTCCCCGGATCGACCCTCTCGGGCCAAAGGGGCATCCCATTGTCGTCATGGGCTGTGATGGGATACTCGGCCAGTTTAAAATAGCCTTCAAATTGTTCGATGACATTTCCTTCCAACGCTTTGGGAATGTAGATTTTTTCTGCCATTTTCTGCCATTTCACAAGTTTCTCTTCGGTTATTTGCAACACTTTGGAGAGTTTTTGCGCTTTTTCGGGATTTATCTCCGTTAATAAACCAAAAGCCTCAACGGCATAACCGAGATTCCAGCCGGCTAAAAAATTGGTGTAGACGTTGTTGTCCACGTGTTCATGAAATTCATCGGGACCGATGACATCTGTTATCTCGTATCTGTCCTGTTCCTGATTGTATTCCAAACGACTTTCCCAGAAAAGGGCTGTGTTGAAGATGATTTCACACCCGTAATGAACCAAAAATTCTTCATCCAATGTCGCACGGTAATACTGATAGATAGACAGGGCAATATCCGCGCTGATGTGGTACTCAATGTCTCCTGTCCAGATTCTGACTTTTTTTCCGTTGTAGTCCACACCCCATTTCGGCGTGACTTCCCGGCCATCTCCGGCTGATTCCCAAGCATACTGAGCCCCTTTATAGCCTGAAGCGCTTGCATTCTCCTTTGCCCCTTCCAAAGTGTTGTATCGGTACATGAGTAACTTTTTGGCAATATCGGGATAGGTGTAGATAAAAAACGGCAACATAAAGATTTCAGTATCCCAAAACACATGTCCTTTATAGCCCTCACCATGGAGGCCTTTGGCCCCAATGGATGCGTGTTCATCGATTAAAAGGGCTGAATTTGTCAGTTGGCTGATGCACCAATTCAAGGCCAAGTTGACTTGGTCATCTCCTTTTATTTCTATAGAATGTTGATGATAAAGTGCTTGAAATTTCTTTTCGTGAAGGAGTAGCTCGTTATTTATACCGGCATTGCAGTGTTGCATAAACTCTTCAAGTACTTTCTCCCAACTTTGGTCTATTTCCTTTAAATGATAGACTCCCCCCAGGAAATTAACCGTGTAGCTTTCACCGGACTTGGCATCTATCCGGAAAACCTCAACAGGGGTTTGCAAATTAGATGAAAATCTGATTCTCTCCACATCTTCTTCACCAAACATTTTTTTGAATTGGACGATTCGCTCACCACTGTCTGAGAGCACACTGATCAGACCGATGGAATCGCCAAGATCAAGTGCTTCGTTTTCTTTAAAATGATTGCACTTCTCCAAGGGATTGCCCGTGTTGTTATACACAACGGTGTCAATGGCATTTTCAATCAACATGACGCCTGAATAATCTTTAGAATGGATTTTAACCCTTCTTCCCCATAGATGTCTGTAATCACTGCTGACAAATCGTTTGACTTCTATTTTAAAGCGATATCCGGATTGAGAGCGTAGATTAAAATTGTATTCAAATGTGCCTTTTTTAAGGTCTATGCTCTCCATAAACTCACTCACATTGTCACTGGTCATCATTAGTCTTTCTAATCCATCCTTATCATGCAGCCAGACATTCAAGGCAAGCGGATCAGGAATTTTGACCAATTCCGGCAAGGCCAAATTCCCGGAATTAAAACAGCCAGAGCAAAAGGATCCCTTTGTTGTGGAATCAAAAAATTCAATCGATCCCCTTATCCCAATAAAACCATTTGCCAGTGTAAAAACCGTCTCTTTTGAGGGTTGATTTTGTGGATCAAAACCGGAATGACTTAATGTTGTTTTTTCCATATAATTGACTCCAATCTGTTTATTTAATAGGTTTACAGCAATGAAAACTATTTCATATAAATAAATAGTATCATGTTTTATGAACTTGAACAAACACGGTTATTACCAATGAAATCGTTTTCATCTTTAAAACTGAAAGAATTTTGAAGACATGCAGCTTATTTTGGATTTTTTGAAGAAGAATAAAAAAAGAGACCCTTTTCAGAGTCTCTTTAAAATGCCATGATCGTTTTTTTCTTCAGTCCCCCAAATATTTCAGGGCCTCAAACACTAAAAAGGCCGGCCATACTAGTGCTTTTAAAATACCTACAACACCCGCCCAAAAAGTGGCCGCTGTGGTTATGTAGTAGATAGCCGCACCAATAAACCCAAGTCCATAAATGGCACTTGACGTCCCGGTTTCCATTCTTTTTTCACTCATTTTCATGCCCCCTTATTATTGTTGTTGCTTTTTCTGTTGGTTGGATTATTTATTATACACTATTCTTAGTTTATCAATTATTGAATACCAAAGTAAAGTTTGTTTTGCCATGAGCAATATAAAAAGGAACAAATTAGATGAACACGAATTCCTGCAAATGACCTTATTAATAGACCACGATGTCGTTGATGGCATGCCTGTCGCACATTTTATAAGAGACTTGAAGAGACTGATTGAATTGAAATGATTTATACTTTTTTGGATTCGGCCAAAAAAATCGAACTCGTTTTTTCATCTATATTACACAGCCGGACTAACTCAATGATTGAATCCGCTTTTTCATCAAAATACCTTTTTAAAACCTTAAAAAAGAGCCTGGCACAACGTTCTTTGGGAAACCCGTATATTCCGGAACTGATGGCGGGAAACGAACAGCTTTTGATATTGTGTTTTTCACAAAGTTTCAGAGAACTCTTGATCGCGTTTTTTAACTTTTCATCTTCATTGCCACTTCCCCAGATGGGGCCCACCGTGGGAATGACGTATTTGGCCTTCAAATTCCCGCCGGTTGTAATCATTGCGCTACCGGTGGGAACTTGTCCATGCTCTGAGATGTATTGCTCAGACTCTTTTCTCAGTTCCTTTCCAGCAGCACTGGCAATGGCCAAAGCCACCCCGCCTCCATGTTGTAGGGCAGAATTTGCAGCGTTGACGATGGCTTCCGTTTCTTCGCTTGTGATGTCCCCTTTTACCACTTCGATGGTGTGGTTGTTGATATTTAGCGTATTCAAGATCATTTTATTCACTCCTTTTTGAATATTATACACGGATGTCCGTTCAAATTTCCCGTCCATTTGGGTATTGTTTCACACCTCAATCCTATATGATAAAATAGTCAAAAGGAGGGGATAGTATGTACACATTTCCGAGTGGATTATATTCGGATATTCGAATTGAAGATGTTTTTGAAACAAAGATTGAGTTAACGGATGGCCGACTTGATGAAATCAAAGAGAAAGAATACAAGGGGGCTTTTATACGGGTTTTTGACGGGAACCGCTGGTTTTATTCTGCCACATCTGACATGGAGGGGATTCAGGGGGAGCTGGATGCTTTGGCAAAGCTCGCTGAAGCCAATGAATCGATTGAAAACCATCCGGTGGTTAAAAAGTTTGAGGTGAATACCGGAGATTTTTGTGAATTTACAGATGAGAAGGATATTGCCAGCACAAAGATCGAAGAGAAAAAGAAGTTGATTGAAGGATATACCAACCTTCTAAAGGGAGAAGAATCGATAGCATCTCTCAAAAGCTATTATGTGGATAAGCGTCAAAAGAAATCTTTTTATTCAAGCAAAGGGGCAAATTTAGTCTTTGATTTTCAGATGTCTGGATTAAAACTGTTTTTTAGCTTGAAAAATGGTGAAAAACTCTTTTCCGAGAGTTACGACTGTGCCTCTGCTTCCTTTGAGGATTTAAAAAACAGAGAAGATGAAATAAAGGAGCGATTCAAGCAAGCCGTTGAATTTTTAAATACAGCAGAGGATGTTAATCCGGGAAAATATACCGTCATTTTTTCTCCCCTTGCTGCCGGTGTTTTCGCCCATGAGAGTTTTGGTCACAAAAGCGAATCAGACTTCATGGTGGGCGATGAGGCCATGCGCAAGGAATGGACATTGGGGAAAAAAGTGGGAGCTGACTTGTTGTCGATTATCGATGACGGGAATCCTGAAGGCAGTGGCCATGTCACCTTCGATGATGAAGGCACACGGGCAGACAAAACATATCTGATCAAAGACGGGACACTCATGGGCAGACTTCACAGCGCATCAACGGCTGCTTATTTGGAAGAGAATGTGACCGGAAACGGGCGGGCCATCAACTTTGAATATGAACCCATCGTGCGTATGACAACCACTTATATCGACAAGGGCAAGAAAACACTGGATGAGCTGATTTCCGAAGTTGAAGACGGTGTTCTTGTGGAAACCATCAAACACGGATCGGGTATGTCCACTTTCACCATCGCCCCGTCTCTGGCTTACGCTATTAAAGACGGGAAATTAGCCCAGCCACTTAAGATATCCGTTGTTTCGGGAAATGTCTTTAAGACCCTCAATGAAATTGACGGGGTTTCTGACACGATCAAACTACATTCGTTTGTTCTTGGAGGTTGTGGCAAAATGGAACAGTTTCCGTTAAGTGTGGGCTTTGGTGGGCCTTATGTCAGAGTGAACCACTTAGACGTTCAATAACAGGGGGGATGACGATGATTAAAGAAAAATACACGATTAATAGTGAAGAAACATCACTGAATTTAGTTCAGACACAGATCGAATCCGTGAGAAAGAAGAACATCACCAAAACGGGCTTCAGACTTTACAAAGATAAAAAGATCGGCGTCAGTGGCGCCATTGGCAAGTACGATGAAAAAGAACAATGGGAAAAATCAGAAAAAGCCCTTTCATTGAACATTGATTATCCATATGAGGTTTCTTCTGATTGCGAAAAGAGCGTAGAAAAACCTTGCGATTTTACAGGCGGTGTCGAGTTTACAGAAGAGATGGAGGAATTGTTAAAGCAGCTCCGAGAAAGACATCCCAAATTCATCTTTTCCAACAAGATTAACCTCGTGACCGATGATGTGACACTGGAAAATGACAACGGGTTGAACCTTCACAGTCGTATTTCAAAGATTGAAGCCTCTGTTTTAATCAAGGACAAATCCTCATCCGACCTCATGGATGCATTTATGGGGATGGAAGGCACAAAATGGGATCGGGAAGAATTTCTCAGGATGATGGAAATGACCTGTACGGGGCTTGAAAAAGATGCAGACATCCAAAATGGCAAACACAAAGTGGTCTTAATCCCATTTGGCTGTGACTTTATGAACAAGATGTATTCCGAATTGCATGGGTTGAGATACGGAACCGGCGGCTCGTTGTTCTCGGGAAAGATCGGGGAAAAGCTGTTTAAGGAAGATTTTACCCTTTATCAATCCCTTTCACCTGAAGATGGTATATTGGACGCCTTCTTTGATGCAGAGGGCACGGTAAATGAGAATTTCAGATATCCCCTCATTGAAAACGGCATCTTGAAAAGTCCTTATACGGATAAAAAATACGCCAATCAGTTCAACTTGGCGCTAACCGGAGCAGCAGGTGGCAGCTACGACTCCGTTCCTTCTCTGTCTCCGCATCCCCTGGTGATCAAAAAGTCAGAAAAGACGCTAAAGCAACTCCTGAATGGCGAAAAGGCTGTTTTGGTCTACTTTGCATCCGGTGGAGATTTTACCCCAGAGGGAAAATACGCCACACCCGTTCAGACCTCATTCCTCTTTGACGGTGAAAAATTATTTGGAAGGTTGCCACAGTTGAATATTACCTCCCATGTTTACGATATGTTCGGGGATGATTTTATCGGCGTTGCAAAAGATTCGTTCACAACCCTGTTCCCCATGCATTTGCCTGTGATGAATTTGAAAGTGGAGAAGTTATAGAAAATTAAGGACTTTTCATTGGAAACCAAGTCATGAGAAATGACCTTTTTTTATAATCAATGGTTTATTTGACAACCCTTTTTTCTTATGTTATACTCGCGTAAATAAAATATTGAATAGAGGAAGTAAACGGCATGATTAATGGGATTCAAGCAGAGATAAAACTGAATAAAGTATGGTGGTGGAATTCGAGGGGCGTACGGTACGTTGCCTTGTATTCTGTCATGTAGTTTTGACATAAACAAGATGTATCGGATGTCCGCTTAAGGCGGACATTTTTTTTTGCAATTTTTAAGCAATAAGGAGGGGAATATGGAAGGCCTGAATTTATGCACCAAACAAAGCGAGAGGCAAAAGACCGTCGTAAAAGTAGGAACAGTGGAAATAGGTAAAGAGATAGTCATCATTGCCGGCCCTTGCAGTGTTGAAACAGAAGATCAAATGATTGAAACATCAAAACAAGTAAAAGAAGCCGGGGCGAATATTCTGAGAGGCGGGGTATTTAAACCGAGAACATCACCTTACTCCTTTCAGGGACTGGGTGTAGAGGGGTTAATGATCTTGAAAAAGGCTTCCCTGGAAACCGGGCTTCCAGTGATTACAGAAGTCATCGATCCAAGAGATGTCTATGTGGTATCCCAATACGCCGATATTTTACAAATCGGGGCCAGAAACATTCAAAATTTTCCGCTTCTCAAAGAAGTCGGTCGATCAAAAAAACCCGTCCTGTTGAAGAGAGGCAATCAAACGACTTTGTTTGAGTTTCTCAATTCCGCCGAATACATTCTGTCTGAAGGGAACTCCAATGTGATTCTCTGTGAAAGAGGCATCCGGACATTTGAAACCTATACGCGAAACACCTTGGACCTCAGTATCATTCCTTCGGTTAAAAAGGAATCGCATTTACCGATTTTTGTTGATCCTTCCCATGGAACCGGCATGATCAGCCATATTGAATCCATGAGCCTTGCGGCATTGGCAGCCGGTGCAGACGGATTGATGATAGAAGTTCACAACAATCCTCAAAAAGCACTTTCAGATGGGGATCAGTCATTGAATATCACACAATTTAAAGGATTAATGGAAAAGATCAAAAGTCTTCGTGAAGATTTTATCTTAAAATTAAAAAAAGGAGCGTAAACACATGCATTTCAAACAAATGATTGTTGTTATCGTTGAACCTAAATGGAATAAACAATGTTGGTGGTGGAAAATGTGATGCGGCTTGGTCATAACGGGCGCGCATGGTCGTGTTAATGCGGGCCCTTTTTTTTTGGAATTTTTTACTTAGGAGGATGATAGTATGCACATAAAAAGTGACAATAAAAGAGACGCAGCAATGAAATACCTGAAACTGCCGGCAGAATTTACAACCCCTGTCAAAATTCTTCAACATTGCAATCCCATCGCATTGATGGAATCGGCTTATCCGTCTTCCGGTAAAAGTCGTTTTTCGATTATTGTATTGGATGAAGCCTTTTCGGTAGTTAAAAAGGAAAATCAGTACTATAAGATACAAAATGAAGTTCATGAAAAATTAGAAGGTTTCTCAGAATTTATAGATGTTCTGAAGCATTATCGGAAAAAGGCACCAAAAGATGATGTTCCTGAACATTATCCCATTCCGGTTGGCGGTCTTGGCTATTTGGGGTATGAATATTTCAACGAAATTGAAGCCATTCAATTTCAAAAAGAATTTCATGACTGTGAATATGACTGTCATTTCGTCTTTGGCAGGAGTTTCCTGGTTTTTGATCATTTCAAGGATGAGATGATCCTCAGTGTTGTCTCTTACAGTGGTGAGGACATCTGCTTAGAAGAATTGCTGGAAAAGAAATTGAAAGAGATTGAAGAAGCGCCAAGTTCAGTGGCCGATCATTCTTGTTGCAAAGATGACATTGTAATCGTTGAAGACAACAAAAAAGAGGCCTTCAAGGAAAATGTCCGACGAATTAAAAGGGAAATTGTCGAAGGCAATCTCATCCAATGTGTGATCTCCCGATCTAAAATCATAAAAACATCTACCGACCCCAAGGTGTTTTACAGGGAATTGAGAAGGGAAAATCCTTCCCCCTATATGTTTTACCTTCGCCTGGGAAAACTGATCCTGTTCGGGGCTTCTCCCGAGATTATGGTCACGGTAAAGGGAAATAAAATCGTTTCAAGACCCATCGCCGGAACAAGAAAAAGAGGGACAGATGACTTTGAGGATGCGTTACTGGAAAAGGAACTGTTATCCGATCCTAAAGAGCGTGCAGAGCATTTGATGCTTGTTGATCTTGCAAGAAATGATTTGGGAAAAGTATCCAAGAAAAACAGCGTTCGCGTTACGGAGTATATGTCCGTTGAAAAATATGCCAGTGTGATGCATATCTGTTCCAACGTTGAGTCTGAATTAGAGAAAAATGAGGATTCCTTTTCGGCCATAAAAGCAACCTTTCCGGCCGGAACGGTCAGCGGGGCGCCAAAAATACAGGCGATTAAAACGATTGAAGAACTGGAAGAGCTTCGAAGAGGCCCTTATGCCGGGCTGGTTGGCTATTTCAAATCAAATGGGGATTTTGACAGTTGTATCGTTATCCGTTCAGCCATCTGCAATAACGGCTCCATACGCCTTCAGGCCGGTGCGGGTATCGTGTATGATTCCGATCCGGAAAGAGAATATCAAGAAACCGAACAGAAACTGGCGTCATTGCTCAAGGTATTTAAATCCCCCGTCGGAAAGCAAAATGCGACGATCAAATAAAGGAGGAGAACATGGTACTCATTGTCGATCATTACGATTCTTTCACTTATAACCTTTATCAACTGTTTCGTGAGGAAGTTGAGGATGTTCGAGTATTTCGATCGGACAAGATCAGTGTGGACGATATTGAAAAAATGGATCCCGATCATATCGTCCTCTCACCCGGCCCGGGAAAGCCGGAAGAAGCCGGCAGGTTTATAGAGATCGTCAAGAATTTCAAGGATAAAAAACCTCTTCTGGGCATCTGTCTCGGACACCAGGCAATAATGGCGGAAGCCGGTGTTCCGATTATCAAAGCAAAAGAAGTGTTTCATGGAAAATCAGATCAAATCATTCACAAACAGTCTTCAATGTTTGATGGGATAAAATCAGGTTTTAAAGCCATACGTTATCATTCTCTAATCGTAGAAAAGGAAAAAATACCATCAGATTTCAGGATAACCGCACTCAGTGAAACAGATGAAGTCATGGCGGTGGAACACAAGCGCTTGAATTGCATCGGTATCCAATTTCACCCGGAATCCATCGGGACCGAACACGGCAAAAAACTGATTCAAAACTTTTTGAATCATAAAAAGGAAAATTCCTCGAGCGATTTGATTAAGCGGATGATGACACAGTCATTGGACTTTAATCAGGCTGCTGAAACGATGGAAGCGTTGATGGAGGGGAGGCTGGATGAAGCAAAAATTGCCGCCATGATGACGGTGTTCAATTTCAGGCGAATTACTTCCGAAGAGCTGGCTGGATTCGCAAGCGTCATGAGAGCAAAGGCCCTGCATTTTCCCGAACCAGAAAAAGGTGAAATCAGAATCGATACCTGCGGGACGGGCGGAGCGGCAAAAAAAAGCTTTAACGTATCGACTACGGCGGCTTTTGTCCTGGCAGCTGCCGGTTTGAATGTTGTCAAACACGGTAACCGAGCGGTTACTTCAAAAAGCGGCAGCATGGATCTGCTGGAAAAATTGGGAATCGACATTCAATTAACACCGGAGAACTCTTTTCAACTGTTAAAGAAACACGGCATGGCCTTTCTTTATGCACCCCTTTATCACGCCGCAATGAAGCACGCATCAACCACAAGAAAATCTCTATCTGTCAAAAGTTTCTTCAACTTACTTGGTCCTTTGTCCAATCCGGCGCGTCCCAGTCATCAGATTATCGGGATTTACAATAAAGAATACTTGAAAACCATTTGTGAGACCCTTCAACGGCTT
>CAYUYU010000030.1:0-6241 GCA_964449405.1 uncultured Thermotogaceae bacterium
TCATCGTTTTTTCACTGATTATCGGTGTCATTTTTACCGGAATTGTCGGTTATATGGTCTTGGAAGATTTCAATTTTCAAGATGCCTTTTTTCTGACCAGTATTACCATTTCTACGGTTGGGTACACTTTTCCGGAAGGGATTTCATCGGCAGGGGTATACTTTACGATGATTTTAATCGCCTTGGGTGTCAGTGTGGTGCTTTACGGTGTAACGTCAATCACAGGGGCTGTGGTTGAAGGGCGAGTGAATGTTATTATGAAACTCAGGAGGTATCGTAAGATGATAGAAAAGATGAGCGGTCATGTGATCGTGGTGGGAGCCGGCCGGACGGGTAGATTTGTGATGCTTGAATTACAGCAGTTGGGAAAGCCTTTTGTGATTATTGATCAGGAAAAGGAAAATATCGATAGGGTCAAGGATATCATTAAAGATGAATTTCCCTATATTCTGGGAGATGCCACAGATGAAGATGTCCTATTGAATGCCGGGATCAAAAAGGCTTCTTCTATCATCGTCACATTGCCTACGGATTCTCTGAATGTGTATGTGGTCTTAAGTGCCAAGACTTTGAACCCTGATTTGACGATCATCGCGAAATCCTCCGAGATGAATGCCGCTAAAAAACTCTCTTATGCCGGTGCGACTAACGTTGTTACTGATTCTCAAATCACCGGTATCCGTATGGCACGAATCGCCACAAAACCGGGTAAAATCAAATTCTTGGATGTCTTGGCCTTTGGCAATCAGGAGTTCAGGATTGAAGAGATTCATATCGCCCAAGACAGCCCCCTGGCGAATAAGACCTTAATGGAGTTGGGATTGACAAAGACCATGCGAGTGATTATCATCGCCATCCGACGCCAGGATCATACCATTTTTGGCCCAATTGGGGAAACGAAGATTATTCCCGAGGACTATATCATGGTCTTAGGCAGTCGTGAAGGCTTGAATAAGATTGCAGAGATGGCGAAGAAATAAAAAATAAGTTAAAAAAACAAAAAAAGAATCAAAGGGACCGGTTCCCTTGATTGCTGTATCAAGAGCCTTGTCCCTTTGATTTCTATTGTTTATATATTATCTCTTAAGGTTAACCAATTCCTGTAGGATCTGATCGACGGTGGTTACTGTTCTTGCGTTTGCCTGAAAAGCCCTTTGGACGATAACCATGCCGGTGAATTCTTCGGCCAGATCAACGTTGGACATTTCCAGAACACCGGGAGAAACCGTTCCTCTGCCACCGGAACCTGCCAAGCCAACCTGAGCAACACCGCTGTTAGCACTGACTTGATAAAGAGTGTTTCCCACTTCATTCAACCCAGCGGGGTTGTTGAAAATGGCCAAGGCTATTTGTCCCAAGGCATCACTTTTACCGTTGGAAAATGTCCCCATAACCTCTCCCATTTGATTAATGGCGAAGTCTTGAAGAACCCCCATGGAATTTCCGTTTTGATGGGTTACTGAAGTGGAGAAGTCACTGGAGAACTGGACAAGTTCTGAAAAATCGATACTGGCGTTGACAGCATTTGCCCCTTCTTCAGGTGGGGGTGCGGCTCCGTCATCGACTAAAGCGCCTGGATCAAACTTGATTCGGTTGATGTCGATATCGTCTTCCACCAATCCGTTTTGTCTGAGGGCTTTTAAAGCAGAAACGCGTCCGCCTGAATCGAATTCAACGATACCGCCTACAATAGAGGATAGATCATTGGGACTTGGAGTATAGGTCTTTTCGTTGCCATCCACGTAGCTAATGGGAATCCCAGATTCTTCAGTTGCTCGCCAAGCCCATTGATTTTCCTTGAGTTTTTGGAATTCAAGAAAAATGGTGTAAGCTTCACCCAACGAGTCAAACACCTGGGTAGATGTGGAGTATTTTGGAGAATCATAATCACCAATGACGTAATTTTGGGTGTCATTTTTATCGAAAAATTTGATCTCTCCGGTTTTTGGAATGGAAACGGACGCTTTAGTGGTCCCGCCAACAATAACATCAACGGTGTTAAATTCTATTGGGTTATTGGGATTTGCGTATTCCAATGAATAAAATTCCGGATCATCAGTGGGATAATTAGTTCTGAAGCTAATTCTTTTATCCGCTTCATTAATGGTATACTGCATATCTATTCCAACTTTTGAATCTTCGCCATTTGTTGATCTACCCGTTTCAAAGGGGTTTGATATAGCCTTTTTTGTTAGCTGCCACGAACTTTTTGTGTCGTTACCTTCGAAAGAGTCTTCTGAACAATACTCAACTCTTAATTTTTCTGCTCCTGCTAATCCCCCAGCACCTTGGTTGATGATAGTTACAGTTCCGGTATTGTTATCATACGTATAATCGGTATTGGCAGTTAGTTTGCTCGCTTCTCCATCAGCATCCACACCGTATACCAAAAGATCTTCTTCTGAGATTTCTTCCGTACCTTCAGAATCCAAAATGGGACCCGAGATGGTGTATTTAGTCTTGGTGTCCAAATATGACTGGTCTTCTTGAGCGTAATAGGCAATGTTTACCTTATCGCCTGAGGCTGGTTTTATGGTGTTGAAGTTAAGGTTGACAATCTTTCCCTCTTCAGCTAACTCATCACCGCCACTATCTTCAATGGTGTATTCACCAATATCAGCGTTATAAATGGCTTTAGTTATAATCCTATCTAATATGCCATCATCGTTTGCATCGAAAATATTTTTAACAGACTCTTCTATGTCTGTTCCACCATTAGGACTGTAATTAAACCAAGTCTGAGAACCATCGCCGTTAATGATGGTATCGTCGAAATCGTCTTCGCCTATCCCTCCTGTCATTGAAGAGGTTTCATAGCGATAAAACTTCTCTACCTGACCGAACTGATTGAGTTCCACCATTCCAGTTGTATGATTTAAATCCGGCAGTTCGCTTGGAGAATCGGCATCCCAGTCAACAATCTCGGCATTCCAGGTGTATTTAATTGTTGAACCGGAAAAGAGTTTTTCCGTGTCAAATGGAGACATTTTTTCAAAGGTGAATCTGACTTTATATGTTTTTGTGGGATCATCGGGATTTTTGACGTTGATGGTCAAAGGTTCGATTCCCACATCGGTGTTCAGGTTGCCACCAATATCCATATTTGAAGTGGCCTTTGCCGGCATGGTCATGCCAGCGGCGATGTATAAATCACTCGGTGGTTTATCCAAATCAAGATAACGTTCTCCCGTTTTCGGATCAACTTTCGATAACCATCCTTGCAGTTTTAAACCCGTTGAGGGTTGGATGAAATTACCTTCTTCATCCAACTGAAAATCTCCTGATCGGGAATAAAAATCCTGTATACCGTCTGAGAGGACGAAGAATCCGTCTCCTTGAAGTCCCAAATCAGTTTTTTTACCGGTGTTTTGGAAACTTCCCTGTGTCATGATTTTTCCTATACTTCCGATTTGTGATCCTAGGCCGATTTGCATGGCGTTGGTTCCTCCACGGCCACCTTCTTCCGGTGACTTGGAACCAACAACGGTTTGGTTGAGCATGGATTGAAAGGTGGTTCTGGACACCTTAAAACCCACGGTGTTGACGTTTGATATATTATTTCCTATGACATCCATGGAACTCTGAAATCCTTTTAATCCAGAGATTCCACTGAACATTGAACGCATCATAGTGTATGACCTCCTCTTTTTCGAAAGGGAAACGGATCAAACGGTCACCGTTTCGAGGTTTCCTCTTTGAGGACCAACCTTTCCTTTCATTTTTTAATGTAAACGCTGTCAATATTGGTAAAAAACCTGCTTTCCATTTCTTCTTCTTTCATGGCTGTGACGATGGTCTTGTCTTTCACACTCAAGATGAAGGCGTCTTTTCCGAACATGGCCAAGGTGTTTTTGGCGCCCTTTTTGCCGGCTTCGTCGGCGACTTCTCCAAGTGTGTCCAATCGCTTTTGGTCCATCTCGATGTTTCGAGTTCTGATTCTTTCCTGAGCGTGGGAAGATACTTTCAACCCTTCTTGTTTGAGCTGATTTAACTCTTGCACCAGCTTGTTGAAATCCTGTTGATCGACGTTTTTTTGAATCTTTTTGGTCTGTTTCTGTATATTTTGGCCATATAAAGGTGTCGATCTTGGATTAATAAGGTTTTGACTCATATCAACTCACCTCTCAGGTTTCCTGTGTCTGCTCGGGTACCTCTGAAATCTCGATGATGTCTTCGAAGTTATATTTTTGTCCGTTGACGATGACGTAGATGTTGTTATCCACGAATTGTACGGCTTCAACGGTTCCGCCATCCACCCCGCCAAAAGTCTTTTCCTGCCCTGTTGAATCAACGACAACAAGTTGATAGTCATAAGTTCCCTCTGCCTGCATGGTTCCAGTATCATCTCGTCCATCCCACTGATATCCGTGTATTCCGGGTTCTTTAAATCCAAGATTTTCTTCACGGATCATCTTTCCCTCAGGATTGGTGATTCTAATAAGCACTTCACCTTCTTCTTCAACATTGAAAACAATATTTTCCGCATTATTGTCCTTGAACTTGATCTCATTGCCTTCAATAACGGCATATTTTCCAACCACTGCGGATGCCTGTAATTTTGTGGTAGATTTCATGGAAGTGATAAAATCCTGGAAGGATTCACTCATGTTCGTCATCTGTTCCATGGTGGTGAATTGAGTCATCTGATCCACGAATTTTTGGTTGTCCATGGGCTCCAGAGGGTTTTGATTTTGAATCTCAGCTACGAGAAGCTTCAAAAAGGCATCTTTGTCCAAATTATTTTTAGTGTCTGCACTTTCGCCTGTGGCATTGGTAAAGATGTTGTTATAATTGTTTACTCCATCAACTGGCATTTTCTTCAATACCTCCTTTCAAAAGGTCTGCAAATGTATACTCCTCTTCATAGGTGTATTCATTGTTGTTGTCAGTATCTTGATTTTCATTTTGCTGTTGCTCTGAATTCTCTTGTCCGTTCTGGTTGGGCTGATTTTCTCCTTGTTCTTCATATTTTTCCATCTGGACGGTTACCTTCTGTAATTCAAAACCACTGCTCACCAATCTGGCCGCTAAAGCGCTGCTGTTTTTATTCAGAATTTCCTGTGCCTCTTTTGTTTCCACCTGCATGAGAATGGAGATCTTGTTTCCCTCTTTCATCACTTCGAGTGAGACTTTTCCAAGCTCAGGCGGATTCAGCTTAATAGTCGCCAATTCGGATCTGGTCTGCTGGCGTGCAATCAACTGGGTCATGTCTTTGATCTTCTGATAGACCTGTTCGAGGTTTTTCGCTTCATTACTTGGTTCGTTTTTAAGAACGGCATCGGTGCTGTTTCTACCAACTTTAAGCTCATTTTGATGGGTTTGGTTTTCCTGATCAACGGTTGATTTTGCACCTTTGACATCTTTTTCTTCGTTCATTGATACGCTCTGAAATTTAGTTTCTGATGATTTTTCGCTTAAAGATGCTTTTTCATCAAACGATATTGTTTTTCCCGTTTTGTTTGCCAGGTGTTCACTTTGACTTTCGTTGTTGCTTGTCTTGGCATGAAAACGCTCCAAATCTGTCATTCGCTGGCTTGTGGTTTCATATCCGTTTTTAAAAGTTGGTTGGAAAATCCTTTTTGTGGTTTGAGCTGCTTTTTCTAAAAAGTCTCCATCGGAATTTTTAAAACCACTCTTATCACTTGTCTCTGTTTGACCACCCTTGTTGATGAATCGAATAGAGAGTTTTTCCACCTTGAATACACTTTGAGGGGATTTGAACACGATGGGTTCCTTAGAGTTCATCCACTCGCTGGAGAATTCCTTCGAGTTAAACTGATTTAAAATCATCTGCTTTATAACCGTTGTTTCAACGGTAACCGATCTTGTATGCAGGGTTAGTTTTGAACCGGAATCCGAATGATGATGCAATTTGATAAACGCCTTCATTTGTGACAACAAGGCCTCATTGTTTTGGATAAATGCTTGGATATCAGAGGTGTTGAATGATTGGATAAAGGGTTGAAGTTTTTCTTGAGGAATCAAATTCGAGTTAAGAAAATCGATGATAGCCTCTTTTGAAATATTCAGACTTTCGGATAAACTTTCTACGAATTTTTCAGGAATGTCTATCTTCATTTCTGACAGATCAACAGTGTTATCAACCGCTTCTTTGCCATCGGCAACCTTCGAGGTGTTTTTGAATAGTCCCTCGTTGAACTGACCAAAAAGTTCTCTCACAGTATCCCTTAATAGTTGAAGGGGTTCTGCCTCTAATGGACTGGAATCGGCAGCGTCAAGG
>CAYUYU010000030.1:6341-17318 GCA_964449405.1 uncultured Thermotogaceae bacterium
CCTTAATAGTTGAAGGGGTTCTGCCTCTAATGGACTGGAATCGGCAGCGTCAAGGGTTTGCTGTATAGGTATTTCTTTTTGAACAACCGACGGACCAGTTTCCACATCTTTTTCAAATGTAGCAGCTTCTGATGAAATTACTTGTTTAACCCTGTTGGCAGAAGTTGTTATTTGTGTCTTTTCTTCCGATATGGACTGATTATTAGTCTCAGCTTTTTTATCAGAAGGTATGTCAAGCTTTACTGTCAAAGGTTTTTTTGACCCTTTCTCATCTGTGGTTGCCTCTTTTTCGTCTGTAACTGCTTGTTCGATTGAACCTGTTTGCTGAGATCCCTGGTTGGCTTCTTTTGGAAAAACAATCTTGAGGATGAAGTCTTTGAGATCAATGTCTTTTTCCTCCCCGACTCCATCCAATACAGTTTTAAGGGTGTTGAGTATTTCTTTTGCACTCTTACCCGCATCCCGCATGGTTGAAATGTATTGTTCCAATTTTGGTACCTTGAGATCCGTTTGCTTAGACAACAGTGATAAAAGGGAGTCAATTTTGGATTCAGTTTCATTTTCCCCTTGGGTTGTCAGTTGTTGAACGGGCCCATTCTCAACTTCTTGCTGCAAGGCTTGAACGGCAGTGCTCAAAGTAATGGTATCCAACTCTACTGATTCTTCTTCGGAAATCTCCATTTCTGCATTTCCAGCGCTTTCTTGCGCATTGGAAACTTGAGTCGATTGTTCTTCCCCTTTGGCAGTTAAATGGCGATCTTCTTTTGAAGTGTCTGCTTTTAAAACGTCACGTTGTTTTGAAAAAGACGCTTCTTTGTGTGCTTGTTGATGATTCTCCAATGCTTGATTAAAGGAGCTGTTGGACTGTTTTTGACTTTGTGAGAAATCGCCTGAATTGACAGCGCGTGTTGGTGTGAATGCCTGACGCTCAAGGGATTTGGAAACCGGTGTTGCCTTTACCATATCGATTATGTCTGTCTTCATCTTGTCACCTCCTTTCCTGAAAGATTGGCGAGAACTCTCCCCGCCTTGTCTTGATTTATTTGCGCGAGCTCACCGACTATGGCGGCTGCTATTCCTGGGTCTATAAGCCTCAGTCCGCCTACAATTTCTTCCACATCAATTTCGTCCGACGCGATGGCTTGTGCTAATTGCGCTTCATCTCCGTTTTCAAACCAATCTGCAAGTTCTTGAAAACGTTCTTCGGTGCTTTCCCAAGCCGTCTTTTCTGAGACCAGTCGTTCTTCCATTAAATTTAATTCTTCTTGTCTTGCCAGTAAGGTTCCTTGAAGCTGGTTCAATTCTTCTTCAAATTCATTCAGTTCCATTGCCTTTTGTTCTAAAGATTGACGGTCCTCTTCTATCTTTTCGATGTATGTTTCATAAATCTCCGAGTAATACTGTTGAGGTTTGATCACCTGGCGGGGGGTGTATTCCACATAATTATTGACAATGGGCACTTTTTCCAAAAGATAAGAGATATAACTTCTCCAGTCACTAAGCGGGGTAATGCCTGTTTCACCGATCTTTTTAAATTCAAAATCGATATAACCATAGATCAATGCCAGTATGATAAAAACAAATACGACCATTAAAGTGATGATGACTCGCTTCGCCTTGCCCTTTTTGTTTGCCAATAATACTCCTCCCAATAATATTCTTCAATGCGATGAAAAGAAAATCCTAAAAAAACCTGTGTTCACAAAAACTATATATAAAATAAAATCATTATCAACACTAAAAACAAAAACTTCTGGTATAATTAAACCACAAAACAACACTAAGCAGGTAAAAAAGAGAATATAACATGATTAGCTTTACGAAGATTTGTAAATTAATATATTAAGTCGGTATCATTCAGGAGGAGATGTAGTTGACGGAACCCATACTAAAGGTAAGAAACTTGCGCACCTATTATTCCATGGCGGAAGGGACGATAAAGGCCGTAGACGATGTTTCTTTTTCGGTCCATGACGACGAAGTGATTGGTATTGTAGGAGAAACAGGATCAGGAAAAAGCGTCACGGTGAAATCCGTTTGCGGTTTGATCAACAAACCGGGATTCGTAGCCGGAGGAAATATTCTTTTTAAAACCAAAGATTTTCCCAAACTTCAACAGGATGGATATGTGGATTTGACAAAACTAAAAGGAGACCAGTTCACTAAGGTCAGAGGAAACCACATCAGCATCATCTTCCAGGACCCAATGACTTCACTCAATCCCATTTTTACCATTCGAAGACAACTGTTGGAAACCATCATGTTCCATCAGAAGATAGATGAAAAACAGGCTGAGGAAGTAGCCGTTCAGATGCTTGGAAAGGTTGGGCTGGGAAACCCGAGAGAAAGGCTTCAGAATTATCCCTTTGAGCTTTCGGGCGGACAACGACAACGGGTCATAATAGCCATAGGCATTTCTTGCAACCCGGAAATTCTGATTGCAGATGAACCCACTACGGCCTTGGATGTGACCGTGCAAGCGCAGATCTTGGAATTAATGAAAGACCTGCAGAGTGAATTTCATTCCGGTTTGATTTTTATTACGCATGATTTGGCGGTTATAGCAGAAATGGCAGATAAGGTCATGGTCATGTACGGCGGTAAGACCATGGAATATGCAGATGTGTACACGATTTTTGAAAAACCTCAACATCCTTATACCAAATTGCTTTTGGAATGCATTCCAAGATTAGACATCAAACAGGATGCCCTCAATCCCATTCCAGGACAGCCACCCACCATGTTGAATGCACCGGATCTGTGCCCATTTCTCCCAAGATGTCCCAAAAAAACTGATGAATGTCTGAAACAGGTACCTCCATTGGAACAAATCGGTGAAAATCATTACGTTCGTTGTTTTAATCCATTTGGAACAAAAACCCAAGTTGTCAAAGAAAAGAGCGCTGATCAATAATGGCTGAACATAAATTGCTCGAAGTGAAAGATTTAAAAAAATCCTTTCCCATCAAAGCGGGATTTTTATTCAGGCATACTGTGGCAACCGTTCAAGCGGTTGACGGGATATCTTTTTCTATCGAAAAAAACCGAACGTTTGGTCTTGTGGGAGAATCCGGATGCGGAAAGAGTACGGCCGGACGATCCATTATCAAACTGATCGAACCCACCGGCGGACAAGTTTTGGTGAATGGTGAGGATATTGCACCAAAAAAGGACAGAAGCCTCATCAAATACAGACGGGAAATGCAGATTGTTTTTCAGGATCCCACATCTTCTCTCAATCCGAGAATGACTGTTGGCCAAGCGCTTTCTGAACCCCTTTTGTTTCACAATATCGTAAAAAATTCAAAAGAGGCCCGTGAAGTGCTGGGTGAATTACTGCTTTCCGTGGGGATGAAACCCTATCATCTGGACCGATATCCCCATCAATTTTCCGGTGGTCAAAGACAGAGAATCGCCATCGCCAGGGCCATAACGGTGGATCCATCTCTCATCATTCTCGATGAGCCAACGTCAGCATTGGATGTATCCGTACAAGCCCAGATCATTACCTTGTTGAAAAAAATTCAAGCGAGGCTCAATGCCGGATATCTGTTTATCAGTCATGACCTTTCGGTGGTTCGCTTTATCAGCGATGAAGTAGGCATTATGTATCTTGGCAAGTTTGTTGAAAAGGGGAATACGGATTCTATTTTTGAAAACCCACTGCATCCTTATGCCAAGGCGTTACTGGAGGCAGCACCTGTTCCCGATCCCCGTGCCAGAAGGGATCGAAAGCATTTGATCGGTGGTCAGGTTCCCAGCCCCATTAACCGTCCGTCAGGATGTTTTTTCAGAACGCGATGTCCACATGCTATGGATATCTGTTCGCAAACGTATCCGGAGCTTGTGGAAATGGAACCCAATCATTTCGTTTCCTGTCATCTGTACAGTTTGTAGGGAAGCCACGCGTGTGTGTTTAAGCAAAGCTTAACCTGGGAGTGTTTTGTGAAGCGAAAAAGCCATGCTCTCGGTCAATAAAAAAACAGAAAAAGGGTGAAAAGCCCAATTTTGAAAAGGAGGAAATTTTATGAAGAAAAGTGTTTTGTTTGTTTTGTTAGCGGTATTACTCGTCGGCGGTTTTGCCTTTGCCGAAGCGGACTACATCATCGAAGATGTAGAGGGAGTTCCGGGAGGGACTTATTATGTGGGTGCTCTCGGTGGACCCAAGACATTCAACCCTTGTGAAGCGCAGGAAACATCATCCACAGACATTATTGACAGGATGTTTGCCACGCTTCTTGATTACGGTAAAGACTCAGAAATCAGAGGAGGAGACCTGGCAAAATCCTATGAAGTTCTTGAAAGCGAAAACGGATGGATTTTCCACATGAGAGAAGGCCTCAAATGGTCAGATGGCGAGCCGCTTACGGCAGAAGATGTGGTTTGGTCTTTCAACGCCGTTTATAAGGTAGAGGGACTCATCACCGGAAACACCATCGACGTTATCAGAGACGGCGAGGGGAATCTTCCCAAAGTTGAACTCGTTGATGACAATTCCGTTTTGATCGAATACCCGAAACCATTTGCACCTGGATTGAGAACACTTGGTGCGGTAACTATCCTTCCAAAACATGTTCTCCAGGAAGCCGTTGAAGATGAAACAATCAGCCAGGTATGGACCGTTGGCGATGTGGATGATCTCGTTGGAAGTGGACCGTTCATCGTAACGGAATACATTCCTGAACAACGTGTTGTTATGGAAAAGAACCCCAACTATCATCGCTATGACACAGCCGGAAACCAGCTGCCTTATTTCGATAGATTGGTTTGGGTTGTAACAGCTGACCAGAATACCATGAGACTCAGATTTGAAGCTGGAGAACTGGACTTCCTCGGAATTCCTGCGGACGACTATCCGGCCATAAAGGCACAGGAAGATGAAAAAGACTGGATTGTAGGCCCTTATGGACCGACATCATCAACGCTATTCCTTGCACTGAACTTCAACGCTGCTGATTCAGTTAAGGCACAATGGTTTAGCGATGTGGCTTTCAGACAAGCCCTTTCCTATGCCATGGACAGAGATGCCATGATCGATGTTATTTACAATGGTCTGGCACAGCCACAATGGGGACCAGTCAGTCCTGCATCCCCGTTCTACGATCCTGACGTGGAAGACACTTCTTACCCATTCAACTTGGATAAGGCAAAAGAAGTGCTTGAAGATGCTGGCTATACATGGAACGCAGACGGAAAGCTCATGGACAAATTTGGAAACATCGTGAAGTTTAACCTGACAACCAATTCCGGAAACCAGGTACGAGAAAAAGCCTGTAACCTGATGGTTGACACATTCGGTAAACTTGGAATCGAAGCCGTATTCAACCCGCTTGATTTCAACACGCTTGTTGGCCACATGATGAATACCGGAGAATGGGATACCATTGTTATCGGATTAACCGGTGGCGTTGATCCTCACAGTGGTTCAAACGTATGGTCACTCGAAGGCGGATTGCATTTCTGGAATTACTCACCGGATCTGAAAGATTTTGTTGATCCTAAAACCTACAATATTCCTTACTACGAATACAGAATTGACAAGATTTACAAAGAACAGTCTGCAGAAATGGATGAAGATGCCAGATGGGAACTCTTCTCAGAATTCCAGATGCTGGTTGCTGAAAATCTGCCATTGATTTACACCGTTCAACAGCTGAACCTTTATGCCTACCCGACTTATTTGAAGAACGTCGAAATCGGCGGATTCTCTTCATGGGTCTGGAACCTCTGGGCACTTTACAAGGATAAATAAGTTTTTTGTAGTTCAAGCAAGAAAACCGGGCTTTGAAGCTAAAGCCCGGGATTTTTAACAAAACCAGTATTGTGCAGGAGGTAGAATTCTTTGTTCAAGTACATAATGAGAAGGCTTATAATGGCACTTCCGGTATTAGTGGGGGTTTCATTCCTTTCTTTTTTGATTATAAATGCAGCACCCGGGGATTTTCTGGATCAATTCAGAATGAATCCCAGCTATACAGCCGAAACAATTAAAACTCTGGAAGATAAATTTGGGTTGGATCAACCGTTTATCGTTCAATACGGAAAATGGCTTTTCCAAGTTGTACAGGGAAACTTCGGGTTTTCTTTTCAATACCATCAGCCTGTATACAATATTATTTGGGGAAGACTTGGGGCCACACTGCTGTTAAGTATCACGACGCTGATTCTCAGTTGGTCGATCGGTATATCTGTGGGAATATATGCTGCCTTGCATCAATACAAAGTAGGTGATCAGGTTTCTTCCATTGTTGCCTTTATCGGGTTGTCTATTCCCAATTTCTTCTTCGCTCTGTTATTTCTTTACTTTGCCTCCAAAACGGGGTGGTTTCCCATTGGGGGAATGACGGCCATGGAGCATGCGGATATGCCCTTTTGGGGAAAGATCGGTGACTATCTGTGGCATGTGGCGGGTCCAGCCATCACTTTGGGGTTTTCAGCTTTGGCAGGCGTGATGAGGCAGATGCGTGGTCAATTTTTGGATCAACTGGGGATGGATTACGTTGAATTTGCCAAGGCAAAGGGAATGCCATCCAAAGTGGTTATCTACAAGCATGCATTGAGAAACGCCATTAACCCCTTGATTACCATGTTTGGCTACACGTTGTCTTCGCTGCTGGGTGGAGCCGTACTAACGGAAACGGTTTTCAGCTGGCCCGGAATGGGACGATTAACCATCGAGGCGTTGAATTCACAAGATTTGTATCTCGTTATGGCGAGTCTCCTGTTGAGTTCCCTGATGCTTATTATTGGGAACCTTTCGGCGGATTTATTGTTGGCTGCAACCGATCCCAGAGTCCGAAAGAGATTCCAGTAAGGGTGTGATGTGATGAAAAAAAAGCCAGAACAAAAAGTGGTAACCAATGACAATATAGAACAATCGTTTGAAGTGGAGTATATGAGCAGATGGAAACTTCTGCTTCGTGCCTTTAGAAGACATAATACGGGTAGAATTTCCTTAGTCATTCTCATTATTTTGTATGTCATCATGCTCTTTGCCGATTTCTTTTCTCCAGCGGATCCCTATGCGCAAAAGACAGACCGTACGTATGCACCACCGTCCGAGATTCACTGGAAATACGATGGCGAATGGGTGGCTCCTTATATATACGATGTTCTTAGTTACAGAGACCCGATAACCTACCAAAGAATATATGAACCCGCTTCGGTGATTGAATATATTGACTTTAAAGACAAAGAAGGGGTTAGGCATGAATATACACTGGAGAAAAATGGTATTACGGATATTTCCCTTGTCTTCCGATCGGAAATCATAGCGGTTGGCAGCGAAAAAGAGCGGGTATTGAGGAATACAAAGCAGGAACTTGAGAGAATTCCCATGTCTAAAACAGAGGTCATGAAAAGCGCGGAAATTTCACGGGTGATTACCGATCCGGATGAGTTACAAACCTATAAAGACGATCCTATTCATTCTTACAAAATGACACGAATAGGAGAGTTGGAATCGATTAAACTGACAGAAGGTGTGGAAGAGATCAGTATCATCTATGAAGATGGTTCCAAGGAAAATTATGAAATCTCTTCCATCGAGCATTTTGATTTGAAACGATTTACCATCAAATGGTTTGTCAAAGGATGGGAATACAAGTTATTTGGATTTATTCCCATGGATATCCATCTTTTTGGTGTAGACAGACCCGCACAATTTTATCTGTTTGGTGCGGATGCCTATGGCCGCGATGTATTGACTCGAATTTTCTTCGGCTCTCGTGTATCTTTAACGGTTGGATTTGCGGGGATTCTAATCACCTTTACATTGGGGCTGTTATTGGGAGGAATGGCCGGGTATTACGGCGGTTGGATTGATGAAATCCTGATGAGAATTACCGAAATTCTCATGTCCATACCCAGTTTATATCTGTTGATTTCGTTGCGTGCCATCTTGCCCGCTGATTTGCCTTCGCATATCACCTATTTGATGATCATCGTTATCCTTTCGTTTATCGGATGGCCGGGCATGTCCAGGGTCATCAGGGGGATGGTGTTGTCCATCAAACAGTCGGAATATGTTGAAGCCGCCCGAGCCATGGGCTATCCCACGAGGCGCATCATCTGGAAACACATCATCCCCAACACCAGTACCTACATCATCGTTTCGGCAACACTGGCGATTCCCGGATATATTCTTGGTGAGGCCGGATTATCATTCCTGGGATACGGTATACGAGAACCCCAATCCAGTTGGGGACTCATGCTGGCCCAAGCGCAGCGTTTGTCGGTCCTTGAGCAGTATCCATGGTTATTGTTACCCGGTGTCTTCCTGTTTGTCGCCATTTTGGCATTCAACCTGTTTGGAGACGCCATGAGAGATGCCATGGACCCGCGGTCTTTGGGGCATTGATATAAAGCAGGGTTTAGGGTATAGGGTCTGGGGTCTGGGGTATAGAGAAGAACGTTGAAGCATGTATTCTATCGAACAGACTCAGATTAAATAAGGCGGGGGACGAGTCTTCCCGCCAATTTTTATTATGGAGAGAGACATGAAAACTGGTTTTGAAATTGAATCCATAGATCCGTCTAAAAGAATCAAAAGAACCTGGATTTTTACATTCTTTGTGATCGGTGTGTTGATGGTAATGCTGTACGTCATCACCATGATTTACAACACCGAATATGTGTCGTTTACAGAAGCATACAAGGGGATGAACATCCGTTTAGTTATTGAAAAAACAGACCAGTCTCAAGAATATGCACAAAGGGCTTTCCAGGAATTCAAACGTATTTACGAAAAATATACGACACAGTATGCGATTATTACAGATACTCAAAACGGTGTGCTGAACATTGATGATGAAACCTTGAGTTTGGTGAAAAAACTATCAACCATTGCCGAATACTCAGGCGGTTTGTACGATTACACCTTGGGCAATCTGGCATTATTATACTCGGACGATGAGCCTTCAGAGGCTGAAAGAGACAAGGCAATGGAGAAAATGGGATTTTACAATGTAGAATTTAAAGATTCCGGGATTCAGATATACAACGATGTCTCGTTATATTTAGAACCGGTTGCCATCCCCTTTGCCATGGATTTTGTTGTGTCTTTGCTCAAAAACATGTACGAGAAGCAAACGGGATATATACAAGTTGACAGAAATCTGGCGATTATCGGCACGCGCAATTCCAGTACGGACTGGATGGATACCATCCAATTGCCCACTGAAGAAAAAGTGATTTACGTAGGAAAAGGTGCTGTATGGAGAGGACAGCTCAGAGAGCTTAGCCCGGTCACGGGCAGACTTGAAACCTCTACTTTTGAATGGGGTGTTGTAATCTCAGAAACCGCTTTGCAGGCAAAAACCGCCATGATGGCCCTGAATAACCTTGAAAGGGACAAGGCTATAGAGTATATTGAAAAATGGTCTTTGATTGGTGCCTTTAGATACGATGACAAAACAGAGTATTTTAACGGTTTTGAAGGGCTGTTTTTAAATGATAACAAAGTCCTAGAATGAAATAAAAAGAGGTTAAAATCAAACAAACAATAACGGAAGTGATACGATGGATAAAAAGTTCAGATTGGTCACGAGAAGCGATTTTGACGGATTGGTATGTGCGGTGCTGTTGAAGGACATGAATCTGATTGACGATATCCTCTTCGTTCATCCCAAAGATATGCAGGATGGTAAGATAGAAATCACCGGCACAGATATTACCACTAATTTGCCTTACGTTGAAGGGGTTTACTTGGCCTTTGATCATCATTTAAGTGAACGGCTTAGAGTGGGAAAGCATGAGAATCACATCATCGACCCGGATGCGCCTTCTGCTGCCAGGGTTGTGTACGACTATTACGGAGGAAAAGAACGGTTTAAAAACATTTCCTCAGACATGATGGAGGCTGTAGATAAGGGTGATTCCGCACAGTTTACCAAGGAAGAGGTGCTTCATCCCGAAGGGTGGGTGTTGCTCAATTTTCTTATGGATGCTCGGACGGGGTTGGGACGTTTTAGACAGTTCAGAATCTCCAATTACCACTTGATGATGGATCTGATCGATTATTGTAAAAATCACACCATCGATGAGATACTTCAGCTTCCGGATGTAAAAGAGCGCGTGGCACTTTATTTTGAACAGGAGCCCCTTTTAAAGGAGCAGATCAAGAAAAATGCAACGGTTTATGACAACTTGTTGGTAGTAGATTTCAGAGAAGATGAAGTTATTCATGCGGGTAACCGCTTTTTGAAATACGCCCTTTTTCCCCAATGCAATATCTCCATTCGCATCATGTGGGGATTCAGAAAACAGAACACGGTTTTTGCCGTGGGAAAATCCATCTTCAATAGAACCTCCAAGTCCAATATAGGAGAATTAATGCTTCAATACGGTGGGGGAGGCCATGCAGCAGCCGGAACATGCCAGGTCGAGCATGAGGAAGCTGATAGGGTTTTAAAGGCGTTAATTGAAAAGTTCACTTCTGATTGAGGTTAAAGATCAGTGTAAAGGTGCTACCCCGGTTGACTTCACTGTCCACCTCAATTTTTGCATTGAGAATATCCGCTGCGCTTTTGGCAATGGAAAGGCCCAGGCCGGTACCGCCAAAGCGTCTTTTTGAGGATGAATCAGCCTGACTGAATCGTTCAAAGATCATCTGCTGCTTTTCCTTTGGTATGCCGATTCCTGAGTCTTCTACGATTATTCGACCAAGCTTTTGTTGAGCGTCTGCTGAAACACTCAAGTTAACGAAGCCCTTTTTGGTGAATTTTAATGCATTTCCAATCAAGTTATTGCAAATCTTTTTAATGAGCTTGGGATCTGTTTTGATGATTTCGGGGAAAGCCTCATCCAGATGAAAGTTGAAATCTATTTCTTTGTCCCTTGCAAGTCCTTTGTGATATTCGTAGATTTGTGAAAAAAACTCCCAGGAATTGATACGCTCCATTGAAACCGCAACCTTTCCCTCGTCTATCTTTGAGATATCCACAATTTCTTCAATCAACTCCAATAATTGAAGTGCGG
>CAYUYU010000031.1:0-17283 GCA_964449405.1 uncultured Thermotogaceae bacterium
CCAATTTTTACTTTCAAATTCATTTAACCATCTCCACATAATTTTCATAGGGTTTAGAAGAAGCTTAAAAACAATTTTTTGAGTAATTCTCTTTTCTAAAGGTTACGCTGTCCTTGCTTTTTCTAGAACCCAGACCCTAAACCCCAAACCCTGTTTTTTATATCTATCCGTATCTTTTATTGAAAAGTTCAAAAAGCCCTTTATTCTCCCTCACTATATCTAATGCATATGCCGCGTGATTTTTCGCATAACCGTTGCCGATGATCATATTCACATCTTTCCCCACACCCTCTGCCCCAAGAGCGGCTTTTGTAAAACTGGATGCCATGGAGAAAAAATAAACGTTTCCATGTTCTTTTGTGGATAGCACACAAGACATTTCGGTATTAGCTGCGTTGACAACATTGATGGTGACATCGCACAATTCACCATCTGTAGCATCGTGAAGCATTCTGTAGACACCTACCGTATCTGTGGCATCAGTCTGGAGAATCGTATCGCAGAAGCCAAGCTTTTCCAACTCTTCTCGTCTGTCATTGTGATGAATCAAACCGATTACCTTTCCCACATTACCCGTCATTTTTTTTGCAACATAAGCACACAATACACCGGATTTACCGGCGGCACCGAGAATCATGACGGTATCACCGGGTCTGACAAGCCTTGCGGTTTGTATTGGGGCTCCTGCCACATCGAGAACAGATAAAGCCAGAGGCCTGGACATGTCATCTGGGAGCTTTACCACAACACCGCTTTCAAAAACAATGGCCTTGCCTTCCACTTCTACTTGATCTCGATCAAGATGAACCTTTCTGATCCTTTCTATCTTTAACGGCGTCAGTGACAAGGAAACCAACGTTGCCACGTGATCGCCGACTTTTACCTGGTGTTTTTGTGACATCTCTTTGGATATTTCTGCAACGGTTCCGACAAGCATTCCCCCGGATCCGGTGACGGGATTGTGCATTTTTCCCCTTTCAGATATTATCTCCATGATCTTTGCTGCAACCTTTTCCTGGTCTGCTCCCACTTCTTCTTTGATCTGCCTGAAAGAGGCTGAATCGATGTTTAAATGGGTGACATCTATCATGATTTCATTTTCATAGGCCGTGTTCATGGAATTGTTTATCTTCCATGCGGGTTGCGGTAAAACCCCTTCAGGTTCTATTACTCTGTGTGTTCCAAATGGACATGCTTTCATGTCGACCATCCTCCCCTATTAAAAGAATATCTTTACGGTATATTGTTCGCTTTCTTCTTCAAAATCTTCTTTCAACCAATTTTCCCATAAGGTTAATTGCTTCTCTCTTTTCAACATTTCTCGAATATCTTCTTTGAGCTGTCCTTGACCTTGCTCTCCACCAGAAAATTCAACGACTTTGATGATGTGATTTCCCAATTCAGTTTTCACTGGGCCAAATACATCACCTGTTTTTTTCTCGAAGGCAACATCAAAGTCTGGAAAAACACCCTTTTCTATCCACCCCAAATCCCCTTTATTAAATTTCGTCAAATCATCCTTGGAGTATTCCATTACAGCTGCTTCGAATCCCAACTTGTCGATGGTGTCAAAAACACTGTTGATATCTGTGTTGTTATCAAGCAAAATATGATAGATATGAACGGAGTTGCTTTCTTGAGAGTTGACGGGATTATTAGCAAGATAATCACTGATTTCTTCTTCAGAGACATTTATGTCCGGGTAAAGAATATCGATCAAACCGTAGTTGGCCAAAGCCAATTTCCTCTGTAACTCCAAATGACTTTTGTAATCTGCAAGAGAATCGTATCCTTGAGTCATGATGTATTGTTCGAATTCCTCTGTGCTTAGATTGTTGGAGGATAGGAGTTCGTTCAGAAAAGTGTCGATGTAACCCTGAACATCTTCTTCAAGTATACGAACACCCTTATCTTTGGCTATTTGTATGATGAGATAGGCATCGATAAGGGTTGAAAGGACTCGCTTTTTATATTCAAGTAAAAAATCGTAGCCAGATTCAGTTGATAAAAGGGTTTCGTAAAAACCTTCATTGGTTTCTTTTATCTGCAGTAGTGTGAATGGCAGGTTGGATTCTGTATCCAACAGCCGGGCTTTAATGTCCATATTTTCAACTGTTGCAACCACATATTCGGGATCGAGATTCAAAATATCCATGTCCTGTTGTGAATAAATAGACATGGGAATCATCAATATAAATATGATTAATAGAAATAACCTTGTGTGTGTTTTCATTTTGTATTCTCCTCTTTTTTGATGTTATGACTCATTCAACAATGATGGGTTGATTTGCCTTTGCTTCTTCTACTCGTTTTTGAATGTCTTCATAATTGGCTTCTTCCCAAGTTTCACCGCTAAACTGGTTGTATTTCCAGTCCTCTAACCATTTTTCTTCAAATTCGCCTTGTTCTTTGGCGTGTCGGTAAACGTTAGTAACCTGTTCCAAGAAAGTGGCTCGTTTTTCCACAAGACTTTCCACTGTAGCGATAAAATCACGATATCTTTGTCTTTCCTCATCCTTCAAATACGGGTTATTTTCTAAATCATCGATACCCCATTGATAGGCGGTGGAAAGCATATTCAAGCCATCATCCAGAACGTAAATGGTTTCTTGATATAATTTATTCTCCAGAAAGGCTTGGGCGATTTGTGAATAAACGGATGCAATATCATCTGGTACACCGGTTCTTTGAACATTGTGCATTTTTTCAGATGCCCAAACTCTCATTTGTGCCACCTCTTTGACTTTGGGATAGACATCGGTGACGGTTCCGGATTTAAGAAGTAAATCGATGTATTCAGAGTAAAGACTTTCCCAGTCAGGGAAAGATTGCCAATTTCCCGGAAGAATGTGAATGGCCCGTTCATACCATTGCTCCATATTATCCAAAGCCTCATCAGCTTGAGTTTTGTGTAGTGTAATTAATGGTGTCAGGATATCTTTGAGCGATGATTCTTGTTTAATCAGTTCAGCATATCTTGATGCCAGATTTTTCAACATCACCGAAAGATTGTAATTGAATTTACCCATGATGCGGTAGGCATTTTTTTCGTTGAAGCACAGGAAGGATGTTTCAAAGTAGTCGATTCCCGTTTGGTACATCTGGATATCGTACCACAGTGATATGTTTACAAGGTTTAATAGTTCGTTTATCGAAGCGGTATAACCTTCATCCAGTAACTGCTGTAGGACTTGAACATCTTTTTCAAGCGGGAAATCTAAAAAATGTTCTTGAATATGTCGCATACTATCATCTCGCTGGGTAAAATGTTCGATGATTTTTTCCATTTTATCCGAGCTATTGTTCAGTTCATCATAAAGGGCCTGTTTTCTTTCGGGTCGTACCATCATCAAAGAGATATAGAACATACTCTTTCCATACGACCCCAGGCTATCCAAACTGTGTAGGAAATCGGATAAAGCCTTGTTATACCTGTTCTTCCTTTCTGATGATAAATATGCCAAATTGTCGTTGATCTGTTTGATGTAGTTGTTGAGCTTTTGTTCTTCCTCTTCTATATCTTTTGCCAACTCATTCATTAAACGGACCTGAAGCTCTTGTTCGCTAAATTGGTTTGCGATATTGCCCATTTCTGCAGTCTTTTGTTTTGCATAGGTATTTGGTTTAAAAACAGCATATTGTCCTTCTCTGTTTTCGAGCTGTTCGAACATCTGATCGACTTGTTTCCTTTGGTTTTTCAACTCATTTTCCTGGCGTTCAATCTGACTAAAGCTTGAATAATAGCCATTTCCCTCTTTGAAAAGGGCTTCAGCTTTGACACTGTTGAGTTTTAACCAGCCGGAGGTAATGCCAACAACAATGACGATGGCAATCAAAGCCGGCATACGCCAGCCTTTCAAAGACAAACTGAATGCCAGGCGTTTTTTACGGTTAAAATATTTTCCAAAACCCAGTCCGGTTACCGCTAGCGCCCATAATTGATTGGGCAGCAGATGCAGGGGAAATTCGGTAAGACTATGGCCTAATGTAACGGTAAAACCCGTAGCGAGCAAAATCAGCAGAATCGCGTCATCCGGGTTTTTCTGGTCTCCCAGGATGAGAAAGAACATAATAATCAACAAAATGAGCGTGACAGCCATGGAGAGAAACCCGAAAAGCCCCATTTCTCCCAGAACTTGTAAATAATCATTATGCGTACGTTTAAAATTTGACCAACCATCAATGTATTCCGGATCATCTCTCATGGCATCTCCCATATAATTAACTGCTTTATGCATGTACGTACCAATACCGTTTCCTATTAATGGGTAATCTTTGAATTGATAAATCGAAGCTTTCCATGCCAATACTCTCGCTTTTCCCCCGGTTGTCTGGAATCCCCTTTCATCAAAAATCGAAGCAGTTCTCGAAGCAACATCGGTGCCGGGTGCCAGGGGATTACCGGGATTGGACAATAAAATGGGTAGCAAAAGGGCAATAAAGATGATGGCTATAATAAATACGAAGTTGGCTTTTTTAAGGAGACCTGCCACCTTTTTTGAATATCCTTCAACCTTTTTGTAATTGTCGATGATTTCCTTTTTTCTTCGCGTCCGTTTGTAGTAAAACCACGAAAGTGCAAATACAACTACACTGAGCATAAGCGAAAGTGTAACCGATCGTGTACCGATAACCAATACCAGGAAATAAAAGATGACAAAGTTAATGAGCCCTAAAATTTTAATGATCATAATCGGACCAAAGAATTCAAATCCCGGCTTTTCTTTTTTCGGAGTCCAACCAAAATCATAGCTTAGAACAAAGTAAATGGTAATTGGGAGCAATGTAGCCAAAAAGTCGGAAACGAAGTTTGGGTTTCCGATGGTAGCCTTGATGGACATCTTTCCGCCGCTTCCGTAAGATCCCAAGAAGAAGGATTGTCCGGTGTAATAATTCATCAAGGCTTCAATGGATACCATCGTTCCCGAAATCATCACAAACAGTAGGAAATAGGTGATACCCCTTTTTGTATCCAAGAAATTGGAGAAGTACAATACCATGAAAAAGGTTAGAAAGGCGTATATACCAATTTCAAATGAAAAGGGAAAATACAAGGGATTTTCCCTTAAAACGGTAAAAGTTGAAACGACTGCTGCGATCCCGAATAGAAACCATCCAAAATGGGCCCAGGAGAAGTAAAGAGTGGTTTCATTTTTCTTCCACTTTCTAAAGAGGAAGAAAGTCATGGAAATGGTAAAGAAAACAATTAAAAAGAAATATTTAGATGTGGAAAACTCATAGGTCAGCTTAGGATGGGCAAACATGGCGATAAAAATAAAGGTGAAATATAAAAAGGCAGATTCGATCTGTTTTAAAAAAGCCCCATTTCCAATCCCCTTAAAGTTATTGGTTTTATTCTTGCTGCTCACTGAAACACCTCCGAAAAAAGTTGACGGCTTATTTTATCACAAAAGCAATGATCATGAATGCCATAAAATAGAAAATGATAAACAAGTATATATAGTCATACAAAATCATATATACAGTGGGGTTGTTCGCCTTAACGGGAATATCCATATAAGTTATATTTCTCATAAAGGGTTGCGAATGCTGAATCACCCTTCCATAAGGATCCACCAGCCCCGTTATCCCGTTGTTAGATACATGACAAATCCAACTGTTTGTTTCTACAGCTCTGATTTGAAGTTGTTTGAAGTGCTGAATCAGGGCTGTCTTGTGTGTAAAATAACCATCGTTGGTTATGACGCAAAAAAAGTCCGCATCATTTTTTTTGAAATCGATAAAAACATTTGGGAAAAAGGATTCAAAGCAAATAGGAAACGCCCCATTCAACCCATCGATATCAAAGGTTGTGTAAGTCTCACCCTTTTTTAAATAATTTCGAAATTTGAGAAAAGAAAAGGCCTTTAGCAGGTTTTCAAAGGGTAGATATTCGGTAAACGGATTTAATTCTATTTTTCCGTAAAATTCATTTAATAAACCTGATTCGGGATAAACCATTTGAACAGCGTTGTAATAGCCTTCTCCATTTTCATATACGTGTGGAACGACAATAGCCATCGAGGTTTCTTTTGCTGTATTTTCAAGCATGTCAACTGTATTAGGATAATCATTGATATCGTATAGGAAATACGTTTCAGGCAAAATAAACAGATCTGTTTCCGGTGACGTGGTTTTCACTTCGTTTATGAGAATCCTAAAATCATCAATTAATTCCCGCTCTGATGTGTAATATTTATGCAAAGGCGTTACCATGGTTTGAACGCCGGCCAGTTGGACAGATTCTGATTTTTCGGAATAAGATGGGGGGATAAAGGTTGTCACTGCCTGGTCTACGGCATAAAGGGAAAACACAATGACCGCGGATGAGATGATCAGTTCTTTGGAAAAGCCCTTTTTACGCCAGAGCATGAACACAAAGAAATTAACAAGACCAATCAGTACAAGCAGGATTTCAGTACCACCAATCTTGGATAACTGTAGAATTCCCGTCATATCAAAAAGGGCATCGGTAAACCTGAAGCCGATGAATTTTAGTGGAGGCAAGCTTCTTAAATACTCGGTAAAAAGCAAAAGAGAAATGCTTCCTGTAGCAAAAAGGACGGGATGGTTTTTGAATCTTTTTGAAAACCATACAAAAATCAATCCAAAAAAACCATAATAAAGCCCTACAAACAGCCCAGCAATGATGTAGACTAAAAAGCCCACAAAGGGTGTGAATGAATTGAAAGTCTTTGGAATTTCTCTGACAAAAGCCGGGAGTAGCCACCAAAAGGCAACAGAATAATAAAAATAACCGAAAAGATATCCAACAAAAAAACCCTTACCGGGTTTTAGTGAATCCAAACAGATCAGGAGGAGGGCGAACGAGAACCACACCGGTAATGAGATAGCCATTCCAGGCATAGAAAGAGCCATCAATACGGATGATAAGATTGTTAAACTTATTCTTGTTCTCTTATTCATAATGATTCTATCACGCGTTTGAGGGTTTCTGCGACATAAACCTGGTCATCTTCATCCAAGTTGTTGAAAAAGGGGAGGGCTATGGTTCTTTTTCCTATCTCTTCGGTAACGGGAAGCAATCCAGTTTTAAAACCAAAGCGTTTTTCATAAAAGGGTTGAAGGTGGATGGGAGAAAAATAGTTCCTGCAGCCGATTCCTGCTTCTCTCAAACCTTTTAAAACCAAGTCCCTGTCAATGTTTTCATCCAAAGTAATCACATACACGAACCAACTCATTTGAGTGACGTAATCCTTTACAACCGGAGGGGTGACTCCGTCTATTTTTGATAGGAGCTGCTTATACCTGTCAGCCACTTGAAATCTTTTTTGAACAAATTTGTCGATCTTGTTGAGCTGCTCAATTCCTAAAACGGAACTGATTTCATTCAATCTGTAATTAAATCCCAAGCGAATGTGATCCAGCCAGCTGCCCCTTTCTCCCCGACCTTGATTTCTCATCGATCGACTTTTGATGTAGATGTCTTCATTGTCGGTGACAATAATGCCCCCTTCACCGGTTGTGATTTGTTTGTTGGGATAAAAGGCAAATGCCCCTGCTTCTCCATAGCTCCCACAACGTTTTCCCTTATACTCGCTGCCAAGGGCTTCACAGGAATCTTCAATAATGGTCAAATGATACTGTTTGGCGATTCGGTTGATTTCGTCCCAATCACATGGGTGGCCAAATACATCAACGGTGATGATTCCTTTAATGCTTGGATCTTTTCTGACAAGTTCTTCAATGCTTTGAGGATCGATATTAAAGGTATCTGTTTCAATATCTGCAAAAACCGGTGTAGCCCCGACGTACAAGAGGATATTTGCCGTCGTAATAAATGAGAAGGATGTGGTGATGTATTGATCACCAGGTCCAATTCCCAACGATCTGCCGATCAAATCAAGTGCGCTTGTTCCGCTGTTGACAGCTACTGCATATTGTCGTTGTGAGTATTCTGCAATTCGATGTTCAAATTCTTCCACCTTTGGTCCGATACTCAAAATGGATGAATCCAACACTTCCATTACGGCTTTTTTTTCTTCCTCTCCCAAATCGGGTGAGGCCAGTGGTATAGTTTTCAATGTAATCTCACCTTATTCCATTGATTGTTTAATTTTTTCAACGATCTTGTTTTGAATTCCTTTTTCGGCCACCTTTAAAGCGTTAACGATGGCAACAGAATCTGAATTCCCATGGGCCTTGATGGAGGGTGCCTTGACTCCAAGGATATAGCCTCCCCCCGTGTTTCTTGAATCCGTCTTGTATCTCAAATCCGCGAATACAGGTTTCATTAACAGAGCACCCAATTTTACCATAATTCCCTTTGAATGAATGGAAGATTTTAACAATGATGAAATGAAACTGCCAATGCCCTCCATGGATTTTAAGGCAATATTTCCGGACCAACCATCCGTTACAACCACATCAACAGAACCTGAAGCGATCTCCCTCCCTTCGACAAATCCGGCAAAATGATCATCTATTTTGTTCTTTAACAGTCTGTACGCTTCTTTTATCTGCTCAGTGCCCTTATCTTCTTCGGTCCCTACATTTAATAACCCGATCTTTGGATTCTCAATCCCGTTAATCTTTTGCAGGGCTAATCCCATTCTTGCGAAGGAAAGATAATTTTCAACCTTGCATTCAAGATTCGCGCCACTGTCGAGAAAAATGGTGTACCCCTTTTTGTTGGGGATTGGGGAAGCGATTGCCGGTCTTGAAACGCCTTTGATTCTCCCAATAACAAAGGTGGATACGGCCAATAATGCCCCGGTATTGCCTGCGCTAATCAAGGCATCTGCTTTGTTATTTTTAACCAGCTCTGCCGCCATGTAAAGAGAGGTCTCGCGTCGTCTCAATATATGAGAAGGTTTTTCATCCATCTTAAACACATCCGGTGCATTGATTATGGTGATATCTTCAAATTGATCTATGTGTTTTGAATACTTTTTTATTTGATCTTTTTTGCCTACTAAAATGATACCGGAACTGATAATGTTTTTGATTTTTGCCTCTTCAACCCCTTTTATAATGGCTTGCGGAGCGTGGTCGCCCCCCATTGCATCAATTGCTATTACACTCATAATTCCCTCCTGAAACTTTTAAATTTGTTAACTTATTGGAATTATACACCATTTTTTGACGTCAAATTTATTGTGACACTTTAAGAAAGTTATCGTTTGTATTTTTTGGAAATTTCCTAAGATTTTTGTGATGTTTAGCCCTTATTTTTAAAAGAGTTATCAGTTAGCATAAAAGAAGTAATCAACCATGATCAAACTATTCCGAAAAAGATTAAGGGAAAGGAGGTTTTATTATGAAAACCCAAAGGAACCATTCAATGATGGTAGTTGGAGTTTTGATAATTGCTTCTCTCTTTTTGTTAGTCTCGTGTGGGGGGGGAGCGTTATCCCGCGAAGAAGCAGATGAAATGAAAGAAGAAGTAGAGACTGTTCAGGACAGGCTTTCCTCTATAGAAGAAAGTTTGAATGGATTAATGGAAGCTGATGAAGAGGAAGCTCAAGAAACGACAGACAGTTTATTAGAAGAAATTTCCAAAATCAACGACAGATTAGATGCAATGACGGAAAATCTTGAAGAACCTGAGCCAGAAGAACTTGAAGGAACGCCACAAGACGGTTACCCAGAACCAGGTGCTCCACAAGCACAGCCAGGCACCCCATAAGCATAACCTTTATGCAAAGTAGATTATATTGGGGTTCCCAAAATGGGAACCCCAATATATACGTTTGAAATAATCAAAAAAGTAACAAAGATGATAATACTTTGCTGGCTTTTTCGAATCTTAATCATATGAATATGCTTTTTTTTGTTGGATAGGCTATTTGTTACTTTAGTCGTTGCATTCAGACAGATCATGAGGTATAATAGATTATCATTTAAAAAAATGGAGGTAATAAAAATGGATAAGTACGTATGCACAGTTTGTGGTTATGTATATGACCCTTTACAAGGAGATCCTGAAGGTGGTGTTCCAATTGGCACAAAATGGGAAGATGTTCCTGAAGATTGGGTATGTCCGTTATGTGGTGCCGGGAAAGACGCCTTTGAAGTACAATAAAGAGGTGATTTTATAATTGGCTATTAAAAAGATTAAAGAGGATATATACAATATAGGAGCGATCGACTGGGACAGAGAATTATTTGACGAATTGATCCCTTTACCGGAAGGAACTTCTTATAATTCTTATGTTGTGTTTGGAAGTGAAAAGACGGCTTTGATTGATGCGGTAGAGCCTGAAAAAAAAGAAGAATTTTTGAGGAATTTGAATGATTTGAATCCCAAAAAGATTGATTATGTTGTATCTAATCATGCTGAACAAGACCATTCAGGTCTAATTCCGAAAGTCCTTGAATTATACCCAGATGCCAAAATCATCACCAATGAAAAATGTAAAGGGTTTCTAATGGATTTGTTGCCATTAGAGGAGAATTCATTTGATGTTGTAGCAGATGGAGATACAGTATCTTTGGGTAATAAAACGCTTGAATTCATTATAGCACCCTGGGTTCATTGGCCGGAAACCATGTTTACCTATTTAAGGGAAGACAAGGTTCTTTTTTCTTGTGACTTTTTTGGATCGCATTTAGCAGTTAGCAATACTTTTTCAAAAGACGATTCTCAAGCTTATTTAGCTGCAAAACGCTATTATGCAGAGATTATGATGCCTTTCATGCCCATGATCAAAAAGCATCTTAAACGCCTTGAGGATTATGATATTCAGATGATTTGTACTGTACATGGTCCGGTTTATAAGAATCCGGATTTCATTATGCAACATTACCGAAACTGGGTTTCGGACCGTGTCAAAAACCTTGTGTTGATACCTTATGTTTCCATGCATGGCAGTACATTGAAAACAGTTGAATATTTAATCGACGAATTGACAAATCGAGGAATTGAAGTACTACCTCTCAATATGACCAAGGCTGATCTTGGAAAACTTACGATTGAGTTGGTGGATGCTGCAACCATTGTATTGGCAGGTTCAACCTTTTTGGTGGGACCACATCCACAAATGTTATATACTGCCTCGATGATTAATGCATTACGTCCTAAAACAAAATACGTTTCAATTATCACCTCTTTTGGTTGGGCATCCCAGGCAACCAAGCAATTAAAGGCTGCTTTGGGAGCATTGCAGGCTGAATGGCTTGAAACATATGATTATAAAGGCCACCCTAAAGAGGCGGATTTGGAAAAGGTCAAGGATTTGGCAGATCAAATTCTTGAAAAGCATAGGCAATTGAAACTTTTGTAAAGGAGGGAGTTAAGATGACAAAAAAGAAACAGGTTTACAAATGCGATATTTGTGGGAATGTTGTTGAAATTCTTCATGAAGGTGAAGAAGCATTGGTATGTTGTGATGAACCCATGAAATTAATGGAAGAACAGACTGCAGAACAAGCAAATGAAAAGCACGTGCCTGTTGTAGAAAAGGTTGATGGGGGTTACAAAGTCACCATCGGTTCAACATTACACCCAATGGAAGAAAAACACTACATTGAATGGATAGAACTAATTACAGATCGAGGGGTGTTTAGAAAACACCTTGCGCCCGGTGAAGATCCAATTGCAACTTTTGAGGATGTAGGAGATGTTATTCAATCAAGAGAATATTGCAATGTTCATGGACTTTGGGCATTAAACGAGATTTAGATTTTTATATAGGCGCAAAAAGAGTTATAATGGCATCGGTAAAAAAAACCGGTGCCGTTTTTATTGGGGGTGATGGTATGACCACAATTCAAAAGAATTTTCATTTACTGCAAGAAGAGATAAAGAATTGTTGCAAGGTCTGTGGAAGAGAACTTGAGCAAATAAAATTGGTGGCAGTCAGTAAAACCTTTCCCGTTTCTGATATGGTGGAGATATTGGAAACCGGTCACAAAATCTTTGGTGAGAATAAAGCTCAGGAGATTCGAGACAAGATGGAACAATTAGAAGGGAAAGAGATCGAATGGCATTTCATTGGACCGCTACAGAAAAACAAAGTGAAATATGTAGCGGGAAAAACAAAACTCATCCATTCCGTGGAAAATGAAAAGATCGCCAGGGAAATAGATAAAAGGACTTCGAATGAAGGAAAGATACAAGACATCCTAATCGAAGTCAACGTATCAGGAGAGGAAAGCAAGCACGGCTTAAATCCCGCTGAAACACAATCCTTTATTCAAAAGCTAAGAGTTTATAAAAACATCCAAGTTAAAGGACTTATGACGATGGCCCCTTTAACCGACGACGAGGAGATTATCAGAGATACATTTAGGGGACTGAGGGAATTGAGGGATCGCCTTCAAAAGGAACATCAACAGATAATACAGTTGTCCATGGGCATGACCAATGACTACAAAATAGCGATTGAAGAAGGGGCTACGATATTGAGAATAGGCTCTGCTATTTTTGGAACCAGATAGGAGGGGTTGTGAAAAACTCAAAAAGAATTCTGATGGCCATTGAAACCTCCTGCGATGATACAGGTGTTTGTATCATTAGTGAGGGAAGGGAAATTTTATCTAATTTATTATCTTCCCAAATGGCCGTTCACAATAAATTTGGCGGTGTCGTTCCTGAAATTGCTTCAAGAAAACACCTTGAGGTCATAAATCCTTTGATTGACAAGTCGCTACAAGAAGCGGGTTGCAGCTTTTCGGATATTGATGTGGTTGCTGCTACTATCGGTCCGGGACTTATTGGAGCTCTCCTTGTTGGGGTTTCAGCAGCAAAGGCACTTGCTTTTACTTTAGATGTTCCTTTCATTGGCGTCAATCATCTCAAAGGCCATATTTATGCTAATTATCTGATATATAAAGACCTTCATCCCCCTTTTACGGTTCTCTTATGTTCAGGCGGGCATACACAACTGATCTATGTGCAAGACCATGAACGCTTGATCCGAGTAGGGAGCACGCTAGATGATGCTGCTGGAGAGGCCTTTGATAAAGGGGCTAGGATATTGAATTTAGGATATCCGGGAGGACCTTTGATTCAAAAAGTGGCAAAATATGGCAATCCAAAAGCATTTGATTTTCCAAGGGCTTTAAGAGAAAAAAATAATTTCGATTTTTCATTTAGTGGTTTGAAAACATCTCTTTTGTACCACATTCGGAAACATCCGGAGGGAAATATTTCTGATGTGGCAGCAAGCTATCAGGAAGCCATTGTAGATAGTCTGGTTGAAAAGTCTTTTAGGGCAGCAAGAAAAATGGGAACGAAAAAATTAATTTTTGCAGGCGGTGTTGCAGCTAACGAAAGACTTAGAGAAAAGGCCCAACAAAAAGCGGCATCGTGGGGTTATCAAACTTATTTTCCCCCCTTGGAATTTTGCACGGATAACGCGGCAATGATCGCATCAGCCGCTTGGGAACGATTTGAGAAAGAAGACATCGACTCCTTAGAGATTACAACCAATCCATCTCTTGTCATTTGATTGTGGATACTGTTAAGTATATATACGTCTTTTAATCACAAACAAAATTAAATGGGTGTTGATTTTATGAGAAAGGATATAATCAAAATTGGCGAAACAATTTAAAGAGAGAGTTAGTTTTACTGGATATTGACGAAAATATATCCTATGAAAGAAGGTCCTGATTTTCAGGAGATCATAGATAATTTTAAAAAATGGGAGGGGTTTTTGTGCGATTAGAAGAATTACTCAATGTAGCTTTAAAGATTGAATCTGATGGATATGAAATGTACTCCAAATTAGCTGAAGAAAATGAAGGTGAACTAAAAGCTCTTTTTAAAGACTTGGCTGAACAGGAAAGAGATCATCAGCAGCGTTTCAAAAAGATATTTGATCGATGCATGGAAAATGAAAAACAACACGCTGACTGGACAGATGATGAAAACGCCGGTTATCTCATGTCGTTTGCTGAGCTTTCCATATTCCCAAAACTATCTGGTTCAAAAAAAACGGACCATGTTAACGATGCGATTGATATGGCAATAGAAGTAGAAAAAGACAGCATTATCTTTTATTCTGACCTAAAGACCTATTTTAAGGATAAGCAAACAATCGATGAGATTATTGCTGAAGAAAAGCAACATTTAATGGATTTGTTGAAATCAAGGAAGTAATAGTTGATTGAAAGTGCTAGAGGGACACTTTGAATGGGTGTCCTTCTTTTTATGCCAAAAAAAAGGGGCTGTCAATATTTGTTGACAGCCCTTGCTACGGGGGATGGTCGAACACAAATTTCAAAACTCAAAAATTGAGCCTCTACGTTGACCTTCAAAAGAAATATTACCATATTTTGAAACCCAAGTCAAGCTAATGGATGTTATTGCTCATTAGCTTATTAATACTGCTGATTTCATTACTTTTCATCATGACCTGCTCATTCCCCGATAATCTTCACTAAAACCCTTTTTTTTCTTTTCCCGTCGAATTCACCGTAAAAGATTTGTTCCCATGGACCGAAATCAAGTTCCCCGTCCGTAATGGCCACCACAACTTCTCTCCCCATCACCTGTCTTTTCAAGTGGGCATCGGCGTTATCCTCAAATCCGTTATGTTGATATTGACTGTGGGGTTTCTCCGGAGCAAGACGTTCCAGCCATTTTTCATAATCGGCATGCAACCCGCTTTCATCATCGTTGATAAAAACACTGGCGGTAATATGCATGGCATTACATAACAACAGGCCTTCTTTGATGCTGCTTTCTTGAAGACACGCTCTGACTTGCGGTGTGATGTTGATGAATTCCCTTCTTTTTGTGGTGTTGAACCACAATTCTTTTTTGTATGACTTCATTGTTGACCTCCTTAAATATTAATGCTATACTTTAAAAGGCGGTTCCTCAAAACCGCATAAAAAGCGTTAAAGGCATTTAAATGGTAATATAAACAAATAGTTAGGAGTTGATGATAATGAATCAAAAACGTGTATTGAAAACAAATTTAATATTATTGTTAGTGTTATCTGCTATTCTTACTGTTCAAAGATTTTTAACCAGTGACACTCAAATTGCCTTAAATGTCTTAATTGCAACCGGTTCAACTTGCGCGGTGGCTGTGTTTGTATATTATTTTACCATGCCTTTCTTTTTAAAAGGTTTGATTATGTCTATTTCCCCTTTTTACGCAGCGCTTTCCCTATCCATGATTTTGGGTGGTATTCCCCACATGTTCCTGATTTACATGGGCGCCTTTGTACTGGCCGCCTTGTATTTTAATACCCGTTTATTAACGGTTTCGGGTATTATCATCAATGTATCCATTGTTATTGCTTATATCATCAACCCGGTGGGCTTATTGGGCGTAGAAGCCTCGACCAGTGATTTGATCGTGAAGATGGGGATGATTGACTCTACGGGGTTTCTTGTTTTGTATCTTTTAACCAAATGGGGAAATGATGCCTTGAACAAAGCGTCAGAAAATCAGAAAAAATCCGATAAATTTTTGGGTGAACTGCATGAACGTGTGGAACAGTTGAAGAAAACAACTGTTGAATTGGATACGCTGATTAAAAGGTCAAAAGAGATGTTTGAAGTGAGTGTTTTAACCAGTTCGGAAATTACCGAAACCACATCACAAATTGCAGAAGGCGCTAGTCACGAAGCTCAAATCGCTAATGAAATCCAACACAGCATGGAGACAATTGAACCAAAAATCGCCAACACAGAGGAGACCACCAACGAAATTGCCTCTGTTTCAAATGACATGATGCAGGATGTGAGCGAAAGCAAAGGGGAAGTCAAAGGACTCAACGATATCATGGGAATGATTGGAGAAAATGATACCCAGCAGCGGGAGGCCATAAAAGGGCTTTTAGACAATATTAAAATGGTAGCGGAATCACTGAAAGGCATTTCAGAAATATCGCAGCAAACCAATTTATTAGCATTGAACGCCGCCATAGAAGCTGCTCGGGCCGGGGAAGCCGGGAAAGGGTTTGCCGTGGTGGCTGATGAGATAAGAGGCCTCGCTGATAAAAGTGGAGAAATCGTGAGTAATATCAATACCAGGATTGAGGACATGGTAAATAGTGCGGATCTGTTCATCGAAAAATCAGAAGAACTCTCTTCAACTATAGAAGATGGGGAAAGACATACTCAGGTATTTAAAGAACGGTTTCAGAAAATGGAAGATGTCTTTCAGCAAATTTACGATGATCTTCAAACGGGACAAAATGAGATCAGTGATGTGGCAGAGGAGATTAAAAAAACCTTGGATTTGGTTGTGAGAATAGCTGCCATTTCTGAAGAAAATGCCTCTTCAACGCAAGAACTCTTTGCTTCGACAGATGAATTGAAAAACCAGATTCATTCCCTGTCCGCGGAAATGGAAAAAATCGCTCAGTTGAAAGATGAACTAAGCCATTCCATGCACGGTTAGACGTAGGTGAATGAGCGTTGTTGATGCTGTTTCTAATACTGACCGCCTTTGTCATAGGACTCTTTTTAGGCTTAAAAAAACGGTTGCGGTTTTTAAGCAAGTTCAAAATCATTCCCGTGATTACCTTACTATTACTCTTTTCCATGGGTACCGAGATTGGCCAATCACAAGAGATCATGGATAATCTCAACTCCATTGGTCTCAACGCCTTTTTAATCGCCCTTTTTGCCGTGGCGGGCAGTTTTCTGGTGACTCTTTTCTTTCTGAAAATCGTGAAAACAAAAAATGGTGAAACCGATGATTGATATTCTCATCATGATTGCCGCTTTGGCAGCGGGGATTTTGTTTGGCAATCTCTCCGGTTTTGTGGTTCATTCGGATGTCATTACCGGTATTTTAATGGTCCTTGTTTTTCTCGTGGGTGTGGATATCGGTCGTGAGGAGAATATCTTAAGCAAGATCAAAGTCAATATCAAACATATCATCGGCCAATCCGTATTAACCATCATCGGGACCTTTTTGTTCGCATGGATCGCTTCCTTTTTTCTACCTTACAGTATGAAAGAAACAATCGGAGCATCAGCGGGTTTTGGATGGTATTCACTTTCGGGCATCATGATCAGCCAATTGTATTCACCCTTGTTGGGTACCGTCTCCTTTTTGTCAAATGTTTTCAGAGAACTCCTTTCCATTATTCTCTTACCCTTTCTGGCGAAAATCAACCAACGTGCTGCTATTTCCACATCCGGTGCCACGGCAATGGACGTACTCCTGGGATTGATTTCAAAAAGCACCTCCAGAAAAAACACCCTGATCGCCTTCGGACAGGGTGTGATTTTGTCGCTTTTGGTGCCATTGATTATTAGTTTTATTTTTATGTGAGGGGATTTTTGAGTTTTTATTCTTTAAAACCATTCGTAACAGGCAAATTCAAATCATGGACAAAAGAACTCTT
>CAYUYU010000032.1:0-17008 GCA_964449405.1 uncultured Thermotogaceae bacterium
TAAACCGGAAAATCTTGAAAGAATGGCTATCCATGTCATGAACCTGAAAAAAAACCAATTCTGCAGGGAAATATCCATCATTTTACTTAAATTAAGACAAAGTAATAGTTAAATATTTGCGTGAAGTAATCAATCAAATTCTCCAGCATCCATCCACCAAAAAAAACCAAAGTTAGAAAGACAACCAATATTTTAGGCACCATTGTCAAGGTTTGTTCGTTGATTGATGTAACAGCCTGGAATATCCCGATCAACAACCCTACCCCGAGTGCAAGAATCAAAGAAGGTGCTGCAGTTATCAACAAAGTGTATACACCTTCTCTTACAACATCCAATATTGATTCTACAGTCATAGGTTTCCCCCTTTATCCATTCTCAATGATTCATTATATCATGATTTCTGATTGATTTTTTCAGTATTATGAGATAATGCAATTAAGACCACATTGCTTTCTTTTACATTTTTTTATTTTTCAAAATGTATCCTTAATTTCATTCACGAAGATTCAAGGACATTCAAAAAACAAATAAAAAAGTCTGCTGAATGGCTACTGTCAACCCAACAGACCTTTTCTATATAACTTTGGAGTGTTCTATCCAATTATCTATAAAACTGTTTAAACACTTGGATCAAATCATGATGATCCTTCACCCCACAAAGTTCTTTTATGGAATGCATGGCAAGCATGGGATTGCCAATGTCTACCGATGGAATACCCAGTCTGCCGGCTGTAATTGGTGCAATCGTACTGCCTCCTCTCTCATTTGAGTGATTAACAAACCGCTGTACGGGAACATTTGCTTGTTTACAAATCGATTCAAAATAAGCAGAAGACTCACTGTCACTGGTATATCTGAAGTTCGTACTGATTTTGATCACCGGCCCTCCGTTCATCACGGGTTGAGTGGTAGGATCGTGTTTTTCTTGGGCATTAGGATGCAGGGCATGCGCCATATCCGAAGAGATGACAAAAGAGTTTTCCAAAGACCTTAAATAGGCTTCTCGATCTTGACCCATACCAATTGAAATCCTTTCCAAAATTGAACTTAACAATGGAGAATCAGCACCCTGCATTGTTTTACTTCCGATCTCCTCGTTATCAAAAAAAATAGCAAGCTTTGTTGAATCTCCACTTCGAGCTTCAAGAATAGCTTTGAGAGAAGCGTATACCATGGCTAAATCGTCCATTTGAGAACAGGACATCAAATCGTTATCTGCACCGATAATCTGTCCTTGAGCAATATCGTAAAGATACATTTCGAAATCCAACACTTGCTCTTGTTTAATTTTCAGTTGTTCCGCTATCATTTTTGTTAGGTTAAACGCTTTCATCGTTTCTTCCATCGAACAAAAAAAGGGAAGCATATCCTTTTGCTTATCTACTTTAAAACCCGTATTGACCTCTCTATTCATGTGAATGGCAATACTGGGGATAATGGTTTTAACTTCTTCAAGGATTAGGGACTTTGAACGAATTTTTCCCGTCTTGTCATCAAAAATCGCCACCCTTCCTGCAAGTCCAAGCGGCCTGTCAAACCATGAATATAAAATGGGTCCCCCGTAAACCTCCGTATTCAATTTAAGATAACTTTTACCTACACGCATTTCCGGGTTTGGTTTAATCCTGATCGCTGGCGAGTCTGTATGAGAGCCAATAATCTTAAAACTCCTTTTTCCTTGAGATTCCATTCCTACAATAAAGACCGCCATGGAGGAATCATTCTTTGTGGTGTAATACTTGCCTCCCGACTTTAATTCCCATTTTTCTTTGATATCCAATGGCTGAAATCCCGCACCCTTTAAAATAAGTTTTGCGGTTTCAATCGCATGAAATCGACTTGGTGATTTTTCAATAAAGCTGATTAATTCTCCCGCTTCTTTTAAATAAATATCCTTCAATGATTACATCTCCTTCATTCTTTTCAGACTCTCAGTTAAAAAGTCATACACTCTTGCAGCCGAATCTAGTTCAAGATGTTCATCCGGGGTATGTACATCATGCATGTTCGGACCCATGGCAATCATATCAAGTTCATCACTGATTACATCAAGAAAGAGCCCACATTCCAATCCCGCATGAATGGCCTCAACTACTGGCTCTTTTCCGTATAAGTCCTGATACACACGCCTCATATGCTCTCTTAAACGCGAATCCTCTCTATACTTCCATCCGGGATAATCCGAATCATTATCAAAAAGACACCCCGTATAATCCGCCAATTCTTCCAGTTTTCTGTTTATTTCAACTTTTTTGCTTTCTACAGAGCTTCTTGTAGAATTCTCAAACCATATTTGATCGCCGTCAAAAGTAATAACCCCTAAGTTGTTAGAACTTTCAACCAAACCATCTATATCTTGACTCATGGTTTGAACACCGTTGGGAATGTTCAACAACAGATGAATGATCGTATTTCTAATGGATTTCTTTAAAGGCAAAGACCTATTCTTTGGAAGTTTCTCAACTGTTGTCAATTGGATTTTAAAATCCGGATCGGTCTTTTTATACTCGATGCCAATCTTTTTCTCTGCCTTTTGAATCAACGCTTTTGCCTTTTCAAGATTCTTCTTCTTAATTCCCACAATTGCTGTACATTCTCTTGGGATGGCGTTCATCTTTGCGCCGCCTTCAAGAGCGTATAGGTTGTACGCCACCTTTCTTTTTAAATCAAACAAAATACGTCCCATCAATTTATTCGCATTTCCGCGCCCTTTGTGAATATCTGCTCCAGAATGACCACCTCTTAAACCCGTGATGGTTAGTTCCAAAGAGATTTCGTCCACTTTTGATTTTTTCTTTTTTAATGGCAGACCCAATTTCGTTCTGATGCCTCCGGCACAACTAACAAGAAAAACACCCTCCTCTTCTCCGTCTATATTGATAAGTGTTTTTCCGCTTAGTTTCTCCCCTTGCAACTTCATCGCTCCTACAAGACCCGTTTCCTCCTGTGTGGTAATCAAGATCTCCAAGGGTGGGTGGCAAAGGCTTTTATCCTCTAAAAGAGCCATACAGTAGGCAACGGCTATTCCATCATCTGCCCCAAGTGTGGTGCCTTCTGCATGTAAGATATTACCATCAACCTTCAAACGGATAGGATCGGTGGAAAAATCATGTTCAGTTGCCTTATTTTTTTCCCAAACCATATCCATATGCCCTTGAAGGATAACGGGATCAATATCTTCATATCCGGCACTTGCAGGCTTTTTGATGATGACATTCCACACAGTGTCCTGATAGACGTCGTAACCCAAATCTTTTGCAAATTGGACAAGAAAATCACTAATCGCCTTTTCGTTTCCCGAACAACGAGGAATAGCACTAATCTTTTCAAAGTTTCTGATAACCCTTTGAGATTCAACTGTTTCAAATTGTGACATATTATCATCCTCCCGTAGAATAAATTCTTTTTATTATAGTACATATTCCTTATTATTAAAAGTCAAAAGAACTATTTTTAAAAAAAACACTTGAAAAAAACAAATAAAATCATGTTATAATAGGGTTAATTAAATAGGGGGGGAATAAAAATGAAGAGTAAAACCACTTTTTTGTTTATTATTCTATCGATTATTATAGCCTTGGGGCTCACCTCTTGTATGAATAACAACGATGATCCTATTCCGGATCCATACCTGTCGTTGGAAGAGTTGAAGGTGGGTTTTTTTAGAAACGGGAAGATTTTGTATGCTTTTGAAAATCCTGAAGTATCGATGTTCAGTACCACTGATAATATTGGTATTAGAATGCTGAAGGAAACAAATAATGATTATCAAGAGGATTATGCTTACCTGGATTTTACTTCAATTACTGAGAATCAAATAACCTTTAAAACAATTTTTTACACTTCTGAAGCCACAAAAACCGTTAATATCCATACCCTTACCCCGGGACAAACACTTGATCTTAATAAAGATGAAATTTGGGATATCAGGCTTTCAGCTACCGATTCCACCTTTTCTGAAAATCGAAACCTAAAAGAAGTTTTGTTTATTGAACTCAACAACACACAAGACATTGCCACAACTTTCAGAACCATTCCCAACCACAACGAAAGGACTTATCCCATCATGACGATCAATTCATCCAATCATATTTGTATCGATGAAAAAGCCTTGCCTGGTTTAAATCAATACGATCCGGGAGAGAGAACCATACAAATCAACACCGGAACACTCAACCTGGAAATAACGAAAGACGATTTAGTCCTTTTTGGTCCTTCTTATGATCACACACTGGGTTGCCCAATCAAAAAAATCGAAAGGGTGGAAGGAACCGGAAGCATCCGAACACTTCATTTAAGCGAACTTGAAGATTCGGAATATTCGAGTTTTTTTAGGGGAACAAAATACAAAGACATTTATGGCACAAACCCAGATGAACCCTATTTAACAAATGATAGAAGTGAGGAAGGCTTTGTCTTATGGTCGGGAACAATTGAGCATAAATCTCAAACCAATGATTCAATCATTAGTGTATACGCACATGAGCCCATTCAAATCATACTCTCATTTATAGATATCGACTTTGAAATGGGATTAAATGATGATTTGAAACGATTTTTCTACCATCCGATCTTTTCAATAAGGGGAAACATCACCATGGAAGTCAACGCAACTCAAAGAGAAATTGCCAGAAATTATTTTTTCAGCGAGCCAATCACATTTGAGGGATTGAACATTCCTCTCTCCGGTTTTGTACGGTTTGGCTTTTCCAGTAAAAGCGAAGGAGAAGGACGTATAGACTCTCATGTTACCTATCAGTTTGATGAGACCTATTATTCCTTAAGGATTGATGCTCAAGATTGGGAAGAAACGTCACAGTGGATTCCTTACGCTGATTTCAGAAGGAACATCGAAATCGTTTCCGCAACTGGGACTCTAAACACCTGTGAGTGTTCCATAAATCCCTCGTTACATCTTGATAGTACCCTGTCTTTTTTAAACCTCTTTCGTTCCCATCAAAATGATCTTCGTTTTGGTTTAAAGTTTGATAATTACGAGCGTGGCGGTAATCACCATTTGGATGTCATTCCCTCATTTGAAATAACATCGGAATACGCCGTGGATTATCTTAATCAGGAAAGATTCACTTTTCCTGCCAAGTCCATCTATTCCGTTGAGCTGACTCCTTATTCAATATATTGATACTGAAATGTTTTTCGACAAAAAAGCTCCGGGTCCTTTTTCGGAGCTTTTTTGTCGCTATCTCAGCTTGATTATTGTTAGAAACAAGTGGTTTTTCTGTTATAATCCCCATGTAGAATTATATTATTATTTTTTAAGGTGATGGATTATGAATTCGTTTATTCAACATTTTTTAACAGAGTTAAAGTACATCATAAGAAACCCTATTTACTTTGCAATCCTCATCATAACCCCTTTTCTTTTATTGACGGTTTCATTGATGTTCATTCCCACGGAAAGGGCTATGGATGATATATCTATAGGAGTTCTTGGAGAAGACAGAACCTTTTTGGGTAAATACCTGGCTAATTTCATATTGGGTTTTTTAAAACAACAGAATATTTACAAAATCACCGATAAAGATCAGGCCTTAACCGCATTGGACAATGGGGAGATAGATGGGCTGATTGTCATTCCCGTGGGATTTACAGCAAACATGATTCAAGGAAACGATACGTATATCTCTTATATTCCCAGTAGCGCCTCTTTATTAGAGAGTGTCACAATTTTCAAAATTCTTAGAACGGCTTTGGCCGAAATAGAATACGGCGCTATGATAGAAATGGATCTGGATGAAAAAATGAAACCATCCAGAGATGTAAAGGTGCCTGAGTTAAGAGTTGAAGGCATAGAACACAACTCCCTTGATTATCCGGATGTTATGGCACCCGGCGTATTGGCTTTTGTCATCCTTTCTACCATGCTCATCGGGATCACCGGTTCAGTCAGCAGGGAAAAAGATAAAGGGATCATCGATGGATTTAGGGTAACCCCTTCGAGCAGATTATCATACGTTCTTGGAAAATACTGTGCCCACTCCATTTTGGGATTTGTTCAAACGATTTCATTGCTATTGGGAACCATTTACATACTAAATATCAATTTTGAGGGGTCTATCTTCATTGTTGGACTGTTGTTAACTGTTGGAATGCTGACCTATTTATCATTGGGACTTTTGATTTCCGTCTTCTCCCCCAACGGAGATGTTTCAATGGGAATTGCCGCTGCTATTGTATTTCTGATGTTTCTGGGAGGCGGCGTTTTCTTCCCCATATCCCAAATGCCAAAATTCATGCAGCTTATTGCGCCTGCATTACCCATAACGGTCTTAACGGATGTCTTAAGAAAACTAATGATAGCAGGAAAACCGTTGGGTTCATTGTTAAACGAATCCATCTACCTTTTCTCATACCTACTTGCATCGTTAATTGCTTCGTTAGTCATATTCAGAATCAAAACAAAGTGAAGTTAAAGTAGAAAGGAAATGAATGAAAAAAATGGATAACGATTTTGACATTATCGTAGTTGGAGCGGGACATGCAGGCGTGGAAGCCGCTCTTGTTTCTGCCAGGTTGGGGAAAAAAACCCTCCTTTTAAATTTAAATTTGGATACGGTTGCCTGGGCTCCTTGTAATCCATCTGTTGGTGGCCCTGCAAAGGGTGTCGTCATCAGGGAAATTGATGCACTTGGCGGTGAAATGGCAAAAAATGCGGATGCCACCATGACAAACATCAGAATGCTGAACACCAGTAAAGGTCCTGCTGTTCAAGCTTTAAGGGCTCAAATAGATAAATACAATTATAGCGAAGAAATGACCCGAAGATTAATGACAGAAGAAAATCTTTACATAAGATACGGATTGGCTGAAAAAATACTGCTGAAAGGATCAAAAATCACAGGGGTCCGCACGCACTTCGGTGAAGAATACGCTTGTCACTGTTTGATTATTACGGCGGGGACATTTATAAGAGGAAAAATTTTTGTTGGTCCCTCAGAGTTACCTGCGGGAAGATTGGGAGAGTTTTCCGCTGATGTAATATCCAATTCCATCCAAGAGATAGGACTTAAAATCGATCGTTTTAAAACGGGAACACCTGCAAGGATAAAAAAGGCCAGTATTGATTTTCAAATGCTGGAAAAGCAAACCACCTCTGATACCCCTTTGGCCTTTTCTTTTTTTTCTCGCAAAAAGGTTCTCTCTGATGAATGGCCGGTATACATCACAAGAACTAATCCAAAGACTCATGCTATTATTCAGAAGAACATCTCCCTTTCACCTCTTTATGGTGACATCAAATTGATTGGTGGAACCGGGCCCAGGTATTGCCCTTCAATAGAAGACAAAGTGCTGAAATTCTCGGACAGGGAATCTCATCAATTGTTTATCGAACCTGAAACCAAAAGAAATGATGAATATTATATAGGTGGTTTAAGCACCAGCCTGCCCTTTAATGTCCAAGAAAAAATAATCAGATCGATAGAAGGACTCGAAAGAGCTCAAATCGTCAGACCGGCATACGCAGTTGAATATGATTATATCTTGCCTGAGCAACTCACCCCTTATCTTGAGACAAAAACCATTGAAGGATTATACTTTGCGGGACAAGTTAACGGTACCAGCGGCTATGAGGAAGCCGCTGGCCAAGGATTTATTGCAGGTTTAAATGCTGCTTTCAAAATAGATGGCAAAAAAAAATGGTTTCCAAAAAGAAATGAATCCTATCTGGGGGTACTGATTGATGACCTGGTCACAAAAGGAACGGATGAGCCCTATCGTTTGTTGACATCAAGGGCTGAATATCGATTGCTGTTAAGGCATGATAACGCACATCTGAGATTAGCAAAATACGGGCATCAATTTGGATTGATACCTGAAGATTTTTATCAGAAAACCTTGAAATTGAAAGAGAAAATCAATAAAGAAGTTAAAAGACTATCCCAAATCCCAGTGAAAAATGGCGATGAAATCAACGAGTTGCTGGTTAAAAATAATTCCTCCCCATTAAAAGAATCCAAAAGATTCATCGATTTGCTTAAAAGACCCGATATCCAATATAACACGATTAAAGATTGGGACGACCATCCTATTGAAGATGAAGAAGTCGTCGAACAAGTGGATATCGAAATACAATATGAGGGTTACATCGAAAGGTCTTTTAGGGAAATTAAACAATTTGAAGAGATGGAGAATTTTTTGATTCCCTCAGATGTTGACTACGGGACAATAGAAAATCTGGCTACAGAGGCAAAACAGAAACTGGAGCGCATCAAACCATCCTCAGTGGGTCAGGCTTCTCGAATACCGGGCATCAACCCCGCAGACATAGCCAACATCATCTTCTTTTTAAGGCACAGAAATAAAGGGAAGGGAACAAAATGACAGATTGGGGCGGGATTTTTACCCATTCGTTTACTTCTATCATACCGGTCTTTTCCATATTTATTACCGGATATATCTTCGGTAAGGTCTTTAAAGACAAATCTGTCATGCTATCAAAACTCGCTTTTTATTTATTTGGAAACGTACTTATTTTCACCTATATCACCGAACACGTCCCCACTTTGGATATGATCTGGCGTTATTTTCTTGGCACACTCATTGTAACTTTCACCATCGTCATTGTCTATTGGGTATTCGGGAAAATCGTCAAAAAAAACATGATCCTATGGTCCTATACCAATTCCTTTTCCAATACCGGTTATATTGGCTATCCGGTCTTGGAGTACTCCATTGGCCCTCAAGCCATACCTTTGGCCGTAATTATGGCAAGTGCCAATATGGTACTTTTGCCAATTATCGGCACGACAATGCTCTCAACAAAGGGTAAAGGACTGGTCAAAAAGGGATTGATAAATATCATAAAGATTCCATGGTTGTACACTGTTATTATATCTTGGATTCTTGGAACCTTAGGATTTAATTGGTTAGAAGACTTACCTACCCCGGCAGTCAATTATGTCACTATGCTAAAAGACAGTTCCATCCCTGTGATATTACTGGTCGTGGGAGTAAACCTATCTCGTATCCCCGTAAGATTGAAGCATTTATTTAATATTCTACCGGCATCCCTCATGAAATTATTTCTCCCACCGGCATTGGCTTTGATTGTTGGAAAGATGATGGGGATGGAAGGATTGGTATTTCAGATCTTCGTTTTAGAGCTGGCAATGCCGACAGCCGTCAACACAGCTATCCTTGCTGAAGGACTCTCAGAGACCAATAGTCATGAAAAAGAAAAAGAGTTTGCCAGTGCAGTAGTTGTCTATTCAACCTTTCTTTTCTTATTCTCCTACCCCATCTGGTTCTCCATCGTAAGCGGAGGCATGTGATTTTGCAGTGAAAAAGAAATTAAAAGATATTGCTTATGATGCACAATACCTTAAGAATTTAAGCGATTTACAAGCAAAATCAAAATATATCCGCAATAGCTGTTCAAGAGAAAAATTAAAAAATATCTCCAACAAGGGGCTTCGTGCCTTGTTGAAAAAATGCGATAACCGACTGTTCGAAAAACTCAGATTAAAGGACACTCTAAGTATCGTTATTGCCTTTGACGAGATATTGTACGGGAGCGCAAAGTTTAAAACCCGGTTGAAAGAAGCCCTAAAAATCCTTGAGTGTGATGATTGGACCTTATCTCCCTTTCTCTTTTACACGGCACCGAGATATTTTTATTACCCCTCAAAAGGCTTGTTAAACTACGCAAATAGCCAGTTTACCATTAACCCATCCCAATACACCTATCTTCAATTTAACACAAAAATATCTCAACACCTAAAGCGTTCAGGACTATCAGATTATTTTAAAGACCCCATAGAATTGGAAGCAGCATTTAAAACACTCTCATCTGATCACTCACCATTAGGAACTAAAACAACACCTTTTGCAGATTCACAAGACATCAAAATCCAACTTGAGATCTTGGAGGAAGTCAGGAAATTAGATATTTACAGGTTGAAAGAACTGGAGATAAAATGGATAAGGGATTTTTACTCATCTTTGGAACCGCAGCAAAAAGATGCGCTAATCGAACAACTAAGAGTAAACTCAGTCCACCCTTACTTAAGGCGAATCATCACTGAATATCCTAAAACCGGCGTGGTCATTGATGGCACTAACATCATGTTTTCCGGATTAATCGAACCGGATCCTCTTAGACTAAAAGAACTGATCAACATTTTAGGGACCAACGAGATACTCTATTTTCCCCTGATCTTTATTTTTGATGCCAACGCTGATTTCATTGTCAAAAAAAGAAGAGATTACTGGGAAAAGGCTTTTTTAAACAATCAAGCGGTAATTTTTCATTCACCTGCTGACGAACTTGTTTTAAAAATCGCTTATGAAAGAAAATACCACATCATCTCGAACGACAAATATCGAGAATACAACGCAGAAGACGTTAAAATATTTCAGTTCAGACCCGACCGTGGCGAATTCTACCTTAAAAAAACGAATTAGGGATTGCTGAATAACGAAAATCCCCACCTCCAGAAGAGTGGATACGAAGCTCACGAGGTGCGTTTAACCCGTTATATTCAAACAGATACAGTTGAACTTCACTTTTAAACACTACCGCTCAAAAGCACGGATAACAAAATGTTCGCTTTCAAAAACTTTTACAGGATAATCATCCGCGATCCTTTCAATATCGAGGATTTGTGATCCTTGCGTTTTCATATACAGATAAGCATCAGTAAAATAGGACGGATTGACCAAGGTACTCTTGTAAAGGGGAGAGGCTTCATTGATTATTTTACCGTCTCCTTCAAAAAAATAGAGAACCGGAAAAGTATCCATATCATCTGTTAGAATTGATGAAAATCTCTCAAGTTGCCCAGCTACAAGCCGATACTCCTCAATTTGTGTGTCTTTGTAATGTCCTTCTAAAGCCATGAAAAAATCTCCTTCTTTTCCCGTTCTCATTAGGGCAAAGGAAAAGAGGTCATAAACGAGAATTAAAATCAGAAACAACAGCATGATGAACTTATTTCTCTTTTCGTTGATTAAAGGCCCAAGATAAGGGAATAAGATGATAAGGTTGATGATGGATAAGGTAATAAAAACGGATGAGTTAGTGCTGTTTCCGGAGGAACTCAAAATAAAGATCATGATAAAAGGAGAAATAAAGGACAGAAATAGCGGGGATAGAAAAAAATTCTTGAATTTTCCAACCTTTAACAAGATAAAAAGATAAAAGAGCATGATCGGCCAACGATGCTTGATATTCTCTCTAAAACAATCTCCGAGACACTTTACCCCATTTTGAAAATCAATCTCAAAAACTTCTCTTGCAAAAAGACGAACATTTCCCTGAAATATCCAAATAAGAAAAAACCAACTCAAGACAAAAAACAGAAGGGGGAAAAGCGTTGTAATCAAATAGTTGAAGATTAATCCCGATTTTGCATAAGTAACAAGAAAGAAAAGGATGATAAGTAGTCCGAGCCAAAAAAATTGAAATTGAATATAAAACTGCAAACCAAATGTGATAGCAGCCATAAAGAGATAAAACACTCTTTGTGTCGTGTAGAAATCCAACAAAAAATACAGAGTTAAACTAAAAAATAAAATGATAAGGGCAATGAGGGGCTGATTGGTCACAACGAATAAGGAAGAAGGCAAAAATATCAGTACCAAAGGTAAAAATATTCTGAGTAAACGGGTGATGAAATTTTCCAATACAAAGAGTACAAGAAAAGCAAAAGCAAACCCGCCAACGATGATCGAAAAAAAAGATGGCCATTGGGGATTAATCCAATAGCTGTAATACAAAAATAAAGGGATGTCAAAAGAGTTGGACTCAAGAAATCCCTTGCTATTTAATTTATCCGACAACACCCTGGATGGAATCTGAGAATCCACTGAAGGGTAAAAATTTTGCTCCATTAAAAATTGACTTAAAAAAAGATAAAAGCAAAGTAAAATCACCAGCAACAACAGAAATAGCAGCCAATTTTCTTTGAGGGAGGGAAACTTAGTGATCTTCATTCGCATCATCCCTTTTTGCCAAACCATGTACCGTTTTTTCCCAAAAATGCGGTTTATACAACAGCTGCCAAAGTGCCTTATAAGAAGCCACTGAGTGTAATAACCAATAAAAGGGGTTCAAAAAACTAACGGGTATCAGAGAAAAATTCTTCCGTCTAAAAGCTCCCAACAGATTCATGTAAATGCCCAAAAAATTCCCGAAAAGGAAGTTAAAAAGAGAAAGGCCCAAAGTAAAGGGTGTAAACATCTCTGTTAAAAAGTCTGGATTAAAGATTAACCAGATGAGAAACAGCCCCCATAACAGTGGATTGATAAGAAACACAAGTGGCGTGCCACCGATAAAGAATTGAAAAGCAAGCCATTTCTTCAGACCTAATGTCTTAATCATCTTAAACGGATGTCTGTTATATACAAGGGTTGTCTGCATGTAACCCTTCACCCATCTCGAACGCTGTCGAATCCAATTCCAAACCTGTGGATTTGCCTCTTCATACGTGGTGGAGCGAATGATTCCCACTCTGTAAGATTCAGCGGAAGCTCGGATCCCCAAATCTGCGTCCTCGGTAGTGTTAAACGGATCCCACCCCCCAATCTCACGTAATTTATCCACTTTAAAGTGATTGCTGGTCCCTCCCAAAGGAATAGGCAAATCCATCATGAACAATCCAGGGAGCATATAGTCAAACCAATAGGAATACTCCAGGGTAAAGAGTTTGGTCAGAAGATTCTGGTCTTTGTTAAAGTAATTCAGAGCCCCCTGAAAACAAATATATGAATCATCGTTATTTTTAAACGCCAGATAGGACTTTTTCAACTGATCCGGCTCGGGAATATCTTCAGCATCGTAGATTACCAAATACTCTCCTCGGGAAAAGAACAACCCGTAATTACACGCCTTGGGTTTTGTTTGAGGCTGAGAGGGCGGGATGACGAGAAAGCGCCAATAGGAAGGTGGTGCTGCTTTTTTTGCAGCTTCATAGGTTTCCTTGTCCTTTTCCTCAAGTAACAAAATCACATCCAACTTGTTTTGAGGATAGTCAAAATTCTTGATGGCTTTGACTAATGTTTTCATGACATCAGGTTCTTTAAAAACGGGAATGAGAATCGTATAAACCGGCAGTTCAGCATCACTGATTGCTTTCAGTTCATCCGCTTTTTCTTTGTAAATAATCTCATCAATGGAACCGTTGATGGTCAAAATGAATTTAAAGCCAATCATAATCACATACATCATCTGAGCCAGAAATATCAACACGCCCAGGGTTTTAAGCGGTGCAAAAAACATGAAAATTCCCGCCAGGACCGTAAGGATCGCAATAAAAACGACCTGACTCGCTGAAAAAACACGATACGCCGATTCATCCGGCTCTCTGTAAAACAAACCAAAGATAGAATCATCAGCCAACTTTTCAGCAAAAACCTGTTGAACCAAATCAACAAAGTCCAAATCGGTAATCACCCATTCTTCCACATGATTAACCGAGAAATGTTCCTTAAAAAAGGCAAGCGTTCGCTCATTTCCCGGATAGGAATTCAAGATGATCAACTTGTCTTCTTCTGCTTTTTTTTTATAAGGTATGGCTTGCCTACTGAGTACTTCATCCTTCGTGATCTTTTCGAAAAGCGATTTATCGATCTCTTTTTTGATCAAGTCATATTCAGGAGTGGCAAATTTAAGATCATAATGTCTGCTTAATACCCTGAAAAGTTCTATACGCTTGATAAAACCCAACGACGACAAGATCCAGCCAATTCTGCCTCCTTGCTTTTTTTGAATCTCAAGAGCTTCATCAAGCTGCTGCTGGGTAATCAAACCCTCAATCAAAAAGATTTGCCCAATTCGCTCTCCCTTCAATTTGCTTTCAGCCATTCTTATCTGCCTTTTGAAGTCTTTTTATAAGAGAAAAGTAAGATAAATAAAATAATGACTACTGCCAGGATCACGATCCATAGCCTGTTTGTTTCCCAAAAAGAAGCTTCCGGCATGGCTTCTCCCTTCGATTGAACACTCAACTCATCACTGCCGATTTCAAAGGCAAAAGACCCTGATTCCGAAAAAAGCGCAAAATCCGATACAGTCCGAGTCATTTTTTGAAACAGGTCTTTGTCAATTTTGATTTTCGTTTGACCTAACCTTGTAAAAACGATTGCTGGCAATGCACCATAATTAAAGGCATACACCACATCAAACGCATCATTTATAGTTGCTTTGAAAAGCACATCGCCGTTTTTATCAAGAAAGCTAAACGAATCCGTAAGATCTGCAACCCCGGTTAAGGAGAAAAAATCAACGGGTTCAATCAAAAAGATAACACTGTCGTATTGAAGGGTCTTCGAATCCAACGCCAGAAAATCATCCAAAGACATAACGGCAGATTGAGAAAACCTCTCAGCAACTCGCCCCTTTTCATAGGCGAGATTCACTAAATTCCGGGCCGTTTCAGTTGAATAATCGGAAACCACATAGATCGTTTGAGAATAAGCGGTATACGGGAATTCATTGAGAAATGGATTTTGATAAGGTGTCTGTTTATCGTATGAAATTTTGGAGTCACCATGTATAACCAAAGAAAACGCATCGCAATCACTTTTTTGATTCTCCATTTCAAAAGTCATAGTGTTGTACGCATGGAAATATTCCGATGGTATCGGTATCTTAGCTGAAGACTTCCCCTGCTCACGAACCTTTCCAAGGTCAACAGACTTGATTAGATTTGAGTTTAAAAAGAGGTTTAACCGATACCCTTCTGATCTGATCATATTGAAGGCTGAAAATCTGAGATCAAGCAGGGAATTTTCCGGTACACCTTCAAAGGAATCCAAAGTAAACGGATAACTGACTGCGTTGTTGTAAACGATATCCGCCCTAAAATCATCGATTCCCAGCTGTGCAAAACTACGAGAAAGTTTTTTATCTGCTTTGCCGTCAATCTGTGTAACAGTCACTGACGAAGCAGGAATGGCATAAAGATAATCGAAAACCGACTGTTCATCAAAAGCTTCAGGCAGATGAAGTGTTTTTCCTGTCAAAGAAAAGGTCCCCGGAGACTCTTTGAAAAGAATAGCATTATTTAAATCGGATGCTCTCTCACGAATCTCAAGCTCTCTTTTAAGTCCACTGGATAGATACCCCAAGTATTGAGCCATAGCAGTAACGGTTTCTAATTGTTTTTGTGAATCATCGACTATCATTTCAAATTTCCGGTCAGGATTCATAACTGACAAAAACAAAGGAATAGTGGTCATCTCTTTTTCAGAATAATCGTACTCGAAAAAACTCTCTTTTTTAAGTCTGAACCACAAGGCGTTTTTATTGAGTCTCAATTGATCGCAAACCGAATAATCCAGTGTTACATGCAATGTAATCCGCGCCATGGTATTAGTTTCCAATAAGTCTGAAGGAATCATGATGTTGATTTCGCCTTTTCGTTCTTCAAAATAATCGGTGATAACCGGGATTTCATTCACCATCAAAACGTACATGTTACGCGGCCCGCTAATTTGTGTAAATTCATAGAAAAAATTGAATTGGGTTTCTTTTACAGCATCCGCATACACAACGGGGAAGTAAAAATCATACCTCTGGTCAATTCCCGTTGCTATAATATCCTGATCGTAATAAATATCAGTTAAATCATATTTCATTTGTTCAAAACCCTCTCCAAAGGTTAAAACGCAAGTTATTGATAAAAAGATGATCACTATCGCTTTTTTCATATTCTCCTCCATTCTGATGATGGTATAATGAAATTAAACAAAGTGATAAGTCGGATATTGTGTACGAATAATTACCTACTGATGATTATACACCAATGTTTTTTTATTTTTAAATAATAATAATAGTTGAGGAGGAATCAATATGGCAATACTCGTATGTGGAGGTGCTGGTTATATTGGCAGTCATACCGTAAAAGCACTTCTTGAAGATGGGAAAAACGTGGTGGTTTATGACAGTCTCCATAAAGGACATCGAGAAGCGGTGCCTGAAGGCGTGCCGTTTTATTTGGGTGATTTACGCTCGAAAATCAAGTTAAGAGAACTCTTTGAAACAGAAAAAATAGATGCGGTTATTGACTTCGCCGCTGATTCACTTGTGGGAGAAAGCATGGAGAATCCTTTGAAATACTATAATAACAATATAGGAGGTACTATTTGTTTATTAGAGATCATGAGAGAATTTAAGGTCAACTATATTGTTTTTTCCTCTACTGCCGCAACTTATGGAGAACCCCAACACATCCCCATCTTGGAAACAGAACCCACAAACCCAAAAAACCCATACGGTGAAACCAAGCTCACAGTTGAAAAGATGCTGGATTGGGCTGATCAGGCCTATGATCTTAAATACACGACACTCAGATACTTTAACGCTGCCGGAGCCCATCCCAGTAGTGATATTGGAGAAGATCACGATCCTGAAACCCATTTGATTCCGCTTATCCTGCAAGTACCATTGGGTAAACGTGAGAATATCTCCATTTTCGGAACAGACTATCCCACCAAAGATGGAACCTGCATACGAGATTATATCCACGTCTCCGATTTGGCAATGGCTCATATCCTATCACTTGAACTACTGATGGCTGGTGGTAAAAGTGAAGTGTTCAACTTGGGAAAGGGTGTAGGTTTTTCGGTTAAAGAGGTGATTGAAACCGCAAAGAAAGTAACCGGTAAAGATATCAAAACCGTTGAAGCTGACAGGAGAGCGGGTGACCCGGCAGTTTTAATTGCCTCTTCGGAAAAAATTTCAAAAGTATTGAATTGGAAACCTCAATACAACGATTTGGAGCAAATCATAACCACCGCATGGAAATGGCATCAGCATCATCCGAATGGTTATCGAAAAAAATGATGAAATCCTCCATTAAAATAAGTTTTGTTATAAATTAATTTTGAATCCCTACATTGATGTTATAATAGCGTTCGAAGTATGACAGTCATCGTTCAAGGGGATTTTTGTGTACTTAAGATTTGTTATGAGAAGGCTTTTTTGGGGTGTTTTTTCATTTGTCTGCATCATCTTTATGTATTCATGTGTCTTGAATGCCAAAGT
>CAYUYU010000033.1:0-16153 GCA_964449405.1 uncultured Thermotogaceae bacterium
AGAGTTGTGGGTGGTTCAAGACCTTCCAGTTCAAACAGATCAGAGTTGTAGTACATGACGTAAATACTTTTGTTGAAAGGTAATGAGTAGAAGGTTTCTTCCCATCTTCCCATTTCTTTGAAAACATCGTAGATGTCGTTCCATTCTTCTTCTGTCAAACCAACCGCATCATCAAAGATGTAGTCATTTAACGGCTCAACTACGTCACTCTGTAACAGTTTTGATGTCCAGTTTGCATAAGCTTGTGAGAGTACCGGCAATGAGTCACTCTGTACACTGGCCAGTAATTTTTGATTCAATGCCCCGTAGTTTCCGATGTAAACAGGTTTGACAACGATTTCGGGATTTTGGCTGTTGAACATGTTGACGATTTCTGTAACTGCTTCACCCTGTCCACCTCCCATGGCGTGCCAAAACTCAATCTCTACAGGTGCAGACATGAGTGTTCCTAACACAAATACGGTAAAAACGATCAATAAGACTGCTCTTTTCACTTTAAACCCTCCTTTTTTGGTTTGCATACTTTGGTTTTATTTTGGGACTTTTTTTTATCCTACTTCCTTCTATGTTTTTCAAAATAGCCCTTCGCGATGGCGATTCCTGAAATGGGACCGATAAAAGCTATTAGTACGGTAAATAAGATCCAATAATTCAAGAATTCCGGCTTTTCAATCATAAAGGCAAAGATCAACAATAAAATGCCTGCGGTATCTGAAATGGTCGAAAAATGTAATTTCACCAGTACTTCCTTCTGGAATATCATACCCATCGTACCGGTAACAATAAAGAACAATCCGGTATATTTCAAGATAGTGGCTACAAGCTGCATGATTATCCTTTCTTCTCGTAAGGTACACCGTCTGCAGCTGGCGCTCTTGTTTTACCGACAAATCCTGCAACAACGATCAGCGTGATGACAAAGGGAATCAGGTTAAACAAGGGCTTGGCTGAGGAGGAAATAGCCAAAGATGGATTGCTCTGCAACTGTTCATTCATAGCATCTGCTGCGCCAAATAGTAAACAAGCGAAGAGTGCCCCCTTTGGAGTCCAATTTCCCAATATCATAGCTGCCAATGCGATAAAGCCTTTACCGTTCGTCATGTTTTCGGTAAATTGTCCCAACTCTCCCACACTTAAAAAGGCACCGCCTAATGAGGCAAGAAGTCCACTCATCAATACCCCAAACCATCTAATTCCATAGACACTGACACCCAGTGTATCCGCTGCTTCAGGATTTTCACCAACTGCTCTGATTCTCAACCCCAGTTTTGTTTGATAAATAATAAACCAAGAGACAACCACCAGAATCAGTGCGAGATAAACGAAAGGACTTAAAGAGCCGATCATATCGTAAAGGAAGCTGCCCTTTCCAAGAAACTCCAATTTTATTTCAGGTATCTTATTGTAAATGTCTGTAGAACCCGGTTTACCAAAAACAGGTTCGAGCAAAAAGCCGGTTACCCCTTGCGCTAACAAAATGATAGCCGTTGCACTGACTATCTGATTCGCTTGAAAATTAATGCTTGCCCAAGCGTGCAAAGCAGCCACGGAGATACCTGTCATCATTGCAAGTATAAGTCCTATCCAGGGACTTCCAAAAAGTGCGGTCCCTACAATTCCACTAAAGGCACCCAATAACATGATGCCTTCTAAAGCGATGTTTGTGACACCTGTTTTTTCACTGAACAATCCACCCAGGGAGGCAAATATAAGGGGGGTGGCTGCTGATAGAGTTAATGAATAGAAAATCGGATTGGAAAAGGCATCAAAAATGGCTTTGAATATATTCATTTATTTCGCCCCCTTCTTTTTGTTCCATCCCATGATAGTCATCACCATTCTTTCCGCTGCAACGAGGAAGATGATGATGGATTGTATGATCATGACAATATGTTTAGGAACACCGGCAAATTGCATCTGATTTGAACCGGTCCGCAAAGCGCCTATTAACAATGAAGCTGCAAGAATTCCAAAGGGATTGTTTTGCCCGATTAACGCGATAGAGATCCCATCAAATCCCTTACCGGAACTAAGGGTTCCGTAAAATCGATGATAAAGCCCTATTGCCTCAAGAGTTCCGGCCAATCCTGCCAAAGCTCCACTGATAGCCATGGTCAAGATAATGTTTTTTGAGACGTTGATACCACCGTATTCTGCTGCAAAGGGGTTAAATCCCACAGCTTTGACTTCATAACCCATTGATGTTCTGTATAAGATAATGTAAATCACCACTGCCGCAGTAATGGCGATTAAAATTCCAAATGACATGAAACTGGCTTGAGAAGTGAGCAGGTTGGGTAATTTTGCAGAAGAAGCTATCTCTGGACTTTTTGGAACTCCACCCCCTGCGTTAAAGGGATCCGTCACTGCCCAGTTGGTGATGTTGTAGGCTATCCAGTTCAACATGATGGTTGTGATAACCTCATGCGCTCCGGTCTTTGCCTTTAAAAACCCGGCTATTCCCGCCCATACAGCCCCCGCGAGCATACCGACGATCATGGTTAATGGGATAGCGACAAATGACGGAAAGGAAGCCGCATTGACGGCAAAGATGGTGGCAGTCAAAGCGCCCATGGCCATCTGTCCTTCAGCTCCTATATTGAAGACTCCGGCTCTGAACCCAAATCCAACGGCAAGTCCCGTCAGTATAAGGGGGGTCATTTTGATGATCGTGTTCATCAGGGCCGTTCTGTTTCCGAATGCTCCTTTGATCAACTCTTTATAAGCTTCCACCAAAAAGTCAATTCTTTGGGCTAAGGAGCCTTCTCCTATCCAAATAATAACGATAGAGGCGATCAACAAGGAGATGATGATCGATATAATTGGTATGGCCGCTCTCATCCATTTCTTTTTAATCAGCATCTACCTCACTCCTTGCCTCTTCAAGTGTACTTCCGGCCATCATCAATCCCAATTCCTCCATAGAGACTTCATCGGGTTTGACTTCACCCATGATTTCCCCTTCGTACATGACCAGTATTCTGTCACTTAAGGATAAAATCTCTTCCAACTCCATCGAGATTAATAAAATGGCCACATCTTTTTGCCTTAGCTGCAGGATTGTACTGTGTATGAACTCAATGGCACCGATGTCCAACCCTCTTGTTGGCTGTGATACAACCATACATAAAGGATTATAATCGAATTCCCTTGCCACTACCAACTTTTGCTGATTTCCTCCGGAAAGACTTTGCGCAAACAATTGAATTTCTGGTGGTCTGACGTCAAATTTTTTGACCAGATCCTTACTAATTGAATTGATTTTTTTATGATTTAAAAAACCGCCTTCAGCAAAGGGTTGCATATAATGCCTGCCAAGGGCGATATTGTAGGCAACGGTAAACTCTTTGATCATTGCGTATTTAAAACGGTCCGCAGCAATATGTGACATACCTGCTTCTCTGATATCCCTTGGTGATGCGTTTGAAATATCCAAACCGTTAAAAGACACCGTTCCCTCTTCTTTTTTTCTTAATCCGGTGAGAGCATCTTCCAATTCAGATTGCCCATTTCCGGCCACTCCGGCTATTCCAAGGATTTCTCCTTTTTTTATTTCAAACGACACCCCTTTCACAGCGGGTAGATCTCTATTGTCGTGAACCTTTAATCCTTTTACTTCAAGCACGTTTTCTCCCGTTTCTTTTTTCTCTTTTTCAACTCTAAGCAGGACTTCCCTTCCCACCATCATATTGGCGAGTTTCCTGGTGGTGGTCTCTTTTGTCGGAATTTGGCCTGTCACCTTGCCCCCACGCATGACTGTTACGTTATTGGAAACGGCAATGACTTCGTTGAGTTTATGAGTTATGAATATGATCGTTTTTCCGTCGTTTTGCAGGTTTCTTAAAACAACAAACAACTCTTCGGTTTCTTGAGGGGTTAATACGGCTGTAGGTTCATCAAGAATTAATATATCAGCACCTCTGTAAAGAGTCTTTAAGATTTCAACCCTCTGTTGTGTACCGACGGCGATATCCTCAATTTTGGAATTGACGTCCACTTTGAGTCCGTATTCTTCTGATATCTTTTTAACTTCTTTTTTAGCTCTTTTTAAATCGAACACGTTAAATTTCTTAGTCGGTTCATTACCCAAAACGATGTTTTCTGCAACGCTCAATGGGCCCACAAGCATAAAATGTTGATGCACCATCCCAATACCAACGGCAATGGCATCCTTAGGGTTATCGATCAAGATATCCTTCCCGTTGATGAGAATTTTACCAGAATCAGCATTGTATAAACCATAGAGCTGATTCATCAACGTCGATTTCCCGGCTCCGTTCTCGCCTACGATTGCATGAATTTCCCCTCGTTTGACATATAAGTCCACGTGATCATTCGCAAGAACCTTTGGAAATTGCTTGACTATCCCTTTCATAACGACTGCGTAGTCTTTGTATTCCTCTTCTTGGGGTATATGAAAAGGCATTATGCACCTCCCTGAAATCAAACTTGTTCTTCATAACTATCGATATAGACAAGATTCGATATCGACAGTTATGAAGAAGGCACTCCGAAAGGAGTGCCAAACGTTATTTGTTAAAATGCATTTAATTCTTCTTCTGTGGCGGGAATGTCGATTTCGCCATCTTTAGCCATGGCCTTTAAACCGGCTACTTCAACCAATACCCACTCAGGAATAATGTCTCTGGTGTATTTCATCTCAGAAAGCTGAACACCGTCATTTTCCAACCCCAGTTCTTCATGGCCTTCCATAAAGTATCCTTCATATGCATCTAAAACACCCATGTAAGCGGCTATAGTGATACCTTTCATAGCGGAAGTGAGTATCTTTCCTTTAGCCAAATGGTCCTGATCAACGTCTACACCGATGGCGTAGTAACCTTCGCCTTTTTCCTTTGCTGCTTCAAATGTGCCAAGTCCGCAAAGTCCGGCAGCTGCAAAAACAATGTCAGCCCCTTGTGAATACTGGGCTTCTGTCATGGTTTTACCCTTTTGTGAATCGGTAAAGTTCTGTGTGTAACCGATAAGAACTTGTACGTTTTCATTGTGAAGCTGGTTGTACATTTTTACTCCAGCCTGATAACCAATCTGGAATTTCACAACTGCAGGTACAGGAATTCCGCCGATGAATCCGACGATTTTGCTTTCTGACATGGCTCCTGCGAGAAATCCTGCCAAGAATGCCGTTTCATGTTCTTTGAAAGTATACGTTTTAACATTTGGTATTCCTGCTTCGGAAAGATCAAAGTCGATTCCTATAAAGTATGTATTCGGATATTGTGGTGCAACCTGTTCCAGAGCATCAACCATTAAGAATCCAACCGCAAGTACAACATCTGACATTTCTGCTGCTTTTGACAAGTTGGGAACGTAGTCTGCCTGTTCGTTTGACTGGATAACCTGTGCTTCAACATCGTCAAATTCTTCGGCAACCATCTCAACGCCTCTCCATGTCCCATCGTTAAACGACTGATCTCCAAGTCCACCGGTATCTGTAACCATCGTTACTGTAAACGCTGCCGCAAAAACCGGAACTAATGCAAGAACCAAAAGTACTGTAAGCAATCTTTTCATAAATAAAACCTCCTTAAAAAGTTGTTAACTATCTTTTCTTTCTGTTTTGAAAAACAGATAAATGGATAACACAGATAAGATGATGACTCCGAGTAACAGCAAATAACTCGGTGAAACATTTTCATAGTGAATGAGTGGAAACCCCTTTTCCACGATAAAATAATAAGAATTTTGGAATAAGAAATAAATGTTAAAAAACAAAACGATCATCATATATAAGATGGATTCAAACGGTTTTGGCTTTAAAACGATAATGATGGAACAAAGAAGTGTTATAAACATCAGGATAACCCCACCTGAAGTGGTGTTGTACATCCTGATACTGGGTGATTTCGTTTCGGGATTGTAATTTGAAATCAATTCGGCAATTTCAGTCAGCTCTTTATATCTTTCTTCATTCAGCTTGCCTTCCATGAACTCATTTACGGATTCTTTAAACGGGTCTCCGGCATAATCAATGACTTTGCTATATCTTTTTACAAGCTCTTTGTCAGTTTGCTGTGTGGTCAAGTTGGCGTTGTTGTATTCTACAAAGGGTTCATTCAAATAAGATAACTCCCAGCCCATGACGTCATCTTTCAAGGCCTCGTAGGCCGGTGACTCATAAAAGGGTGGATTTTCATCCATTTTCATCACTTCAGGCGAGATAAATATGGGAATCAAATAAAGCAGAAGGACCAACACAATTAACAGCGTGTGCATACCGATCAAGCGCCAGTTTCTTTCTTTGTTAAAGAATGAAGTGAAATAAAGAATGATGGCAAACGCAAAAAACATGATGGATATCATACCATAGATCAGTGCTTCAATATCTGAACGGGCAAGATTACCTGATATGATTAGGAAAAAGGCATCAAATAGAATGATTGCGGAAACCATGAAAGGCAGGATTTTTTTAAATTTAAATGCAATAAAGAGCAAAGTGATATAAACTAAAAATCTTAGAATCCACCAATTATCATTTCTTGGTGCGTTTTTAATAAACAAATTGGATATCTTATCCTTTTGATCTTTGATCTGATCAATGACATTGGAAAAGATAGCAATCGAGTACCTGTTAATTGACCTTTGAAGGGTTCTCGCATCGGGATCTTTGCGTAGTTCGCCTTTTACCCTGTTGATGGCATCGTTGAGTTTATCCTGTGTGTTTTCATCGATACTCTCTTGTAAGATCTCATGAAGCTCTTCATTATACGTATAAACAAGTTTTAAGCGCATTCTTAACCTTTGTGGAGAGCGCTCTACATCAAATAAATCATCAGGTGGTTCGCTTACCAGTCCGATGGCATATCCGATCCACTGCGCAAAGTACGCATTGGCGTAATTTTTAACACTTTGAACGTATTGGTTATAAGCCTTATAAAATGGGGGGAATTTGTTTAAGACGGTAATATTGAAGGTATCACCAAACAAATCAGCGGAAACATATGCCAAAAAGGCAGCGGTGGTAATATCTTCCTCAGGAAGCCCGGTCTTGTATTCATCAAATATCTCTTCAAGCAGATCATTGACATCGTAATCGTGCTGATCGCTTTTAACACCACCGCTAATGGCAATAGAGTATTTTCTGTATATGGACATAAAATCAAACTCTTCACGAAATTCGGTTGTCTCTGTTTGATAGCTCTCAATATAGGCCTGGAATTCTTCTATTGCATTTTCAAACGTCAATGAAAAAATAGATGTAGCCGTTATTAAAAGGATCAGAAGTGAAATTGCATGGAATCGACGCATTTTTTTCCCCCTGAATATCAAAATAGGTTTTAGTTATCAAGAAATTATAACATATAACGGGTCGTTAAAAAATAACAATTTTAAAAAACCAGGGTATGGTTAAACCAATCAACGGGCTCAGCCACCACGTCGTTTCAACTTTCTTTTTAACGATTAATCGGTATACTAAAGCGATTAACAATACAGCCCCGGCAAAAATATATTGTCCGGCACAGATAAAAATGAACATGGCAAGTCTTTCTGAAATCCCTTCAGATTCATTTTCAAGAGGATCAATCAGCTTTGACATTCTCATGATTTGGGTTGGAATAACGGAAACACAAAGCATCCCGATCAAATAAAATGAAAAGTACGATGTGATAAAAGAATTGGTGAATTGCTTTGAAAAGGCGAATGCGTAGAGAAAAAATACCACCATTGATGATAATTCAACAGTCCAAGGGTTGAATTTCTTAATTCTGAAAAAATCAAAATGACAGTGAATCATCAGCGCTATAATAAAAGCAACAATGTTAAATGGACTTGTAAATATGATGTCAAATGAAAAGGCAAGAAAAACCAGAATAACCCAGATCATGTGTTTGATCAGCTCTCCAAATCGTCTTTCACCATAAAGCTTCATGGGATTAGTGAAGGCATAATCAGCTACCGTGTGAGCGAGAAAATAGTTTAAATAGAACAATCTCTTCCTCCATACTTCATATGATTCCTATCTTTTGAGCAACAGCCTCAGCATTGGAACCATTTAATATAAAACTAAAAAAATGTTTTGCTTTCAAATCTTCTTGGGTGTCTCTTCCAATAAAATAAATGTTCATTTTTTTTTTAAATTCTTTTACTTCTTTTTCATTCATCGATAAAACACGCCTCAGAATCTCTCTGAGGCGTTTATCTTCTTTACAGGCTACGGAAATTTCATTCAGCAAATCCTGATTCATCTTCAGGTTGCTCTTCCCCTTCCATTTCCGCTTCGACACCTTCTCGATCGCTTGTGCAAACCTTGATGGAGATAGCCGTTCTGGTTTCCCCGTCTATCGTGACATCTTCAAAACACGGTACCATGTAAAGATCTTTCTGCTTTTCATCAAGAAATCTCCTTGCAATGGCGACCGCTTTAACAGACTGGTTGACTGCGCCGGCTCCTATGGCCTGAAGTTCAACACATTCGTTTTTACTTAACTCTCCTGCAATAGCACCTGCGACTTTGTTTGGATTCGAGTTCGAACTGACTTTTAATACTTCCATTACTTGGCCTCCTTTGGTCTGAATAGGGTTAATATTATTATAACACAGTCTTTTTTTATTGACAAATGTTTTATTTGTCTTTTTTTCATGATTATATTTATTTGGTTTTTTCAATTCAACATGAGTTATCTTTACTTATAGAAAACCATTCTTTCACCAAGGAGCACACATCGGAGCTCCCCTACAACAATGATCAAATATTTTATAGGATATTGCTTTATTGTTTTTCTGCTGTAAAGGATCCGATTGATTCAGTTAAATTCGCTTTTTTATAAATTGTGCCTATCTCAATTGTCTCTTTATTAACTACTCTTCCTAAAAGAGTGATTTTAGTTTTTTTGGTGGTTTCTTCACAATTTAGCCTTAGTTCCTTGTCTGCTGGGTTATAGTGTCCATCTAAAACTGTATACTTAGGATCACTGACATCAATTCTTTCATCACTTGTAGCGGCACCGAAAGTAATAGTTCCCATTTTCACCTTATTGGAATCCCAAATATCACCAAATTCTAATTTAATATCTAACGAATAATCCCGAACTGTTAGTGGATCATGTTCAGCTGTAATTTCCGCTGCCCCCTTCGCATTCCATACTGTCCCCAATTCCGGCTGAGAAAAAACCCCACACCCACTTAATGCAAACATCAAAACTGAAAGTGTTACCATAGCCAATAATATCTTTTTCACAATGTGCACCTCCAAAAAAAATGATTATTCTTCTATTATAGATTATATCACAATTCCCTTTTTTTCAAATAAAATGGGCTAATGCTTATTTCTTTTCAGGTACTTTCTTAAACCTTTTGAGATTTTCTGATAACGGATGGCATTTTCGTATTCTTCATTTTGTTTTGCTTTTTCAACTTTTAAGTCGTAGAAGATGATTTGGGTTTCGATGATAGTTTTTTTGATTCTTTTTTCTGTAAACAAATCGTGTTCAAACATATTTTCAACAATCAAATGAGGCATGAGTAATAACAGTATGACATTGTCATCCCCCTTGTGATTTTGAGCAGGTCTGTCATCGAATAAATTGGCTCTTTCCACAAGACTTTTCATATGCGTTTTACTTAGTGCAACGGAATCATATGTAATCATTTCCGTTAAACAAAAATCACAATAGGCGATTTCCTTTTCAAAACCATCGTCGTGTATCTTTTGGATTCTTCTTGCCTCTCTTTTTCCACACCTGGAACACTTAATCGTCATCATCCTCCCATTGCAGGCCGTTGTATCGATTCATAATGCTGTCAAAATCCTCATGTATGATTTCTCTCATGGCATTTGCCGTATGTTCCAACACCCATTTAAGTTTCTCTTCCTCGTGTTCACGAAATTTGGACAAGACAAAATCCGGCAAAGATGGGATTGTCTTAGGGCCAATACCGATCTTGATTCTTTTGATTGTTTCCGTTCCAAGCTCTTGGATGATGTTTTTCATTCCTTTCTGGCCTCCTGCCGAACCGCTTTTTCTCAATCTGATTCGGCCAAGTTCCAATGAAACATCATCATAGATGATGATCAAATCCTCAGGTTCAAGCCCTGTCTTTTGAAGAAAGTCCTTCACGGCAATGCCGCTTAGGTTCATATACGTCATGGGTTTTAGCAGAAACAGTTTGACATCCTCTATTATACACTGATACAACCGATATAATTTTTTGTTTTCTTCCTTTTGTATGTCAACATAGCGTTTGATAAACTCATCCAAAGAGAGAAAGCCCGCATTATGCCTCGTCGAAGCATATCGCGGGCCGGGATTGCCAAGTCCGATCATTGCAATTCTTTTCATATCTTAAAATTATTCTTTTGCTTCTTCTTTAGTTTCCTCTCCAATAACTTCCGGTTCCACGCTTTCTTCTTCAATTTCTTCCGTTTCCTCTTCTTCTATCGGTATAACTCTGGGTTCAAGAACGGATACGATGTATTCTTCTGCATCAATGTGCGTTTTGACACCTTCTGTGAGGGTAAGATCCTTCATCTGAATGAACTCTCCCACATCTAAATCGGCTATGTCGATTTCGATGTATTCAGGAATATCCTTTGGAAGGGCTTCTATCGGGATGGAATCATAATGATGTTCCAGAACACCCCCATGTTCGATTCCTTTGGGTTCGTTGATAAAATGAATGGGAACTTCAATATTCATAACATGTCCTGCGGATGGTACATAAAAATCTACGTGAATAGGTATGTCATTCACTTGATGCCTTTGAACCATTTTTAAATAGGTTAATACTTCTTCCACATTTCCCTCTTCATTTTTTATCTGAAGCGTTACAGGTGTTGTGTTTGAAATTTTATGAATCACCGAATCGAATGTTGCAAAATCAACCTCAAATGTTCTGGAATCGAAATCCGGACCATATGCAACAACCGGTATGAAACCGTCACCCCTGACCTTTCTTGAACCGGATGTCTTCACACGGTTTCTTTCTTGTACTTCCATTGCGAATTTTTTCATCTTTCCTATTCCTCCTTAGATTTATCGTACAAATGTACATTTTATTTAAATAATATGCTGACAGACAGGTTTTTCCTGACACGCAGCACTGCTTCTCCCAAAAGTCTTGACAAATCAAGAACGGTAAACATTTCAGGTAATTCATTATGAGGGATGGTGTTGGTGATTAATACCCTTTTGATTAACGAATTTTCAAGTCGATTTACCGCATCGCCTGACAGTATACCATGAGTCGCACATGCTATGACATCTTTTGCGCCTTTAGCCTTTAGTGCTTCGGCGGCACCAACAAGTGACCCGCCTGTGTCTATTATATCATCAAAAAGGATGGCGTTTTTCCCTTTGACATCACCCACTACGTTGACAATTTCCGCCACATTGTCCCTGGGTCTTCTTTTATCCAAGATTGCCAGAGCCATTTTCATTTTCTCCGCCAGTCTCCGGGCCCTTTTAACTGCTCCGACATCCGGAGATACAACGATAAAATCATCCTCATTAAACAATTCCATTTGTTGAAAGTATTTAATGAACACCGGAAAAGACTGCAGGTTATCAAGAGGTATATCAAAAAAACCTTGTATTTGTTCCGCATGAAGATCTAAGGTAATCACCCTGTCTGCTCCGGCTTCGGTTATGATATTGGATACGAGTTTGGCTGTGATGGGATCTCTTCCTTTGGCTTTTCGATCTTGTCGGGCATATCCAAAATAAGGGATGATCACAGAGATGGAATTAGCAGAAGCTCGTTTGAACGCATCGATCATGACCAATAACTCCATCAAGTTTTCGTTGACTGGATCACAAGTGGATTGCATGACAAAGACATCATGTCCCCTTACCGTTTCAGCAATTCGAATGTTCACTTCACCATCTGAGAATCTGGATAATTCCATTTCACCCAGTCTGATGTTCATGTACTCCGACATTCTTCTCGCAAGCACTAGATTTGAGCTGCCGGAAAAAAATTTCGCGATTGGACGACTGAAAGGCATGTGATCACCCTTCCTTTTCTTTTTTATACTTCTTTTTCAACTCAGAGGCTCGGTTTTCCTTGTTACTCTGTTTTCCTCTAGCAATCGAAAGACAGTCTTTTGGAACATCGCGAACGATTACCGAACCCGCTCCGACAATGGCTCCTTTGCCAATCCTTACAGGTGCAACAAGCGATGTATTTGAGCCGATGAAAGCCTCTTTTTCAATCAAGGTTTTATTTTTACTAAAACCATTATAGTTACAGGTGATGGTTCCCGCTCCTATGTTAACATCTTCTTCGATGGTGGTATCTCCAAGATACGACAGATGCTGAGCCTTAGAACCTTTCCCGATAGTAGTTTTCTTGGTCTCAACAAAGTCACCGATTTTCACATCATTCTCGAGGACGGTCTTTTCTCTTAAACGTGCAAATGGACCTATTTTACAATTGTCTTTTACTTGGACACCGGATAGATGTGATCTTTCAATGGTGTTGTTTTCTCCGATTTCACAATTTTCGATCTGTGTCATGGGCCCAATGACACAACCTTTCCTGATTGTTGTCTTTCCCTTAATTATCGTCATGGGTTCGAGGATGCAATCGGGTTCGATTAGGACTTCAGGATCAATGTAAACCTGACTCGGATCAATCATGGTTATGCCTCTGAGCATGTGTGTTTTGTTAATCCTTTCTCTGGCAACTTTTTCCAAAATCGAGAGTTGATACCGATTGTTTATACCACTGACCTCATGATGATCGTCCGTCATCACCGAAATGGCATTCCCACCACTTCGATCAATCCATTCAACGATATCAGTTAGGTAATATTCACCCTGTTGATTATCGTTTTTAAGTTGTTTTAGACTCTCTTTTAGCTTTGAAGATTTTACCAAGTATATGCCCGAGTTTATTTCCCTGATGGCGAGTTGCTCAGCTGTGGCATCTTTATGCTCAACGATCTTTTTGATAAACCCCTTCTGATCTTTGACAATTCTCCCATATCCACCGGGGTTTGTCTTTTCCACTGTTAAAACCGCTACGTCAGAAACCTTTTTCTTATACTCATCCAACATCTTTTTTAAGGTTTCACTTTTAATAAGCGGCACATCACCACAAAGGATGTAAACCGGTTCATCATCCGATAGCTCTTCAATAGCAGGCATGGACATTTTTACGGCATGTCCGGTACCCAGTCTTTCTTTTTGATAAAAGACTTGAACCTCTATTTCCTTTTCCAATGACCATCCTTTCAGTAAGGTTTCTACTTCAGGCATATTTTCACCGATAACAACTGCGATTTTATCACAATGTTTGTCTTCTATCAAGTTTTCATAACTGTTCAGTACCCATTCCAACAACGGACGTGAAACAAGTTTGTGCATGACCTTAGGTAGTGCTGATTTCATGCGTGTTCCCATTCCTGCTGCCAAGATTATTCCCAGCATCTTTTTCCCCCTTTTTAATTCATTTCCAAATATTTCTTCAATGCATCCTTTATCAACTGTTGCACCGTATAATCATCTCTGTTTTCCATCAGTTCCCGTAAAACTTGCCTAGACCTACCTGCCGAATACCCCAATGCTTCCAAACCTTCCAACGCCTCTTGAAAGAGTTTGAGGTTTTTGATCTTGTCTTCATTATCATTCCTTTCGTCAATTCTCAGACTCTCAGAAAAGTCTTTCATCTTGGATTTCAATTCTAAAACAATTCGCTCTGCAGTCTTTTTCCCCACTCCAGGTAGGCTTTTCAAAAAGGTTGTGTCGTTATAGCTGATGGCTTCAACAATTTCGACAGATTCTGCCGATGCCAATATTTTAATGACCGATTTGGATCCTAACCCACTGACACTACGAAGCATATTAAACAACTTGCGTTTTTCTTCTGTTTTAAAACCATATAGCCTGAACTCGTCTTCTCCGGGGACCAAGACCACATAAGCTTTACAGACCTCTTCTTCGCAGTTGTAGAGTTCGCTGTCGCTATATAACTCGTATCCTATGTTGTTGACTTCCAACACGATTCGGTTTTCTTCACCTTTGGCTGTTATTCTTCCTTTTAAATAGTTAAACATTTATTTCTCCTTCATATATACAATAAATACCAGCTTTTTTCTACCAGTTGTAATTCCTTTTTGGCAATTCCCAAAACCGAATCTCCCGCTTGATACGGATTTACAGTGATATTCCAACCGTCCCCAGATTGTAATTCGGGCAATTTAAACCACAAGTCTTCATCGGTCATATTAACTGCTATGACTACATGATTCCATGAATCAATTCCCCTACCGTTTATGGTAAAGGCAAATGCTCCCTCAAGCCGATGGATTAAATTCACCCTTGACTCCAATTCTTTCTTTTTTCCAAGTCTGAAAATGGGATGTTTTTTTCGGATGGCAATTAACCTTTGATAGTACTCGAAAAGATCGTAGTATTTCGCCTTCTGTTGCCATTGAATACTGTTGTAAATATCACCCAGATTATAGGTGTTGTGATGCATGTACTTACTTCTTGCAAATTCCTCTCCGGAATGGAGAAACACGATTCCCTGTGAAAGGATGACTGAAAAAGCAGCTAACCTGTTCATGGCAAGCCATTCATTCCAGTCTTTTTCAGGACAACTTTTTTTAATCTTATCAAAGAGCGTCAGATTGTCATGACAGGATGTATAGGCTATCTGTTCGCAAGGGTTATCGACTATGTTAAGCAGATCATCTTCATAACCAATGCTTCCCAACATGGATCCCAACACAGTATCGGACCAACCGATCTGCGAACTGATCAACCCCCTTGACTCATCATCGGGAAACCCCTTGATGGCATTCCTGAGTTCATCGTTAAACACGGCAATGGAATGCCCCCTTTGAAAGCCTTTAGTGGATCGTTTATCTTCAGGCAACACTGATAGCCCACCCGTCCAGGGTTCTCCATAGAAAATGAGTTGTTTATCTTTAGTCAGTTCCTTTTCGATGGTAAACATGGTATCAGTGTCCATCAACCCCATCAGATCAAATCGAAATCCATCAACATGGTACCACTGGATCCAATGTCGCAATGAATCTATGATGTACTTTCTGATAAAGGTTCTTTCGGTAGCAATTTCATTCCCACATCCAGAACCGTTTGAGAGATCTCCGTAATCACTCCATCGATAGGCATAATCGGGGATGGTGTTATTAAAGATGGAACCTACCACCTCGTAGGTATGGTTGTACACCACATCCAAGATTAATCCGATTGAATGTTGGTGAAGGGAGTTCACCATTTGCCGGACTTCGTTGACCCTTGAAAGGGGATCTGTTGGATCAGACGCATAAGACCCTTCAGGTACCGTGTAACAAAGGGGATCATATCCCCAGTTATAATCCGCTCGATGTTGTTCATCGACTGATTTAAAGTCTTGGATGGGAAGGATATGAACATGGGTGATTCCTAACTCCTTCAAATGATCCAACCCTACAGGAATACCATCGTTGATGACAACTCCTTCCTGACAAAAGGCATTATAGGTATTTCGTTGCTTAAATGGAACTTTCGGGTCTGAGGTAAAATCACGTATATGTGTTTCATAAATAACACAGTCACAAAGATTTTCAGGATTGTCAAAATGACTCTCAAACTTGTCCAATTTTTTTTCATCGATTACAACCGATCTTCGAGAATTGGTTGTTAATGAAAGAGAAAAGGGATCGATGGTTTCAATCATTTCATCCTCAAGGTTTAATACAAAGAAATATTCTTGTAGATGAAGGTTTTTTTCAAAACATTTGACCCAAAATCCTCGTTTATCGTATTCCATTTCAAATTCTTGAGTTTGATTATCATTAAATATTTTGATTGTAACCCACTTTGCCAAAGGGGAAACAGTTTGAAGCAGGTTTGCTTTTTTTTTATCTGGGGGAAAAAGTCAATCTCCTTGACTTTCTCGGCATAATGATCAATCACCTTTGTCTTTTTCAGCCGAATTTTTGATACCTTTTTTGAAGTGGTAACAATCATGACCTCTATTTTCTGTCTTAAGGCATCTAGGGACAGATCAAAGGGTAATAACAACTCGTATTGTGTCAGATTGGTTTTGTCTTCTTGTTTGGCAATCTCACAAATGACTTCTTGTGATCCAATAAGGGCAACGAATACCGGGTTGTTTTTTTCTTCCTCATGATCATACTGTACAGTTGCCCGAATGGTCTTGAAGTCAGTGAGTTCACACA
>CAYUYU010000034.1:0-16142 GCA_964449405.1 uncultured Thermotogaceae bacterium
GCAAAATCAAGTATCATCTCACTTGCGGGCGGACACACCGGTCCGCCCCTACAAACGAGTGAAAATACCTTAAATAGAGACGTAGGGGAGCGCTGTGGATGTTTCCTTTAGGAAACTCCAAGCTCAATGGTTTCTTTGAGCAGGTGTGGGCTCCCGCATAACAACAAAAGGAGAAGATAAGATGAAAAAAGCTGTTGTATTACTAACAATTTTGCTCCTACCACTTGGGGTTTTAGCTATAACCCTTCCGGAAGAACATGTGGGATATGACGACTACGGTAACAAGATATACCAGGTGGATACCGGAGAGATTAAAACGGGCTTCAAGGTTATCGGTGAAGGAGATCCCTTGTTATTGCTGATGGGATTGGGCGGCACGATGGAGGATTGGCCCAAAACCGTCGTTGATATGCTCTCTTATGAGTATCAGGTCATTCTTATAGACAACCGAGGGATGGGGTATTCTACTGATACCGACAAACCGTTCACATATGACATGCTTTCTGAAGATGTGGTGGCCTTCATGGATGCGATTGAACTTGAAAGCGCGCATATGATGGGCTATTCGATGGGTACTATCTTTATTCAGTATATTTTCATGAAATGTCCGGAAAGAGTTGACAGAGCAATTTTGAATGCAGCCGGTGTCGATACAACATTAGCATTAGAAAATCTTCACAAATTTGCAAATGCTAACCTTCCCACAGAAGGACCTGTAAAAAAACAGTTGGATATCGTGGAGGATTGGCAGGTGAATCCAGAGGTCTTTAAGGCGGTTAAAAACGAAGTACTGCTCATTCACGGACGTGCAGATAATATCCTGGACCCTGGGGATTCATTAAAATTGGCATCGGTTTTTGAAAACTGCTGGTTGGTTTTTTTCAAGGGAAATTCTCATTATCTCATTTATGAAAATCCCGTGGATTTTGCGTACATTTGCCTTGATTTTTTGAGACACAGGCGGTAAAAAAATCCGAAAAACTTTCGTAGCGGAGGACCCCTACGTATTGTTGAAAATACAACATTATAAAACGGGAGCACACATCACATCGGTGCTCCCTACATAAAGCGTGGAGTTTTTCCCGGAGGGAAAATACTCCAAGGCCATTGCCTTTTATGGTCCCACGTCGATCCGCCCTTACATAATGCCTCAAAGGTGCTGTCTTTTTTTGGCCAAACATTGTGTGAAGTTTATTCGTTCTACAAATGCCGTTCTATATCATCGATGGTGTTGACTAAAAAGACCGGGGCTGTTTCTCTGGAGTCCAGGAATACAGGACTTGATTTATCTTTGTAGGTTTCTGCGATTTTTTGTGTCCAGCCACCGCTTTTTGCGCATAACAAAACGGGTTTTCCGTAGGAATAGGCAGCAAAGATTTCTGTTGCTGTTCCGGAACCCCCTCCGACAGATATAATAAGTTCAGCATTATTGACTAATACACAACTTCTCATGGTAAAATCCAGTCCGGTAAAAACAACATTATGAATATAATCAGACGGTTTTGCCAACGAATTTCCTTTGTCCCAGGGTAATACTCCTACAATTTCTCCCCCGCCTTCATGAGCACCTTTTGATACGATGTCCATGATGCCGTCTCTGCCCCCCGACCACAGAGTGTGTCCTCTCACTGCGATGGTATAGCCTAATCTGTATGTAAAATCGTAAAGCTCTTTGACAGGGGTTTTGTTGATCCTTCCCGAATAGCCTATTACACATATATTCATATTATTCTCCAAGATAGTTTTCGATTACTTTCCTGTCGCTGAAAACAGACTCAGGATCTCCTTCAGCAAGAATCGTTCCCTTGTGAATCACATAAAGACGGTCAACGATTCGCCTGATATCGTCGACGTTGTGATCGGTAACGATTACGCCTATTCCCATCTCTTTAAGCTGAATACTCATTCGTTGAATATCCTTAACGGTCATGGGATCAATACCGCTAAAAGGCTCATCAAGCAGTATGAACTTTGGTTCAAGTGTCATCATTCTTGCCAGCTCAAGCCGCCTTTTCTCGCCACCGGAAAGATTTGTAGCCTTTTGATTTTCCAGATGTGATATGCCAAAGTCTTCAATCAGTTGTTGCGTTTTTTCTCGTATTTGACGCTTTGGCATTTTCATGTTTTCAAATATAATTGAAACATTTTTTCTGACGGTTAATCCGGTAAACACCGACACTTCTTGGGGAAGATACGTAATGCCTCTCTTTGCCCTTAGGTGTATCGGTATATGCGTGATGTCTTCCTGGTTCAGGTGGATCGTTCCCTTAGTTGGGATAACAATACCCAACATCATTCGAAAGATGGTTGTCTTTCCAGCTCCATTTGGTCCAAGTAATCCAACAATTTCGTTGGAGTTGACTGTTAATGTAGCTCCTTTAACAACTTCTCGCCTACCGTATTTTTTTATTAGCTGACTGCAAGTGAGTTGATTTTTCAATTTCTATCAAAAATCCGCCCTTGAATTTGCAAATTCGATAAAATCTTCAGTCAAATCAAAATCATCGGTTATATAAACGGCCACTTTGTTGGTGAGCAATATATCGATATCGTTGATCTTTGCGTATTCTTCCGCCAATTTTAAAAGTTTCTCATTGACCTTTTCAAACTGAACGGTATATTTTTCCTGCAACTGTGTGGTAAATTTGTCTTTTTGAAGCGAATACTCGTTAACCTTTAACTGATAAGACTTTGAGTTTTCCTCGCCGGCATTTCTCATTCTTACAATCTCATCTTCTAATGGCTTTAAAAGACCGTTGTAGTACTCCGCATCTGCTTGATACTCTTCCATCAAATTTTTAGATTCCAGAAATTGTTGTCCAGCCTCATCAAAATCGATGAATCCCATGACAGGCTGTCTGGAACTTGCACTCATTGGTGTTCCTGCACTAAGAATCGCTGTGAGTAAAACAGTTGACAAAACGATTGTAATAATGGTTCTTTTCTTCATTTATAGCCCTCCTAAAAATGTTTTCTTTTTTAATTGTCTATGGTAATCATTGGTTTCATTGTTTCCAAGGTTTTTTCGCCAATCCCATTCACAAGGATTAACTCAGATATATCCAAAAAAGGCCCGTTTGTTTTCCGATATTCAACAATGCTTTTCGCCTTTACGGGGCCTATTCCGGGAATATTTTCTAATTGTGATTGAGAGGCGCGGTTGATGTCAATCAATTGCTCGTTGTTCTTTCTTATTTGTTCCGTACCGGTATCCTTTGCAACTTCAGTAATTTGGAGTCTGTCTTTGATCTTTTCGAAAGTCGCAGGGCCAATGCCCGGAACCTTCATGATATCCTCTTTTTGAATAAATGGTCCCTTAGTCTCTCGATACTGAACAATAGCTTCCGATTTGATAGAACCTATTCCCTTTAACAATTGAAGCTCCATACTATTGGCGGTGTTGATGTCAATTAAACCAGTTTTCAGCGCTTCGCTCTGCTCGTCATATTCACGTCTCTGCTGAGTATTCATTACAGGAACGTTCAAATCTTTAATACTGAATACCACTCCGAGAACAAATACACAAGCCACTGCAATGAGAACCAGTCTTTCCTTTTTGTTCATGTATCAGGACCTCATTCAAGGGAGATATAAAACGGATAATGGGCCTGTCCTCCATTATATATACTGATTTCAAGGTCTTCATACTTGTTCTGCAATGTTTCTTTCAGTTTATTGACGAAATCTTCTTGGACTTCATCCCCATAAAATACCGTCATGATTTCATAATCTTCTAAATCGATTTGATCCATACCATTATAAACTGCTTCTTCCAACGTTTGAGTGTGTGCCAGTAAATCCTTACCGGCGAAAAACAGAAATTCTCCCTCTTTTATCTTCTCGCTGTTGATCTCTGAATCTCTGACTGCATGTGTAACTGAAATGGAGAGGACTTCTTTCAGGGCTACTGCCATGGATTCCAAATTTTCTTCAAGGGATGCGCTTTCCACAAATGCAATAATACATGCCAGTCCTTCTTGAACAGACTTTGTTGGAAGAACTTCAATATGTTTGGTTTCACTTTCTTTCATTTTTGCGGCACTTTCTGCAGCCATAACAATATTGCTGTTGTTGGGAAGGATGAAGATGTTCTCCGCCTCTATCTTATCGATAGCATTGGCGATGTCAGCCGTAGAGGGATTCATCGTTTGCCCACCGAAAACGATGTTATCCACATTCATTTCGTGCAATATTGTCGAGATACCCTCTCCCGGTGAAACAGCGATAAAGGCGTATTTTTTCTTTTCAGCAGTTGATTCTATGGAATAATTGTTTTCTTCCGGTATTAACGCTTGCTCATCAAGCCTTTCTATTTCCTGTGGCTGTTCTTCTTCCGTTTGTTTATTGATTAACACTTCTTTGTGTTGCTCTTTCATATTATCCACTTTGACTTTCATGAGTTCCCCGTATTTAAGGGCATACTCAAAAACCCTTCCTGGATGGTCGGTGTGAATATGTCCCTTCAAGATATCTGAGTTGTGCACCAGAACGATTGAATCACCCAATCGGGCTAAATTGCTTTTCAACGATTCTATGTCAACTTCCTCAACACCGGAGTAGAGTCTTGCCATAAATTCAGTGCAATATTGAAAGGTTAATTCTTCTGCAACGATTTCCGTCTCAGATTTTATTTGCGATTCTTCACCCTTCTTTTCGATGGTGATTTTGGTGTCTCCGAAAGCGTATTTGTAATACCCTTCAAATATATAGGCCAATCCTTTCGCCCCAGCATCGACAACCCCCGCTTGCTTGAGTTTCGGCATCATTTCCCGTGTTTTCTGAACGACCTTAAAAGCTCTTTTCGTCAGTATATCCAACAGATGTTTATAATCTAAAAATTCATCCTGATGTTTCTGAGTATAATGGGCTAAATCTTCTATTAAGGTTAAAATCGTCCCTTTAACCGGTTTCATGACTGCTCCGGTTGCAACTTCATTTGCTCGTTTCATGGCTTTTGCAAAAACAGGAATATCAATTCGGTCGTTTTTGAGAACGACTTCAAAAAAGCCACTGAAAATCTGCGATAAAATGACGCCGGAATTACCACGTGCCCCCATCAACGTACCATTCTTGATCGCATTTGATACGGTTTTAATTGAGTCGTATTTTATTTTATCCAATTCCCTGCAAGCTTCCAAAACACAAGCGGACATATTATGCCCTGTATCTCCGTCGGGTACCGGGAAAACATTTAAAGCGTTTAATTCATCCCTGTGGGCTACTAAAACTTCGGAGGCTTTTTTAAATCCATTCTTTAAAAACAACGCATCTACCTTCGAAGGCTTCTTATCCAATTTTTACACCTCTTTCTCCGCGGAAAATCGAATCTAATCGAGTTTTATCCCCAATATGTGAATGTTGATCTCCACCGGTTTCAAGCCCAGCATCTCATCAAATTTATAGCTTACATATTCCTGCACATTTAATGCAACCTGATCAATTTTCATCCCGTAAGAGATAACGGGATAAACGTCTACGAAAATACCCTCATCATCATCCCTGATGTGTATGCCCTTTTCTTCACCACCAAGGTATTTAGAAATGATGTTTACATCATCCATCTTGACCAACCCGTAACACTCAAGTAGAGATTGATAGACAAGGTGTTTTAAAACGTTTATATGTACAGTAATTACTCCCAGGGGATTTACTATTTTCATTTAGACCCTCCCTCTCGGTTAAATGATTTTCTTTTCCTATCTTAAAAATTATATCACACTCTGCCGTTCACTTATTTTCAAAGTTTTTCTCAGCAACTGATTTTCCGGCATACTCGGGTCTACAGTCTAAGTAATTGAAATATTCTCTCTTATGATATTTCTCCTCACAAAGCTCAAAAATGACCTCTGGGCTCAGCTTTACTATGACGAAATTCACATTCCGTTTATCACAGCCCTCAAATGGTACACACCCCTCTGCCCACAGCACTATCGTAACATTTTTTACCGCTTGACACAATGTTTCTGAAGATAATTGTTTGAAACCGTCATCGTTGTTACCTGAGCATCTCACATAAAAGCAGTTTTTTCTGGCGGTTAAACATGTCATCACTCTATTGTGATGTGTGTTCCTTTCGATTACATAAGAGCGTTCCAATGCAAAAAGAGTTGGGATACAGACTATGGGAATGTTTAATATTTGCGCCATCGTCTTGACTATACTCATGGCAATCCTTAATCCCGTCAATGAACCCGGTCCCTTTGTCGTACAAAGATAGGCTATGTCATTAACATCATAATCCCTTTCTTCAAAGATTCCCTTCACTATCGATAAAAGGGCTTCTCCCTTCAACTCGCTATGATCGTAATGCCTCTCAATAACAACACCGCTTTCCAACTCTTTAATGGCAATGTAAAAAAAAGGGGTAGCGGCATCTAAAAAGAGGGACAGATGCTTTTTCGTTCTTTTACTGCTCATCATGCCTCATATTGCTGACTTTTTTAATCTCTATTTTGAGATTGGCTCTTCCAAACAAAAAGGTGATGTCATCGATTCCAATGGCATCAATTCCACTTTTCCCATATCCTTCAATATTGGAAAGGCGTACATCTCCCATGTATTCAAGATAAACTTTTTTAAAACGTTCTCTGATGGTCTTGGAGATTTCAGCAACGATATCCTCTCTCATGTTTCTGAGGATGATCCCATCTGCCCCATTTTTCATGGCTTCTATGCTGTCGGAGATGTTATCACATTCAAGCAGTACTTTCATGCCAGGATACAAACGTTTTTTAAACGAATCGATGGCCTGTTTGATATCTACGTAACGCTTCCAAATAGGTTGATGAATGATTCCATCCGTAACGGCCATTGGCCAAAAGATACAACCGGCATCTTCAATTGTTTCATTTAAATACAACGTGTTGTATATCATATCCGGTAGATTGCGTACAACGATTTTCATTCCGGGAGAATTTTTCCCGATGGCAATTTTCATTCGATACAACACCGTACATATGTTCAATAAATTGGACCATTGATTGACAAATTCTTCTCGAAAAACCATGATGCCACTCAAAAACCCCCTCAATTTGAGGATTTCAGTTTCGTTGACCAAAAAATCTCCGGGTGTATATGAAGTTATCACATCAAGATCAAGGTGTTGGCAACAATCTTCGAGAAAAGACACCCCCGAAAAGACAACGGGGGCTTGATTTTTGATCGTCAACTCCCATTCATCCATATCCTGTATCATCGTTTCCATCGGTTGCAGTATGCCCACTTTCAGCACCGCCTTCCATTAATTTATACTGTAATAAAGTTGACAGAGATAAGGAGAGAAAAGCGCTCTCAATTCTTCGAAAGGGTATAAAAATATTTCAAAATCCGACTGCTGATTGATTCTTTTTCCTATTTGAGCCTTGAACGTAGCGATGTTATCCGGCATTTGAAATTCTTCTAAATTGATGCTTCTGGATCCCCTATCAAGTCCCAGTCCTTTATATTGTGTTTGCGAACCCGATTCCCAACCCAAAATAACCGTTTGGTATGTTTTAAGCAATTCATACCATACTTTATAAGCCGTTAGTTCATCATTTGAAGCGTAAATCATACTGGATTGAAGTAATATCCCGTGAGGATCTTTCATCCTGACCAGTTCCTTTGAGATTTCTTTGGCTTGTTGGATTTCTCCATTTCTTAATAATTTTTTAGCAAGAACAAACATACCCATAGGGCATTCCGAAAGTGTTTTGTCCGTGTTGATTTCCTCTTTGGTTAAATACTCCCGATAGATCTTCGAGCATCTGTGATGCTTTTTCTTCTCCAATGCGTTGATCACACGTTTATGAGATTCATCATCGTTGTTTAGCAGATAAGGCAAAGCGCTGGCTATATTTTGATAATCCTTGAACTGATTCTGCCTGTATATCCCCCCGGTTGTCTTCGAAACCCCCATGTAATCATGTTTGACCATGGCAGCAATCAGTTCTGGAAGCAAATTCAGATCATTTTTTTCAACTACCCGAAGGATATTTTTTAAAGAAGCAAAAGAGCCGGTCTTAAAAACGGTAAAAAAGATAATTAACAAAAATGGGTAAACGGAATCTTGGTAATTCTTGTAAAAGGCCTTCATTTCCAAATTGATGTCTTTATCCAAAAGAATCTTTGTTAGAAAATAGTTGAAAAAAGTGTAATCTTTTTTTATGTTCTTAACCAAAGTGGAAAATTTCTCGTCGGCGTTCTTGAGATTTTTATTCAAAACATCCAATAATCCCTTATAATTCTCCTTTGTGCCATTGTTTTTTTCCTTTTCAATGTTATTTCTAATCAACCCTTTTAAATCCGTCAAAGAAAGATCTGACATATACCTTTCCATATCAATTATCGTTTTGATCTCCTCAACGGCAACGCTGGACGACTTACTTTCAGTCAGGCGTTTTCTCAGATCATCAGAGAGTGTGATTTTTTTCTTTTTTTCTCCACTTTTCCTCTTTATACCGGTCTTTTTTTCCAGATCCTTTTCTATCTCCATCTTAAGCTTCTGCAATTTGTCTAAGCCCTGATTGTTGTCCGGCATCTTCCGATACACCTCCATGTAACTCTTTTTTCAAGGTAAAGCTGTAATATTTACCTTTACCGATGATGATATGATCAATTATATCAATTCCCATTATCTTTGAACAGTCCTTAAGTCGCCCTGTAATTTCTCTATCTGCCTCACTTGGTGTAGGATCTCCTGAAGGGTGATTGTGAACAACGGCAAAACTGATGGCTGAATTGGAAATAACCGGTTTGAAAACCTCTCTGGGATGAATCAATGAGGCGTTAGCCGTTCCTTTAGTAATGTCTTCAACGGAGATAACCTTTGATTTTGAATCGACTGAAATGATTCTAACCGTCTCTTGATTGAGAAATGACATATCGAGACACATTCTGAAGATATCCGAAGGCTTTTTAATCACTTTCTTCTCCACAACGAGTTCTTGGTATAGTCTTACACCCAATTCCAAAGAAGCCTTCAATGTTACTGCCTTCACTTCTCCCAAGCCTCTGACGTTTTTGATACTCTCAAGAGGGGCTTGCTGCAATTTATACAGCGAATGGTCCATCTGTGAATAAAGAGTTTCAGAAACCTTTAATACGTTCATTTGTGAGGTTCCCGTTCTTAAAAGAATGGCAATGAGTTCATCCACCCGTAAATTACCAGAACCGTATTTCAAGAGCTTTTCACGGGGCATGATCATAGATGAATAACCTCAAAATCAAGAAACAATTCCCAAAGTCTGCCAATCGGCAACCCCATCACGTTGTAATAATCCCCGGCAATCTTTTCAACCAAAAAGGCTCCTTCATCCTGGATTCCATAAGAACCCGCTTTATCCATGGGCTTTTGTGATTTGCAATAATGCTTGATAAATGCCGTGGGAACTTTTCTGAATTTGACTCTTGTCTTTTCCCAAAATTTGATCTCATGTTCTTTGCCAGTTCTTTCGCTGATGGAAAGAACGCACCCGGTGTAAACGTCGTGCCATTGCCCCGAGAGCATTTCCAACATGGCTTGGGCTTCTTCAAGTGTTTTGGGTTTTCCCAATATCCTGCCTTTGTAAAAAACCATCGTATCAGCTGCAACAATAACGTTTCCGGGGTTTTTAAACGCGCTGTACATGGAACGCAGTTTTTTTAATGCAATATCAACGACAATTTCCTGTTCGTATTTGCTTTCTGGTTCGTTTGCTTCCTCTTTATCCAATCTGTGCGGTTCATAAATCACTTCCAAAGGAAATCGTTTCATTAATTCTTTGCGTCTTGGAGACTCTGACGCCATTATGACAGTATATCGATTTTTTTCATCCATTTTATCCCCCAGTAAGCTATCATGGCATTTAAAAACCCTGTGAAGGCACCGATTCCGATGATGTATCCGGCCAGATAAAAAACCTTAACAGATCCGACAAAAAGGGTTGCTGCCAAAAATAACTGCACCAAATTGCTCACAAATGAGCCGAATACACTCACCGCTATTAAACCAAATTTTCTTTTCATCAGTATTGACATTACATAAACAGAACTCAGTGATCCTCCCAAACCCAAAAAAAAAGACGGTCCAAAAAATCTTCCGGTTAAAAGATTCACAATGGTAACCTTCAGTATCGCTGCTGTTAAAGCCTCTTTTTCACCCATGAGCATTAAAATCATCACCATGATACTGTTGGAAAATCCCCACTTAAATCCGACTAAGGGAACAGGTGGTGGGATAATCGTTTCTAAAATCCCAATGCTGATGGCAATCGCCGTTAAAACTGACAAATAGGTTAGTTTAGCTGATGAAAATGACCTTTCCCCTCTCCCGATATCCATTCTCCTTTTATCCTGTAATCATGTCTATACCATCGTTGTCTTTTACCGGTTCTTCTTCGTCTTCAAAGATAATAATCACTTTTTGGGGAACACATACTAACACACCCGATTGCTTTAAAGTTCCCCTTTCACAAAAATGTCGAGGACATTGAGAATTGATGACTCTCACATCGGATTGGTCTATCATCAAATCCATCATTTTCTTTCCGTTTCTTTCTATTGTATGAATGCCATCTTCCTCCAATGTAAATCTGTATCGATTCTCACCATCTATTCTGACCACAATCGTGCTGCCTGTTGAAGAATCAAAGCTGAGATAAACAGCTGCCACAACGATAAAAATGATTAGCAAATACAGATAAATATCTCTTTTTTTGAAAAGCACCCATTCACTATCTCTTGTTTGAAATTGGAGATGGCGCATTAATGCTTCTCCTTAAAAAAAGACCAGCCTTCAGTTTGAGTCATTTGTTTCTGAGAATCCACAAACAAGCCTTGTCCTCCCAAAACCGGTAATAACATGACTGAGAAATCTGAGCCAAGTACAAATGCTGCTGTGGAAAAGGCATCCGCATCCATGGCATCCGGCGAGATAACTGTAGTGGAAATGGTGTCTTTAACCGGATATCCCGTTTTTGGATTGAGAATATGATGATATTTAACATCATCTAGGATGAAAAAACGTTCATAATCACCGGAGGTGACGATGGTTCCTTTTTTCAGATAGACAATATCGATGTATTCTTCTCCCTCACCTCTGGGATCCTGAACGGCTATCGACCAGTATTCACCACCAAATTTTGGCCCGATGATACCGATATCCCTGCCTGCATCAATATACCCGGTGGCATTCGGATCCATTTCTTTGGCAATGGATATGCCACGATCAATGGCGTACCCTTTGACAACACCGCCAAGATCAAGCTTTACAGAGTTTTCAAGTATAACCACATCGTTTTTCAACTGAATGTTTTCATAACCGCTTTTTTCTAACGCTTCTTCAATTTGGGTATCCGATGGGACAGAGGGTTTAAACTCGCTATCATTTATTCTGTCAAAACCCCAAAGCGTTATCAAATTCCCGAGTGCAGGATCAAACGCCCCTTCAGTCGCCCTTGCAAGGGCAAGAGAACGTTCAATTACAAAAGCAGTTTCCTCATCTATCTCCACGGGGCTATCACTCTTGTTGATACGTGATATCACACTTTTGGGATCTGTTACAGAAAACTTTCTGTCTATTCTGTGAAATTCTCTAAGAACTGCATCCACGATCAGGTTTGGATCTTTGTCTGAAGATACCACTACCTTAACGGTTGTTCCAAGCACAATATCCACTTTTGAGACATATTCCGGCTTGCTTCTAAAAAAAAACAGGATCGAAAAAAACAGTAGGAGGGCGATAAACACAAGGATTAATATCCAACTGTTTTTCGATAGCTTTATAATTTGATCTTGAGAGCCGTTTGACATTTTTCGCATTTTTTACCCTGTATCCCTACCACATCAACGTGGAATCCATTTCTTTTTATCAGCAGGTTGTTGCAAACAGGACAAAACGTGTCCTTACCCTCGTTAAGATCCGTGTTACCAAGATAAACATATTTTAAGTGCTTTTTGGCAATTTGATACAATTTCAACAGGGTTTCATCAGGGGTTGGAGGCTTGTTAAATTTATATGCGGGATAATATTTTGATAGGTGTAAGGGGATTTCATCGTTTACGGATGCAATCCAAGCCGCTTCTTCCTCCATTTCTTCCTCTGAATCATTTTCCCCGGGTATGACAAGGGTGGTTAACTCCAAATGCAACCCTTCATCACTGATGATTTTGATGTTTTTCTTGACTGTTTCAAGGTCCCCTGAGGTCCTTTTTTTATAAAATTTGGAATTGAAGCCTTTCAAATCAATGTTCATGGCTTGTATCGTCTGCAGTAAAAGCTTCAACGGAGCCTCTTCGACAAAGCCGTTGGTAACCATTACGTTATACAGACCGTCAGCACTTGCCATTCTTGATGTATCCAACACAAATTCAAAACACACGATAGGTTCGTTGTATGTGTAGGCGATTCCCTCCAGTTCCCTATCCAGTGTCAAATCGATCAATCTGTCAGGATTAACTCGCTGTACCTGTGGTTTTTCATGGGCAATCTCCCAGTTCTGACACCATGGGCATGTCATGTTGCAACCCCATGAGCCCACTGATAGAATCATCGATCCCGGATGAAAATGGTAGAGGGGTTTTTTTTCGATGGGATCATTTGAAATTGAGGAGAGAGTACCATATGTCAGTGTGTATAGTACACCGCCTTTGTTCAAACGAACCCTGCATAGACCGGTATGACCTTCTTCGATTTCACAGTGATGGGGACAAAGATTACATCTTACCTTAGACCCTCCAATTTCTTCGTAAAAGAGGGCTTCTCTCATAGTAATTCCTCCTTAATGGTATCTATTCACCTCAAACTTGTAGACTTTGACTGGTTCGTGAATATGGATACCCGCCTTCCTCTTGGCAATTTCAATCTGTTTGTCAACTGTGTCCACCCCATCGAGATCAGGCAACAACAATCCCCTTTTATAACCACTCTCTACGATTACTCCGTAGACTTTTGGATCCAGTTCCTCCAAGTTTTTACACTCAACAGGTTGAGATAAAACATCCACAGACACTACGATGTGATCCAGCTCTTCAGGAGAAACCGCATTAAATCTGGGATCGCGAGTAGCAGCTGCAATAGCATTTTCACGTATTTCCAACGCTAAGTTTTTCTGCGTGGGGACAAACGTTCCGATACATCCTCGCAGGCTTTGGTCTTCTTTATGCAGGGTAACGAAAGCCCCAGCCTGTGTCTCAATCAACTGATGTGGGATGTATTCGGGGACATCGATCACCTTGTCGTTTAGTACATAATTCTCAATACATTCTATCGCCCACAAAACGTAAGCATGGCTTCCCTTCAAATTATCACCTCCTTATCCAAAGAAGAGTGTGCAAAGCTTGTAATAATCATATGGAACTAATTTTTTAGTGGCAACACCGTATTCGATGGGAACAGACACAATATCATTCCCAGAGAGAGCTACCATCCGCCCATAATCCTGTTTTTTGATTAATTCCATAGCATGTACACCATATCTGGTTCCTAAAATCCTGTCAAACGCCGTCGGGGTCCCCCCTCTAAGAAGATGCCCCAGAACAACCGAACGTGTTTCATAAGAGCGCCTTTCCTTTGTGATCTCAGTCAAAAATTCGGCTATTCCTCCCAATTGAACGTGACCAAAGGCATCGACTGCCTTGTGTTTGTTGACTTCATCCTCGAACTCAGTGGGCTTAAACCCTTCAGCAACAGCTACAATACAGTATCCACCCCTTTCCATTCGCTTATCCACAACAGACATAATTTCGTCCAAAGTCATAGGATATTCGGGAATAAGTACCAAATGCGCCCCGGATGCCAATCCCGCCTCAAGAGCAATCCATCCCGCTTCTCGTCCCATGATTTCCACATAGAAAACTCTATTATGTGATTTAGCGGTCGAGTGAAGCCTGTCAATGGCATCGGCTCCTACGTTGACCGCGGTATGAAAGCCAAATGTGTAATCGGTGTTGGAAACATCGTTGTCTATGGTTTTTGGAACACCCACCACCGGAAAATGGAAGGAAGATAGTTTTGCAGCCACACTTAACGTGTCATCTCCACCTATTGCAATGACAGCATCGATCTTAAGTTTTTCGAGATTCTCGAAAAGTTTTTTTGTGTCTTCTTCCTTCTTAAAGGGATTTGTCCTGGAAGTCCCGAGTATCGTCCCTCCGAGTATATGAATACCCTCAACATCCTCTTTATTCAAAGGAATATAATCGGCTTCGAGAGGTCCATTCCATCCTCTCATAAATCCAAATATTTCCATATCCGATCGTTTTGAAGAAACAACACCTCTTACAACGGCGTTCAATCCGGGACAATCTCCTCCACCAGTTAAAATTCCTATTCGCATCTTATTCCTCCTTATATATTCATAAATTCATCAATCTTTTCCACTTTTTTTTCAACCGTGCTGAGTAATTCATCAAAGATGACCGGGGTCATCCCCAATTCATCCCAGCAGTATTTAGGCAGTTCAATCGGCTTACCACCACCATTATCCCCCATCTTCATTCTTTCTGCAACAAAAGTTGCCAGGGTAATGATGTTGACCGGGTCTGAATAGATAGAGTTTTGAATGGTTTGAGGGCGATGATGCCTTGACGCCGTTATCAAAACAAGTTCCGGAAAATTCCACTTTTCCAACAACAATTCGGCAAATAACTCATGTGTGGGAATCTCCAGCAACTGTTCGGAATGGTAATAACTGATCTTCTTTACCCGTGACAGACCGATGATAGAATCAAACAAATTGGGAAACAAAACACCCTGAACGGATTTACCGATATCATGCAGCAGTCCGCACATGAACAGTTCTTCCTTATTTGAATATCCGATAATCTCAGCTGCCAGCTCTCCCACTGTTGCAACCACAACGGCATGTTTCCAAAATTCTTTCATATCAAGCTTATCCGTATCAAAGTTGAAGAATTCTTTTCCTGTAAAAATACTCATGGCCATATTTCTGACTGTCTTAAAACCTAATATCATAATGGCTTCCGTCAACTTGGTCACATTACGTGGCAGGCCATAATAAGCAGAATTCGCTATTTTCAATATTTTAGCCACAAAAGCCGGATCCTTAGATGCGACCTCGTTTAAATCCTTTGCCGAGGCCCCGGGATTATTTGCCGTATCTACGATCTTCTGTAAAATGAAGTCCGGAGAGGGCAGGTTTTCGATTTCCTGGATGGTTTTTTTCAAATCCATAATACCCTAATCCTTCGATTTGTCCAGTTTAAATCTGAATACCGACCCTTCACCAAGGGAGCTATCTACGGTAATCTCCTTGCCGTGTTCATGAATAATCTCCCGGCAAATAGCCAGTCCTAGTCCGGTCCCTTCAACTTCATACGTCAACCCGCTGTCAATTCGATAAAACTTGCTAAATATCTTTTCAAGTTCTGATTCAGGTATGCCAACTCCATTATCTTTTAACTCAATGGTTACTTCATCCTGTTCTTCCTTCAGACAGACATTTACTTCCTTTTTCTCTTTTTCCCTGTCAGCATATTTCACCGCATTTGAAATGAGATTAATCAAAACCTGTTTGATTCTCTTCTCGTCAGCATGAACCATAATGATTTCCTCAGGCAGATTCAGTTTTATTTCCACTGAGTTTTGTTCGTATTTTTCTTTATTACTCTCTTTTGCTTTTTTAATCAGGTCAACGATATTAAAATCAGTTTTTTCTAAGTTAAGGTCTTTTCGCTCCATTCTTGAAAAATCAAGGAGTTGATCTAGCAAAAAGGTCAAATGATCACTCTGATCGATGATGGTTCCCATGAATTCTTTGAGGGTACCGGGATCCAACGATCCCACAGAATCGTTGATGGTTTCGGAATAAGCCTTTATTGCAGAAAGAGGCGTTCTGAGTTCATGTGAAATATTCGCAATAAATTCCGTCTTCATTTGATCGATTTTCTTCATTCTTTCGAGCTCTTTGGTGTTGGTAATATCTTCCAGCCTGATTAAAACCTGCTCATCATCGGATAAAATGACTGAATTAAAAGAAAAAAAGGTTTCTTCAAATTCCATTTCAACTGCTTGACCCGCATCCTGAGAAAAAGTTTCTGCGGCGATTCTTTTTATCTGTTCAACAACGACATCCTCCGGATTGATCTCGATATATTTTTTGTTTTTAAAAACAAAATCACCTGTTGAATTCAACACACATATTCCCTCATCCGAGGAATTCAAC
>CAYUYU010000035.1:0-16124 GCA_964449405.1 uncultured Thermotogaceae bacterium
AGGTCTCCACATCCAAGTGATTGGTGGGTTCATCCATTAACAAAAACTCCGAACGAGATAAAATGGCCTTCACCAAGGCCGCCTTGACCAACTCTCCCCTGCTTAATTGGTTCACTTTCTTTTGTAAGGTTTCTTCCTTTAAACGAGATGCCTTAAGTGCTGCATGTACCATCTGATGACCTTCATCTACATCATGGAAGTTATCAAAGAGAATCTCTTCTTCAAAAACGGTCGCGATGTTTTGTCTGATAAATGTGTAATTGATATGTTCGTTTCTATAAATAGAACCGCTCAGTGGATTCAACTCGCCTGTAATGAGTTTGAAGAATGTGGTTTTTCCACTTCCATTGGGTCCTATCAAGGCGATTTTGTCGCGCGTTGTGATTTGCATATTGATATCTTCCAGTAGAATATCTTCCGGTGTATAGCCAAAATGACAGGCGACACAGTCAATAAATTTCCTAGTCTCAACAATGTAATCGGGGATATTCAACTTCACGGGTTTTTCAACAAAGGGCTTTTTATCCTTTAAATCTTCAATCAGTCTGTTTTTTTGTGCCGCATAAGCTTTGGCACTCTTGGCAATCTTTTTGGCCTTGGCACCTAGAAATCCCTTGTCCGTTGAATAGCGCCCTATGATCTTTTTCCCCCTACCGCTTTTTTCTTTTTCTGCCTTGTCCGCCCATCCTTTCTTCCGAGTGACCAGGCTTTCCAATTCACCAATCTTTCTTTGAATCGCCTCGCTTTCCTTCTTCGCCGATTGGAATTTCATGTTCAACAATTCCAACATATGAGAGTAGCCACCCTCTGTCTGCTCGCTGATCCCTCTTTTGATGTAAATGGTTTTTGTTGCCACTCTGTCAAGGAACGTTCTGTCGTGACTCACCACTAAAAAGGTCTTTCCATTTTCAGTTTTTTCCCGGATGATTGACTCCAACATGATTCGCATACTGATATCCAAGTGATTGGTGGGCTCATCCATAATAAATAGATCGGGTTGAGCGATCAAAATACTGGTGATCTCCATAATCTTGCGCTGGCCAAGGGACAGTTCGTTAATGCGTTTGTCCATGATATCTTCTGTAAAGGAAAATGATGAGAGCTCTCTGTAAATGGCTGCCTCAATCTCGTAGCCTCCAAAATGAATAAAATCATCCAACAGTCCGGCATACTCCATATCCGAGACCTCAGCCCTTTCAACGATCTTTTGATAAGCATCCTTCAAGTGTTCAAACTCTTTAAACAGGTAATATCTCACTTTTTCATCGGAGTTAACATCATTTTGTTGCAAATAACCAATGGAAGTCCCTTCTTCTAAAAGTATTTGACCTCTTTCAACCGGGTACTCTCCGATGATTGTTTTCAAGACCGTGGATTTTCCACTACCGTTAGGCCCTGTTAGTGCCACACACTCTCCCTTTGATACACTGAAAGTCACTTGACGGAGCACTTCATGGATCCCAAACCCCTTCTTTAATTGCCTGACCTGTAATATAAAAATCACCTCTCATAATACGAAAGGCCTCAGCATCACGCTGAGGCCTTTATCTATTTAATATTTTTATTTGCTTTTTTATTGCCGGCTAAAAGATGCTGTTTATCTCACTATTCACTTGTCTCCAAATTGAATGTATTGTACATCTTCTTGCCTCCTGTTTTTTTCGGGAGTATTATAGCATATTCTTTCAAGAAATGTATCGTTGACAAATTAGTCTTTCCTTTTGTCGTTTTTATTGCGTGGGTGGAAGGCGTTGATGAATTTTTCTGTTTCGGTTTTTAATGCATTAAAAGTTTTTAGATAATTAGCCTTCTCGCCATTTCTCACTTCTGTTTCGAATTGTTTGGCTTTTTCTTCTATCTTGTGAATTGCCAGGTTTCCGGCGGTGCCTTTTATTTTGTGTGCAAGGAATTTCATCCTTTCTGTATCATCTGTTTGGAGTGCCACTCCAATCTCTCTTAGGTCCATTTCAGTTTCTTTCATAAAGCTTTCAAGGATCCTCATATAGGCTTCCCGGTTTCCCAGTAAACGATCGATACCTTCCTGAAAATTAACCTCGTCTAATTGGCGAGGATGGATACTTTCACATGTATCAACGTATTTGATCATCAATTCATTTAATGCTTTGGATTTAATGGGTTTGGACAAAAAATTGTCCATTCCGGCAGCTTGACATTTTTCAACGGTTTCTTTCATTACTTCAGCCGATAATGCGATAATCGGGACTTTACGATCGCTTTCGCGTATCTTTTTCGTTGCCTCCAACCCACTCATTTTTGGCATCTGAATATCCATGAGAATGAGATCGTATCTTTTCGCTGAAGCCCTTTTAATCACTTCCTCTCCGTCTTTGGCCATGGTTAATTGTGCTCCCGGTATCATTTGTTCTAACAGGTTTTTAATCAATTCTCTGTTGATTTGGACGTCTTCGGCTATTAATATCTTCGGGCTTCCCCGTATCACTGTCATGGGCTCTTTCTCAGGTTCAATCTTACTGACAGTCTCTTTGGCATATGAGTATTCGGTCTTGATGGTGTAATAAAACAACGAGCCTTTTCCCGGTTCACTTTGCAATCTCAATCCGTTTCCCATCTTTTTTAGGAGCATATTTGAAATAACCAATCCCAGTCCGGTTCCACCGTATTTTCGGGTAATCGAAGTATCCGCTTGTGAAAAGGCTTTGAAAAGGTGCTTTTTCTGCTCTTGTGAAATACCGATACCGGTATCCTCCACTTTAAATTTGAAATCACCTGTGGTTTCGTCAATGGGTTCAAATCCAACCGTGACTTTGACGTTTCCCCTTTCGGTAAATTTGACGGCATTGGCGATTAAATTTACTAATATCTGTTTTAACCGAACAGGATCGAAAAAGCCAAACTGCGGAAGTGAACTTTCAAGTTCAGTTTTCAACTGTAACCCTTTTTTTTGGGCTTGGTATTTTAATATATCAACGGTTTCTCGAATCAACTTTCTGATATCAGTTTTGATGTATTCCAAGTCTAACTTTCCCGCCTCTATCTTCGATAAATCCAAGATATCACTGATTAGACTGAGTAACACATCGGCAGATTTCTCTATGTTTTCCACATATTTGTGTTGCAACTCGTTCAGACTCGTATCGGACAACAATTCTGAAAATCCAATCACGCCGTTCAAAGGCGTTCTGATCTCGTGACTCATATTTGCAAGAAATTCCGACTTGGCATGGTTGGCCTTTTCAGCCTCTTCTGCCATTTTCTCCGCTTGGGCTTTTGCCTTTTCCAAGGAGATATTTTTCTGTTTTAACTCTTCGGTTCTTTGAGCCACCTTTTTTTCCAATAACTTATTCATATTGTTTAAATGTTCATATAACTCTTTGTTTTCGAAGGACATTTTATTAAATGTGTCTGTGATGTCATCAATTTCATTGCCGGCGTTGATGTCAACTTGAACATCCAGGTTCCCCTTTTTGATTTCTTGCATTCCCTTTCCCAATTGAGCCAAAGGAGTGGTTACAACTTTTTTCAATAATTTGTCGATCACCAACATATAAACAAAAAAGATGAGAATGATAAATCCCACAATCAACATGGCGGATATAACCGTCTGACGGATGATCTTTTTCATGGAATAATACAGTTTCATATATCCCGTTGTTTCTCCAGCAACCTTTAGTTCGCCTATATATTCCAAATAAGCACCCGTGGAAAGGTTGAAGTTGACAGAAGATTGATTGGCTTCAAAATCGTTGGTTTTTACAGCCAAATTGTAAGGTTCTTTTGAGTCCGTTGATTTCAGGAAAGTCCCGTCAACATCAAAGATGTCTACAACATGTACCCCCTCAAAATTCAATAAATCTTCAATCTGTTTTTTCAATGCCTCTTGATTTTCCATATAAATGTCAAAGGCAATTCTACCTTTTCTTGAATCAATCAAGGTAATGAGTAATTCATTGATCCGATTAGCAAAGGCATTAAATTTACTGATTTCCGATGGAATAAATAGAACGAAAGATATAACACAACCCAAAATAAAAGTTATCAGAAACACTTTATGTATCTGTGAACTGAGTCCTTTATTCGTTTTTTTAAAAAAATCTTTCATCCCTACAATTCCTTGTTTTTATTGAGAAACCGTTGAATAATAGACAATCTCTCCTTGATCGTATTTAAGGATTACCGCCTCTTTATTGAACGGGTCACGGCCTTTTGTAAAATCAAACGTCCCGGTAACACCCTTAAAGTCACTTATTTGAAGCAAACTATCCCGGATGGCTGTTGAGTCAAATGTGCCGGCCGTATTTACCGCTTCTTCAAGGAGTAAGAAGGCATCATAGGCCAAAGCCGCACTCGACGCAATCAGGCCTTCTCCGTATTTTTCTTGGTATTTGGCCACAAATTCCTGACTTTGTTTGCTTTCGGTATTTTTATGCCAATGGTTTGAAAAATAATTTCCATCTGCAGCTTCTATGCCACTAAATCCGAGAAGTCCTTTTCCCCAACCGTCACCCCCGAGAAAGATGGCATCGATTTCCATATTATAAGCCTGTTTAATGATTAGTCCGCTGTCTGAACCGTGTCCGGGAACGAAAACAACATCCGGGTTCAGTTCTTTGACTGTCAATAGGACTTCTGTAAAGTCTACCGATTCTCCCAAATAAGCTTCCTGGGCCAAAACAACCCCCTCTTTTTCGAACTCTTGGATGAAAAATCGTGATAGGCCCACACTGAAATCACTGGTAATCTTCGTTAGGATCACAGCCGTCCCCGCTTTTAACTCATCTAAAGCGAATCGAGCCATGACCTTGCCCTGAAAGGGGTCGGTGAAGCAGGCTCTGAAAATGAAATCTCCTACCTTTGTCACATCTGGATTTGTGGATATGGGCGAGATCATCAGAACTCCTTTTTCCTGGAATTTTGGGGCAAAATAGAGGGAAAGTCCGCTGGTGTTCGCACCGATTACGGCAAACAAATCACCCACAGCCTCAATCCTATCCATTAGGGCCTTTATCTCTTCCATATCAACAGAACTGATGCGGCAGTCAAGCAGTTCAACTTGTCTACCGAGAAGCCCACCCCTACCATTAATCGCTTCCATCGCGAGAGTTGCTCCCTTTATGTCTTCGGAAGTGATTCTGTTTTCAACAGCTGTTGTCGATTGCCCGTACAGGATGGGAATGACGATGGTATCGTTTGCAAAAAGACCCATTGCAGTCATTATAAACAGGATGATAAGAACACCTTTAAGTCGCATTTAATGACCTCCTTAACGATTATTAAATTGTTTGCTTGATTACCGAAAGAAACAATCTTTTTATTTGTTTTTTAAGTCAGCTACAAGCCTTTTTGTTTCGTCCAAATTAAAAAGTTCGATACAGACAGGAAAATCAGAACTAAAATCTTTTTCTCTCATGAGCTTTTTAAATCCCTTTATGGTTTTTTGATCGGGATAGCAATGAGATTTTTTCCCATTTGTTCCATGAAAATGAATTTCAGTAATTTGATTTGAAAATCGTTTATAAAACCTTGTTATGGATCTTTTGTCTAAGAGCAGATGACCGTAATCCATTGTGATATAGATGTTTTTGCTTTTGTGTTTTAAATAATCACAAAATTCGAAGAAAATATCATTTTCAGGGTTTTCGATAGAGATTTTTCTTTCCTTTTCCTTTTCTGAGATACTGAAATAGAAATCCGCAAACTGCTTGAAATTCATGAAGGGATGAAGTGTTATATTAAGATAATCTTTATCCTTGAAGAATTCGTAAGCGTTTTTCACATTCTCTAATTTATCGGTGGGCAGGTGGATGGTAATTTTGCTTCTCTTTTGTATCTCGTCCATTTCCTTTGAAAGAATTTTCTCTGTGTTCGTGTTCCATGTATATACAAGTAATTCGCAAAATTGTATATCCTTGCCAATTTGCTCGATGTTTTTTAGATAGGAACCGTTTATTTGCCAAGAGGTTGCTCCAATCAACATGCTATCACATCTCCAGTTCAATGAAATTATTTATCAACCAGTGGCCTCTCATTTTGAATTGTTATTTGTGTGATCCTATCGATTTATCCCCCGCAGGAACAGTCACTAATAATATTCTTTTATTCTGTTTACAATTATACCATCCTTTGGGTATAACTCCATTCTTTTTTCTTTTTTACTGTCTTTATCCGGTGGAATCTCGAACTTCAAGCACCGGCTTGATAAGTACCCCTTTAGGAGTTCTTTTTTCAGAATGCATGGTTTCTATTAATGAGTTGACAACTGTTTGTGCGAATCGTTCCACATTCTGATCGATGGAGCTCAAAGAAGGGTCCAGGTATTGACTTTGAGGTAAATTGTCGATTCCCAGGACTCCCACATCATCCGGTATTGTCTTTCCGGCTTCTTTTATCGCTTTATAAACGGCTGTTATTTTTTCGTCTCCGGAAACAAAAAAGGCATCCGAATGATTTTTTTGAAGATGGCGTTGCGTGTATTCATAGGCATCTTCTAAATTGTTGACGGCATATTCTATGTGAAAAACTACGTTATGAGCAGCACAAACCCTTTTAAATCCGTCTACACGGCTTTTGTTAACGTAAAATTCTTTGTTTCCCAGGAAAAAAGACAGACTTTTATAACCACGTTCAATCAAATGTCGTGCGCCAATTTCACCCACGTGGAAATTATCCAAATCAACATAACAGGTGTCTTTGTAATCAAAATCTTTTCCCAAAATTACAAAGGGGATGTTATTCTCTCGTAAATATTTAATCCGAATATCCCCCTTAAGGTTGTCAAACAAGACTGCTCCATCTGCAATACCACTCTTGAGAAGAATAAATCCATCCGTATCATCATCGATTACCCCATGACCGGAAGAAGGCGAGAGGATGACCTTGTAACCACGAGCCTTAAAGTCTGAGATTATTTTCATGATAATCAGGCTGTGCCAAGCATTCCAATAACTCCCCCCATGTCTGTCTATGAATAAGATAACTGTTTTGGTCTGTTGAGATTTTAAGGCTTTCGCCATTAGGTTGACACTGAAATTGGTCTCTTCGATGGCATCTAATATCTTTCTCCTTGTTGCGGGTTTTACTTCAGGGGAATTATTGATCACCCTTGAAACCGTTTTGATGGAAAAACCTGTTTTTTTAGCCAGATCTGACATGGTTACTTTTTTCATAACCCTCACCTCTTTTGTCAACGTTGACAATTTATCATAGCACAATTTAGTTAGAAACGAATTGGTTCAATTTCGTTAAATTTTGAAAGATAAATGCTAATAATCGGAAATAATCGATTATAATTCTGTTTCACGGGAGTTGAAAATTATGAGTTAAAAGCATAAAATCATTTTGATGCTATTTTTTTGGTTCCTTATGACAACGTTGTCATAATCATTTGATAGATTCATGCATTTCTACCGTTCAGAAACCAACCAAATTTATGGAGGGATTTTTTATGAAGAAAACTTTGTTTTTTGTCGTTTTGGTACTATTCGCAGCCTGTCTTTTTGGAGAAACTTTAGTTGTAACATCCAGACTATGGTCAGCTCCTTCTGAGAAAGAGTTCATCATCAACGAGATTATCAAACCGTTTGAGAAAGCCAACAACTGTACAGTTAAATTCAGCACGTTGGATGATGAGAAACTACTGGATCAAGCTGAACTTCAACAGAAAACCGGAAACATCACCACCGATGTAATCGTCTCCTACGCCTCTAACATGCCCGAATGGGTAGAGAACGATTATGTCATGGATTTGACAGAAATCGCTGCCCAATGGGATGACAGAACATTCTCAAAGGGTTATGATGAGATGACCGTTTTCGATGGCAAACGATATTTCCTGCCCGTTGGAGCTGATGTTTATCTGTTTATTGCCAACAAGAAGGCGCTGGAATACCTTCCTGAAGGCGCAGATGTACAAAACTTGACCTGGGAAGAAGTTGTGGATTGGGCAAATGCCATTGCCATTATGGAAGGTGAAGGAAAATTTGCTGTCACCGGTGTCCCAATGAAATCATTGATCTATCAGCATGGGGGGGTCTGTCTTTCTTACGGAGCAGACTGGCCAAATTTAGACAATCCCGGTGCCATGGCTGCCTATTACCTCATCAGTAAGATGGCCGATGCTTTCACGCCAACCGTTTTAACGTATGATGATGTCAGACCACCCATGAAAACAGGGGAAGCATGGATGGCAACAGCGCATTGTGCAAGAGTTGGAGAAATCTACAAAAACGATCCTACTAATTTTGTCGTTGGACCGGCACCAAAAGGCCCGGCAGGTATTGGCTCTATTGCAGGTACAAGCGGATATGCAATTGTTAAGGGAACGAAAAATGAAGAACTGGCTATTAGATTCGTTGAGTACATGACAAGACCTGACATCATGCTGAAATCCTCTAAGGGAACCGGGGGATTTATCCCGCCTGTTGACGAAGCCATCCATTTACTTGAAACGGATAAGGACGAACAGGATATGATCATTGAAATGGCCATTAAGGTTATGCAAGAAGGCGTTCTTTCCTACATCGCTCCAACATGGTCTGATTGGGGACAAGTCAAGCTGGTTTACGATGATATTTTCAAAGAGATGATATTGAATCTCAAGACATTTGATCCGGAATATCTTGAAATCATGCAAATGAAGATCGATGCACTGAAAAAATAGGTCGTAGAATTGGGGCACATCAGCATGGTGTGCCCTTTTTATCCCTATCTCTCAATGAAGGAGCTGCAAATTCATGACTTTCAACCAATCTGTCACTTTAGAGCCTCGTAAAAGCGGTTTCCCTTGGAAAAAGGTTATTCCATATATTTTAATCGCGCCAACAGTGATCTATTATATTATTTTTTGGATCAGGCCGGTTTTAACCTCTATCATCCAAAGTTTCACACCTGAAATTGGCACGGGATTTACCGTTGAAAATTATTCCAGAATCTTCAACGATCCGGTATTTTGGCAAGCGGTTGTGAATACAGGGATCTTTGTTATCATTTCTGTCACACTTGAGTTTGTGGTCTCTCTCGGTTTGGCCTTAATCATTAACAAAAAGTTCAAAGGCTCGAGTTTATTACTTGCAATCGCCTTGATCCCGATGGCATTACCACCGGTTGCCGTTGGGGCCATGTGGTCAAGCGGTTTTGCCACTTACGGCTGGCTTAATAGCCTTCTCATGTCCATGGGTTTGGTGGAAGAAGGAGAAAAGATTCTCTTTTTGGCAGGTAATGACTTCCAGTCTTTGATGCTTATCATCATCATTGACGCTTGGCAAGTGATCCCTTTTATGATGACCATCTTGTTGGCAGGTCTTCAGGGAATTCCTAAAGAATCCATAGAAGCCGGTTATGTTTTTGGGGGCACACGCTTTAAAGTGTTGCGAAAGATCACCATGCCCATGCTCAAACCCAGCATTCAAACGGCACTGATTTTAAGAATCATATCCGCTATTCAGGTTTGGCTGATCATCGTTTTGATTTTTGGTTTCAGAAGAATCCCCGTTTTACTGGAGGAAGTGGTCTTCTTCCAGGAACAAGTTCAAAACCAATACAAACTGGCTCTTGCTTATTCCGTTATCGTTGCCCTTGTGGTATCAGTGGTGGCTGTACTTTATTTGAAAGTTTCGGGAGCTTTCAAGAGGGAGGAAGAACAATGAGTCATAAAGAACCCAAGGCAAAGAAGACCAAAAAGATCATCGGTAGAACAATTTTTTACATGTTCATCGTTTTTATCGTTATAGTGATTCTACTTCCTATCTATTTCCTGCTCTCCATTTCTCTTATGTCCGATCAGGAAGCTTATGACTGGCCCATTTCCTTGGGATTATCGTTTAGCGGTCAATTCAAGATAGAACCCGTGATCGGCACTTCCGAATACCTAATCAGCGTTTATTCCCGTTCTCAAGAAGAATACATGTCACTGATACAAGGGTCAAAAACAGATCAGATGAGTGATTTTCTCAGAAACAAGACAAATTGTAATGTAACAGAAGAGAAAATCAATGAAGTAATCAAAGAGGTTGATACAATATCAAAAACAAACAATGAAAAGATCAACGCCATAGCGGAAGAAATCAATTCTCTGGAAAAGGAAATTCTAACCTTGAATCAAAACATTATCAAGGCAAAACGTAACTTGTCAATCGTAGAAGGCCGGGAATCGATGGAAACGATTGAAAAACAACTGAGAAATGATGTGAAAAAATACGAGGATAGAAAGGAAGCTATCACCATTCAAATAAAAGAAAAGAAGGCAGAACTAACCCCTCTCAACTCAACCAATTTCAGGGTTTTCAAAAACTTGTTTGCCAATTATGTTACTTTTTTTAAGGTTACCAGGGATTCCATTCCAGCTCTTATAAGAAGCATTCAGGTGGCCTTATTAACGGTCTTGATCGCCTTAACCATTGGCGGCATGTCCGGTTACGCCTTTGCAAGATACATGTTTAAAGGGAAAAATGTTCTGAAACTGAGTACCCTTTTTGTCAGGATGTTCCCTGGTATTGCCATCGCCATGCCTATGGTCATCATTTTGGCTGAGATGGGGTTTTATGACAAACCTATTGGGTTGTCGTTGGTTTATTCTGTGGGACAAATTGCATTGACTATATGGATTACGGCCAGTATTTTTATGGGGATTCCCGTTGAATTGGAAGAGGCCGCACAGGTTTTTGGGCGGACCCGGGCGGGGGCTTTCATTCACATTACATTGCCCTTAGCATTACCGGGTTTGGCGGCCAGCGCCATGTACGCATTTATAGGGAGTTGGGCGGAAACCGCTCAGGCCATCGTTTTGACACAATTCAACCCAACTTTCCCCGTGGTGGTGTATCAAACCATGGTAGGGGCAAAGGGAATGGTAAACCTGATTGCCGCCGGTGGTGTCACTATGGCTTTGCCTGCAGTCCTGTTCACCATTCTCATCAGAAAGTACATCCTTCAAATGTGGGGCGGAGTAAAAGTCTAAAAAAGGAGCTGAACGTATGGCGACACTGAAACTCAAAAATCTCTCAAAACGTTATGGGAAAACTGTTTGGGGCGCAAAAAATATTAATCTTGAAGTAAAAGATAAAGAATTCATCGTTCTTCTTGGCCCGTCCGGTTGCGGAAAGACAACAACAATGCGAATGATCGCAGGCTTGGAAGAAGTGACTCAGGGGATTATCTATATCGATGAAAAGGATGTTACTTTCCTTCCCCCAAGAAGCAGGGATATTTCCATGGTCTTTCAAAATTATGCCGTTTGGCCTCATTTGACCGTTTTTGATAATATTGCCTTTCCGTTGAGGCTAAAAAAACTAAACCGTTCGGAGATCAAAAAAAGGGTCAACGAAGTTTCTGATTTGACAAAGATCGAAGAATATCTCGAACGCTTCCCCAGGCAACTTTCGGGAGGACAGAGGCAACGTGTTGCCCTTGCACGCGCACTTGTTGTACAACCCAAGGTGTTTTTAATGGATGAACCCCTGTCAAACTTAGATGCAAAGCTTCGGGTTAAGATGCGAACGGAAATGAAGGCCATACACAAAAAGACCCAGGCTACTACCGTTTTTGTAACCCATGATCAGGCAGAGGCTATGAGTATGGCTGACAGAATCGTAATCATGAAAGATGGTTCAATCGTTCAAATGGGGACAACGGATGATGTGTATTTTGATTCTGAAGATATGTTTGTCGCGGGTTTTATTGGTACTCCTCCCACTAACTTTCTTTCAATGGAATTAGGGGGAAAAAACGGTCAACTATTGTTAATCAACAGTGCCTTTTCTTTTGAACCAATTGGAGAGAATTACGAAATTCTTAAAACTTTTTCTGGCCAACAGGTTGTCATGGGAGTCAGACCGGAAAGTATGCAGGTTTTTAAAGAAAAGCACCCCGAATCTGTGTTTTCACGAGAAGTACTGGTCACAGAGCCACAGGGGTCACATCAAATCGTTGCCATTGAGTTGGATGATAAAATCGTTAAAATCGTAGCACCACCCTTTCCAAAAGTATATCCCGGAGAAATCGTACATATTGGATTTGAACATGACAGACTCATGTTTTTTGATCCAGAAACCGAAAAAAGACTTCGTAAGGAATAACGGGAGTTGGTTTGAGATGAAAATAGCCATTGCGCACTTTAGAGTTGGAGAAACAGATGGTGTTTCCCTTGAGATGGAAAAGTGGAAATACGTTTTCGAAAACATGGGACACGATGTGATTTTTATATCAGGAACCTCTGATTACGGTGAGTATTACATCAAAGAGATGGATTTACACCGCCCGGATTTTAAAAAATGGGAGAAGAACAGTTATCGATCTTTAGAAGACTACCCTGATGAGACGTCTTTTAAAAACGAGCTGTTAACGATTGCAAAAGATATTGAATCCTCTTTGGACAAAATCTTTGCAAGCGAGCCATTTGAAATCATCATCCCTAATAACATCTTTTCGCTTGGTACGGGAATTCCCGTTGCGATTGGATTTTATCATTTCATTGTAAAACACAATTTGATCAGCATCAACCACAATCATGATTTTTACTGGGAAAGACGCCATATGAGTCACCCAACTTGTGATTTCGTTATAGATGCCTTAAATCGTTATTATCCCCCGATGGGAGACAATTTTCAACAAGTGGTCATTAACAAAATCGCACAATCTGAATTAAGGAAAAGGAAAGGATGCGATTCTGTTGTGGTTCCCAATGTCTTTGATTTTCAGGCCAAAGAATGGTCTATCGATGATTACAACAGGGACCTTAGAGAAACTCTGGGTATAGGAGAAAGAGATATCGTCTTTTTACAAGCCACGCGTGTGGCCACCAGAAAGGCTATCGAACTGGGAATTGAAACAATTGGAGAAATCAAAAAGAGAAAACAGCAGCTAATCGGCCCCCTTTACGATGGAAGAACATTTACAGAAGATGATCAAATTTTGCTTTTTATGCCGGGTCTTATCGAAACGGACAGTGATTATATTGCTTTTTTAAAAAAACTTGCCGCTGAAGAAGATGTGAAGATCGTCTGGGCAGAACACCTGTTTGGTGCCACAAGAAGCCATCGCGACACGAAGAAATACTCTCTTTGGGATGCCTATGTAATCGCAGACTTCATTACCTATCCTTCAATTCTTGAAGGCTGGGGAAATCAATATTTAGAGGGTCTTTTTGCCAAAAAACCCATGATCATTTTTGAATATCCTGTCTTTAAAACCGATATCATGCCCTTTGGTTTTAAGAATGTCTCGTTGGGTCATACATTTACGCAAAGGGATGATAATGAAAGAGACTATGTTTCCGTTGATCGTAAACGACTGGAAGATGCAGCAAAAAAGACCATTCAAATATTGAAAAGTGAAGAGCTTTATTATAATATGGTCAACAAAAACTTTAGAATCGCCCGGGAAAAATTATCTTTTAGCGCACTTGGACGGACACTTTCAAAGATCATTAAAAAGGGATCAAAAAAACCTAAGTAGGGCTTGCACAATAACGAAAAAATGCCTCCCTTAGGACTGGTATCGAGAACCACGCCGTGAAGTTTTAAAAAGACAAAACTTCACGGTTAATCCATAAAAACCTCCATCTCATATCTCAATATCACTCTTACGAAACACAAAATATCCGGCTGCAAAAAACAACAATCCTATTAAAGAAATGATAATAGCATTTGTCAGGTACATCTTTTCATGGATGATGGTATCTGCAAGGGGAATATAATTAAATATACTCATCTTTGCAAGCCAGGATACGCTTTCAAAACTTCTTCCAAGGGTATCTCCAAAATACATGAAGATGATAATCCCAATGGAAATGGAGATATTTAAGTTGCTCTTTTTGGTAATGCACGAAATAAGCGTTGACAGACCGCTGAAGAATGTCAGAACAGAAAAAGTATATATTCCAAAAGACAACAAGATTTTCTCACTGTACTCTTTTCTGATAAACCAGTTGAATCCCAAAAACTCAAAAAGAGTAAATAAAACACTCAGCAAAACGATCAAAGTCATCATTAAAAACGCCTTTTCAAAAAAAACCGTACTCCTGCTTACCGGTTTTACCAAAAGAAATTCTATCGTTTTTTGCTCAAATTCCTTTGAAAAAACAGCTCCTGCAAGATTTGCCGCAAAAACCGCTGAGAGAATGTAGACGAAACTCATCCCCTCAGAACCGAATATTCCCTCGGGTTTATTAAACACCTCCGGCTCGAAACTAAACATCTTAAGGAGGAATTCCGGCATCTTTTCCACGAACTTCATGAGCTCGTCCATCTGATCAAGAATAAGATTGGTCATGGGCAGGTACATAAAAATAAATCCAATAAATACCGCACACCAAATCAGGAAAAACCACAGATTATTTCTGGCTTCATTTCTGAAAATGTTTAAAAACATATCAATTGTCACCTCTATTATAAAAAGCCATAAAGGTCTCTTCCAAAGTCGGGTTTCTGATCTCGATATCCGAGTACTCAGACTGATTCAACGCTGTTAGAAATTCCTTCAGTTGAGATCTTTTAATTTGAAAGATATCAGCCCCGCTACTGAACTTTTTACGTTCAAATTGTTGAAGCTTTTCCGCATCCTTCAGATCATATACGGTTATCATTTTGTTTGTGAAACTTGAAAGCTCATTGATAGACATTTCCTCTATTAAGATACCATCCTTTATGATTCCCACTCTGTTACTTAAGCGCTCTACCTCTATCAAATTATGAGAAGAAAATAGAATCGCACATCCTCTATCCCTTTCCTTCTCGACTAATTCGTATAATTTTTTTTGAAGAAGCGGGTCCAATCCGTTTGTGGGTTCGTCAAGGATCAACAGATCAGGTTGGTGGACCAACGCCTGTATGATACCGACCTTTTTTCTGTTACCTTGAGAAAGTTCCTTCACCCGTTTCTTTTTATTCAAATCCAAGTATTCACATAAATCTTTTTCATATTTTTTTGAGTAGTGCTTGTAAAATTGACTGTTATATTCTAAGAATCTGGATACACGCATTCCCGGATATAGGTTGATCTCCCCCGGTAAATAGCCAATCGTATGTTTCATGCTGTTCAGATGCTTGGGCAAAGCCTTGGAATCAACAAATATTTCGCCCTCGTCCGCTGACAGCAGCCCCAGAATGATACGAATTGTCGTTGTTTTTCCCGCCCCATTTGGACCGATCAGTCCATAGATTTCGCCTTTATTGATGTTAAAGCCAACCCGTTCAATTCCTCTGTGTTTTCCGTAATATTTCTTTAACCCTTTTACTTCAAGCATTTGATCACTCCATAGGTAACAAAAAAGGCAGACAAAACTGTCCACCTTAAATCTTAAATTGGTTTCATTATTATTGGCAGGCTGTGTGTTTCACGTCTTTTCTAAACATGGGCCATGGAGAATCCAGTGAAAGACCTTTACTATCTGTTGCTATCGAGAGCAGTTTGGCACCGTATGTCCCAATATACAGGGCACCATTTTCATCAATGACGGGGCTTGATTTGATGTAGTCACCTGTTTTCAGTCGCCATTTGATCTTCCCCCCAGCATCAATGGCAATAATCTGCTTCTCCCAGGTGGCTACATAAATTGTTCCATCTTCGCCTATGGCTGGACTGGATGACCAGAATGGACCGTCTTCCACAGAATAAGACCATTTCTTATTCCCCTGTTGATCCAGCGCATACAATTTACCGTTAAAGGCACCGATATAAACAGTACCATCTCGATAAATCGACGGACTTGAGCGAATTTGCGATCCGGTATCGTAGTTCCAAATCAGAGCCCCGTTTTTGTTTAAGACATACAGTTTTCCATCAAAAGATCCCAAATATACCCGCTCTTGAGCGTCAAGGGCCGGACGGGAACGGACAAAGCTATCCGTTTTAAACGTCCATTTTAAACTGCCGTCACTGTTAAGGGCGTAAATGGATTGATCATCCGATCCGAAATAAATCGTTCCGGATTTTCCTACAGAGGGACTGGAACGTATCTCATCGGCTGTTTGATAAGTCCACAACGTTTCTCCGGATGGTGAAATGGCATGCAAAAGACCCGCTGAGTCACCGATATATACAATCCCGTTACGATCTACGGCGGGACTGGAATAACATCCGGCCCTAATCTCTTTACACCATAACCGGTTGCCTTTGTTATCAACCCCATAAATATACTTATCGCCGGCCGC
>CAYUYU010000036.1:0-16045 GCA_964449405.1 uncultured Thermotogaceae bacterium
GGGTTATACAGTCGTAGATCCTCCCAGTGTATTTGCCACACATTTTTCTGAAATTGTTAAACAACATGCCTATGAGTTACTGGGCAGAAAAGAAATGGATCTGCTGATTAAGGGGTTAAAAGAAAACTTTTCTGAACTTGTGGAAGAAGTTATCCCGGATGTTTTGAAAATTTATGAAGTACAAAAGATTCTTCAGAATCTTTTGAGAGAAAGGGTGTCAATCAGAAATCTCCCGCTTGTTTTTGAAACCATTTCCGAATACGCTGAGAAAACAAAGGATATCGATTATTTGACGGAGTTTGTGAGAAGAGCACTCAAAAGACAGATTTGCATTGCAAATCGATCCGATGATGGGCAAATTCATGCAGTGGGAATTGATCCCAATCTTGAGAGACAATTATCCTCACAAATCAGGGAAACAGAGGATGAAAGGTATCTTGCACTAAATCCCGACATGATGCAGCAGTTGGTGGACCGATTTTCAAAAGGCGTGGAATTGATTATGCAGAAGGGACATATGCCCGTTATCGTGTGTTCCGGGAATATAAGGATTTATTTGTATAAGGCTCTTGAAAAATCACTTCAGAGTATAGCGTTTATTTCTTACGAGGAGCTGGTGGATGATATTCCGTTCAGCGTAGAAACGGTGATTAAAATATGAAGATAAAAAAATATGTCGTTGATGACGTTAAAACAGCATTAAAGCGGATAAAAAATGAACTTGGAGAAGATGCCGTCATTCTACAAACCAGAAAGTTCAAAAAAGGCGGGTTTTTAGGCATTGGAAGTGCTATTAAGTATGAAGTCACTGCTGTTGCCGACGATAAGGAAAAGAAAAGGGATACAAGATTACAAGAATCGAAAAATGATTACGATGGTTGGGTCGACAGTAAGAAGTTATATGAATTAAAAAAGATTCTTTCTCAGAACAGCATGATAAAAAACGACAAGGTGCAGCAACCAGCTAATAATATGAATAAAAAAACAGAGTACAACCCCTCTATTCCGGAAATTGATTATCAATATCCTACTAAAAGGTCGACTAATCAAAATTACCATCTGGACAAAAATTGGGATCCCTCCAAGAGTCAATTTACAAAAAGAGAAGATGGCACAAGCGTTTCTTTGTCAGATTACAAATCTATTAGTGAGATGAAAAAAGAGATGTTATCCATGAAACGCATTATGCAGGATTTGTCTTTGAAAATGGATAAAGATTCATATTTACCCGGAATTCCTGAGGAGTACAAGAAGATATTTAAAGCATTAAAAAGGCATGAGTTGAATGATGATATTTCGAGAAAGATTGTCGAATCGTTAAGGATTGTTACTCAGGATAAAAACATTAGTACATTAGAATTTGAGAAAAAATTTGTGGATATTCTACACCCGATTATCAAAACCGACAATCCCTTAAAAGAATATGATAAGGGAGATATCATCTTTTTCGTTGGACCAACTGGGGTTGGCAAGACCACCACGTTAACAAAAATTGCCGCTATGCTTTCTTTGGAGATGCGTAAAAAGGTGGGCATACTAACGATTGACACTTATCGAATAGCAGCGGTCGATCAATTAAAGACGAGTGCTGATATTATGGGGATTGAAGTTGGTGTCGCATATAATCCCGGAGAGTTGAGGAGTATGTTGGAGAAATTTACTAATTACGATCTGGTTCTTGTTGACACAGCCGGTAGAAGTCAAAAAAACGAGATGCAGATGTCCGAATTGACCCGATACCTCCAGATCGTGAATCCCAAATACATTTTTTTAACGGAGAGTATGAATGTTAGAAAGAATGATTTATTTGATATCATCGAACAGTTTTCGGTTGTTTCGCCCACACATATTATATTAACAAAATCAGATGAGACGAGTTGCTACGGTTCAATCGTTGAGATCACAAATAACTATGACATCCCTGTAGCATTTGTAACGAATGGACAGAGAATCCCGGAGGATATTATGGTGGCAGATTCAAAAAGACTTGCTTCAATCATAGTCAAAGAGGTGTTAAAAAATGCCCGATCAAACTGAAACCCTTAAACAGGTTGTCGCAAGTCAGAATCTTGAAATTATATTGGTCGCCAGCGGTAAAGGTGGGGTCGGTAAAAGTGTTATCGCAACCAATTTGGCCGTTTCGCTTGCAAGAAATCAAAAGAACGTTTTACTGTTTGATGCCGATGCTGGTTTTGCTAACGTTGACATTCTTTTGGGTGTAACGACAAAAAACACCTTGAGAGATTACTTGATCAGCGATATGGAATTAAAAGATGTGATTTATCCCACTCGCTATGGTGTATGGCTTTTGAGTAGTGGTACAGATGTGCAGGATTTGATTGCATTTCGAAAGGAGCCCAAAAGTAGATTCATCGATGATTTTATGCAGATGGCCTTGGACATGAATTATGCTATTGTTGATACGGGAGCTGGGTATACGGAAGAGCTTATTTCATTTTATTCTGCAGCTGACAAGCTTTTTTTGGTAACTACGCCGGAACCAACGGCATTAATGAATGTCTATACCTTAGCAAAAGTGTTGTCAAGTAATGGGATTTTTCCCGAGCTTTATCTGATTATGAATCAGTCAAGAAATACCTCCAAAGACATCAAAGTATTGGACAGATTTTCGTATGTCATTGAAAAATTCGCCAATTGGAAGGTTCAGGAAAGGTTTATATTAAGAAGTGATAAAGCGGTTAGCAACAGTGTGATCAAACAGGTTCCGCTAATTGAGCTTTACAAACATTCTCAGCCCGCTCAAACCATCGAAAGACTCACCGATCAGGTACTAAAAGATGAGCTTGAAGAAAAAAGTGAGAATGAAGGGTTCCTAACAAAGATCAAAAAATTATTTGGAATAAAGTAGGCTGTTCAATATGATCGAAAAAGACCGAAAGCTATCCTATTTGATTTCACTTGGTCATTGGGAAGTAGCTTTATTGACAGAAACTAAAACAATTTCGGCTGTTTATATCGGTAAATATAAGCGTCATTTACTCTTTGAAACCACGAAGTTTTTTGATAATGAGGAATTATCCGGAAGTGTGTTGAATTTTAAAATATTTATGCCTTCTTTCGTTATAGAAGGTTCCGGAAAATGTGTGAAGAGTTCAGAAATAGAAGGCACTCGAAAAGAAGTTGTCATTCGTTTCTTACTGGAGCCCGAAAGGCTAAAAATCAAGCAACAAAGATTTTATAAGCGGTTGCCTGTTCTTGAAAAGGCTGTTTTTGAACTGGAGTATCAGAAAATTGCCGTTATTGTGAAAGATATTTCTTTACAGGGGATCGGTATGTATACAAACGAAAGGATCAGAGGAGAAAGTGGGATTCTGAGATTTAAAAAAAACAAGCTACAGTTTAACATTCAAAAAGTACATGAGTTTACGGATTTCAACCTTTTTCAATATGGAATGAAAATCATGCCAAACCAGAACACTGAACAACTTAAAGCGTATTTGTTAGAGATTCAAAAAAAAATCAGCGCGATGGACTTTGTTGTTTAGAAACCGACTAGAAGGATTGATATGATGGATTATCTAACTTCAAAAGTACAAACAGAATCTGTGTTATCCATTGGAAAACCCTTGTTGTTGGATATTTCAGACCCTGAGCTTGCAGGTGTTTACAAAAGCAGCATCTTTGAACTTGACTTTCGAAAAAGGGTCATGACGATAGGAATGCCGAGTTACAAAGGTCAATTTGTGCCTATTCCTGCTGGTGTCAATGCCTACGTCAAGGTATTTGACAGAAGCTCGATGTACGTTTTTATGTCGAAAGTGATCTCTTATGAGAAAAACAAAGAAGGATTCTTAATCACTTATATGACGATTCCCGATCAGGCTAGGAAAATTCAAAGAAGGCAGTTTGTGAGAATCCCTTTCTTTCAAAAAGGAAGCTTCGCTTTAGAGCCTTATCCCCCAAAACCAAAATTGACGGACTTGAAGGATCAAGTCCCAGACCAAAAGAAAGAAATAGAGATAGAAGAGTATTATTTTATCACAAAGGATTTAAGTGCGAATGGCTTACAAATAGTTACTAAACCAAGATTGGAAGCCGGGAAAAAGATTTACCTTAATTTGGAAGTTGGAGGCGGGATTGAACTTGACAATCAAGAATCAAAGATTGTCAGAAAAGATATGTCCATCGATACATCTAATAATATATACGGGGTTCAATTCCTTAGCATGTCCAAGAGCAAGGAAGATAAAATGGTAAAATATATCTTTCACTTACAGCAGGAGAGAAGAAAGAAAGAAAAACAATTGAAAGAGGGGAGTTAAGCTTATGTCAGTTTATGATAAATTGGAACCATTTCATTTCGAGGTATTAAAAGAAATAGGAAATATCGGAACGGGAAACGCTGCGACTTCATTGTCCACCATGATGAGTAAAAAGGTTGAAATATCAGTCCCGGATGTTTCAGTAGTTGAAATTTCTATGATACCATTTATGTTTAAAGACCCGGAAAAAGTAACTGTAGGTATTCAAATGAGTTTTTTTCAAGATCTGAACGGACAACTTCTTCTAATCTTTGATTCTGAACCCGCCAAACAGATACTAAAATTGCTGATTGGTCAGGGAAGTGAAGATTTAACTCAAATGGATGAAATGCAAAGATCGGTATTTTCCGAAGTGGGTAACATTGTTTGCGGGTCTTATTTGGTTTCTTTGTCTCAATTTACCGGCCTTAATTTAAATTCTGAAGTTCCTCAAGTGACTTTTGATATGGTTTCTGCCATCGTGGCTGAATCTTGTCTGGCTTATGCCGAAGAGGAAGATAAAAGTATTGTTATTGAAACGGAATTCGAAATCGAATCACAAGTGAATGTCGATGCTTATCTTTTCCAAATAATGGAACCCAATTCTATTCCGAAATTGCTAAATAGTATTGGGATGTGAACTGGATGGGACAAAAGAAGATCATCGGTATAGGTGAATATATCGCTGAAAAGAACCCCCAAATTCTGGTAACACTCGGACTGGGTTCTTGCGTTGGTGTTTGTTTGATTGATAAAAGAGCCGGCGTAGGAGGATTGATTCATGTCATGTTACCCGATAGTGGGGGTAAAACAGTTGCAAAACCGGGGAAATATGCTGATACCGGTATACCGATTCTCATCAAGGATATGAAAGGTCTTGGCGCTTCAACCGGTAATCTTGAAGCAAAAATTGCCGGGGGTGCGGCTATGTTTCATAAAAAAGGGACTACCATGGAAGTGGGCAAACGAAATGTGGAAGCGGTCAAAAAGACACTTGAAGCACTAAGGATTAGAATAAGGGCTGATGATACAGGAGGTAATCGTGCAAGAAGCATAGAGTTCAACATTAGTACCGGGGTTTTAAGTGTTAGAAAGGTTGGCGGAGGGGAGAAAACGGAAGTTTCACAGATCTGAGGTGTTGTCAATGAATTCTTTTTCCTATGGGAAATACCAAAAAAATATGTCTTCTAACGATATGATTAAACATTTTCTTCCGCGAATTAAGGCAATAGCGATTTCGCTTAAAAGTTCATTACCTGAAAACGTTGAATTAGATGATTTGATACAAGAAGGATTAATCGGTTTATTAAATGTTCGTGAGAGATATGACCCTTCACGAGGAGCTAGTTTTTTTACTTTTGCCATGAAGCGTGTTAGAGGGGCCATGTACGACTATTTAAGAAAGATTGATTGGATCCCCAGGAATACAAGACATCTGATGAAAAAGGTTGAGGCCGCCATGATTGAGCTTCAGAGCGAGGATGGTGAGTTTCCAAGCTCAGAACGAATTCAAAAGCATTTGGGATTAAGTGAGAAAGAAGTATCCTTGGCATTAAATGAAATGTCAAGAAGGCAGTTGTTAAACTTAGATGGGTTTTTATCCGATGATGCTGATGATTTCACAGAATTTTTTTCGTCGAAATCAAGCACTCCTGAAGAAAATTATTTTAAGGAGGAACTCTTTGAGCGGCTAAAAGAGGAAATAAAACTTTTAAAAGAACGAGAGCGTCAGATAATGTCACTTTATTACGTCGAAGAATTGAACTTTAAAGAAATTGCAGAAATATTATCGGTTACCGAATCGAGGATTTCTCAGATTCACAGAAGTATAATGTTGAAACTGAAGGAAAGAATGAACTTGTTCCTCGGAAAATAAGAGGTGGATTAAAGTGACCGGACCAGTGGAAATGCAAACGAATTTCGTAAGGGCGCCTCAAACAGCTCAGCAGGTTGCTGATCAGTCAAGCTCTGAAAATGCTGCATATACCACAATAGCTCAAGAGCAGTTAGAGGAAGCAAAACGGCAAACAGAATCAACCAGAAATTCCAAAAAGAGTGAGCAGGAAGAAAGTAAAAATGCCACTGATGACCAGAAAAAAAATGCCTATCTTAAACGTGACATGAAAGGAAATAAGAAAAAAGAAGAAAAGATCGTAGAAGACGAATTCAGAGGGCATTTCTTGGATATTCACCTGTAAAAAGCTCTTCCAGGATTGTAAAATATTGATTTGATTTGAGGTGTTTCTTGTGTCGGATGTGAATATGAGTTTGGGATATTTAATGGTCAGCAGAACACCACAGAATGATTATGTGGGTGGTATAATGGTGACAGATCCCTATGCTATACCGGTAGAATTCAAATATTCAGAGCCTATTAAGCCCACGGGACTTCAAAAGATTTTATATGGAAATTCTATTGAAAAATACTTGCTTGTGGATGTTATTGCCAAAAAGTTATTGCAGAATATAGAAGAAAAACCCAAATTTATTTTAATCGAGGATTCACGATTATTAGACATACAATTTAAGATGCCGATTATCTACATCAGCTTACCCACAAAAGGCTCAGATGAATCAAAAGAGGTAAAAGTTCGCGAAGAACTGTCAAAAGAGAACCTTGAGAGTGGTTATGATCTCTTTTTTAATGGAACCCTTACAAGCGATGACATCAATTGGCTTGAAAGAATATCTGATGAAATCGATATCTTAGAACCTTTCCACAGGCTCAAGGAGGCTTTGAACTACGTTTGTTCAGAAGAATAGGTCGGTTTTTCAAAGATATAAACGAAACGATTAAAAGAGAACGTGGCAAACTTCAAATTAACTCCGACAGTGTTGCCTTTCCTTTTAAAAGCCTGTCGTTATCTTCATCGGATCAAGAAGTTCAAGTTAAAGACAGTCGTACTCTTCAACGGATGTTTATATCGATGGATATTAATGATGATATACCAGAAATCAATGTCAAAGGAGAATCGGATTATTCTCATCCTCCGGGTATTTCTTCGCAAACAACCAATTTCAGTATAACCTTAAACCAAATGATCCATAATGACTTCGATGAATCGATAAAAGACGGTTCTTGTGAGTTTAGGAAAATCACCTCCCTAAAACAACTTGAGATTGACACATTCCTTGAACCGGAATTAAGGAAAACTTCATTTGAAAAACTACAACAGTTTATAACAAGTATAAAAAAACCTGTTCAATTGGGGGATATTAGTCTTTCCATTCAAGCAAAAGATTTTTCGCTCAGTAAGTTTAACGTTTGCAACAGTCAAATGAAAACGAATACGATTGTAAATGATTTAGAAACGGAATTCGACCAAAAGCAGCATGACGCTTTTCATTATGAGAATTCAACGGTTTTTAACACGATGATCGAAACATACACATTACCTCCAAAAGTCAAATTCAATCAATCCCTTGCCTGTGTCATGAAATTTCCGATTAAACGAATGCGGGTATCAAAGAGCGGGTATGAGAGAGAAGAACTAAAACGGGCACTCAGTTTTATTGTTAACAGATATAAAAGCAACAGTCGGTTAAGTATCGTTGGTATCTATAAGAACGTTCCTGTAGACACGGCCGAGAGACTGACTTTTTCAAAAAAAAGCGAGTTATATTTTTTTTTGAAAAAGGGAACCCAAAGGCGCTCTATCTTAATTGATGTATTGGTAGTAAAAACCAAAGAAGGAAGATATCATGTTGGTCCAATCGTTAGAAAAGCTTAAAAGTAAAAAGATTTCAAAAAGAAGCGTTATTGTAGCAGGTGAAACAGGCTTCTACGATAAGTTACCCGAGATTGTACAAACGTTAACTAAAAATCTCAATAGACCGGCTGTGATTGTACTTCCTGACTTGAAGTATTTTCGAAAATTCCTGGAATCGGTTGATCAAGAGCAATTTACTCTATTTCCGCCTTTAGATGTTTTACCTTTTGAACCTGTGGGGGCTTCTTTTTCTACGTTAAGATCGAGGATGAAAACCCTTTTAAACGCACATAATGAGTCTAAACCCATTGTGACCACATCTTTAGGGTTACTTCAAAAAACAATCAGTACTCAAGAACTCAGGCAAAAGATAATGCCTGTGAAAGTATCTGATAAGATGAGAATGGGCATAATCAGGGATTTTTTGAAAAAAACGGGTTATGAATTTGTCTTTTCGGTTAAGAATCCCGGAGAATTTTCAGTAAAAGGATTTATTGTTGATTTCTTTCCTTTACATTCTGAAAATCCCTTGAGAATTGAATTTTTTGATGACGAAATTGCTGAGATTCGAAGTTTTCATCCGGAAACGCAAAGAATGATCGAAAAACATCATCAATGCCTCATATCGCCCGCAAAAGAGTTGATCTTTGATGAAGATAATGAAGCGGCATTTTCCGATAGGATAAAAAAATTAAAAGACAAGTATCCCAATAGTGAATTTTTGGAAGATCTTGAAACACATCCCCTTGATTATTCGGCATTATCTGCCCTCTTCTTAAGAACTTCTGTTCCGGCCATTACACTATTTGCGGATTACAAGTTCATCTTTGTGGATATAGAAGATTCGTTGGAAGCGATGAATCAATATGAAAAAGACTTATTTGAAATCTTTCCTGGAACCGAATACAAAGAAATCTATTATCATTACCTTAGAATCAGTGAATCCATGCTTTTACGGGTTAATGAATGGATCAATTTATCCAAAGTGGAACCACAGTTTGATGATGCGTCTGTCAACTTTGGTGTTTATGAACTGATAAAACTCAATACTGCTGGTATCAAACCCTCAAAAAAGACGCGAAAGACTTCGAAATTCCTGGAATATGAAACGGAAAAGATCATTGATGAAGATAATCTTGAAATGGGAACGCTGATTGTTCACGAAGATTATGGCGTTGGCAAATACCGAGGAAATGAGGTCATTACCAATTATGCTGGAACCAGAGAATACCTGAAATTAGAGTATGCAGATGATGTTACCATCTTTGTCCCAGTGGAAAATATCGACAGGATTCACACCTACGTTGGTGATGAAAATTTAGTCAAATTGACCAACTTGAAAAGTAAGACCTGGTCAAATACAAAAAAGAAAGTCAGAGAGGACATTGAGCAAAAGATAGAAGAGTTGATCAAACTTTACGCCATCAGAACACACACCCAAGGCCTCTCATTGACGGGTGAACCGGAACTGGAGAAAAAGTTTTTTGATAGTTTTCCCCATATTGAAACCTTAGCTCAAGACAAGGCCATCGAGGAAGTGTTCAACGACATGGAAGGCGAACAACCCATGGACAGATTGATTTTTGGTGATGCCGGATCGGGAAAAACAGAAGTTGCCATGCGTGCCGCATTTAGAGCTGTATGTTCAGGTCATCAAGTGGCGATGCTGGTTCCCACAACCGTATTGGCAAAACAGCATTTTAGTCAATTCCATAGTCGAATGTCTGAATTTGGTTTATCTGTTAAATTATTAGATCGTTTCGTCACAACAAAGCAAAGAAGCACCATTATAAAAGGGTTAAAGGAGGGAACGGTTGATATCGTTATCGGGACCCATTCTCTTTTATCCAAAGGTCTTAAATACGACAATTTGGGATTACTGATCATTGACGAAGAGCAAAAATTCGGAGTCCTTCAAAAGGAAAAGATTAAATCATTTAAAGAGAAAATCGATGTATTGACCCTTTCGGCAACACCTATCCCAAGGACTTTATACATGGGGCTTTCAGGAATCAAAAACATGTCAATAATCGATACGCTTCCCCCTGGGCGAATTCCCATCGAAGTGACAAGTTCACCTTATAATGAAAAATTGATAAAAACCGCCGTTTTGAGGGAAGTTTCCAGAGGCGGACAGGTGATCTATGTCCACAATCGGGTGGAAGATATTGACGAAATTTTTGAAGGACTTCAAAAAATGGTTCCGGATATCACTTGTGGACTCGCCCATGGACAGATGAAAAAGAGCTTGTTTGAAAGTTCTGTCAATGCGTTTTACGAAGGGGAAACAGATATGCTGATCTGTACGACCATTATCGAAAGCGGTGTGGATATACCTAATGCCAATACTTTGATCATTGACGATGCTCACAGATACGGACTATCTCAACTTTATCAGTTGAGAGGGAGAGTAGGCAGAAGTGACAGAAGGGCTTATGCTTATTTTCTCTATCCTAAACGGACGAAACTGAAACCAGAAGCCCGATCAAGATTAGAGGCTATAGTATCTTTTCACGGTGCTGGAAGTGGTCTGCAGTTATCCATGAGGGATATGGAAATACGAGGTATTGGGAATATCCTTGGAATGGAGCAACATGGCGAAATCAACACCATTGGATTACATCTCTACAGGCAAATTTTGGATGATGTGATGATAAAGCACGGCTTAAAGGAAAGCAAACAAGAGGCAGCTACTGAAGCAAAACCATCCTTCCAGGTTGAGTTGAAAGGCTTCTATTTCGAAATACTCATTCCAGAGGTGTATATTGAAAACAACATTGAGAGAATGAAGATATACAGAAAGATTGCCCTTTGCCAGGAGCTTGATGACTTTGACGACATCCTTAAGGAAATAGAAGATAGATTTGGGAAGGCTCCTGAACAAATCAAAAGTCTCTTGTACTATTCAAAAATGAAGTTTTTGGCTGGTGAACTTGGCATTACAACCATTGAAAAGATTACGGGTACGGGACAATACCGTTTGATATTCAAGAACATTAAATCAGCAGATCTTTTTTCTATTGGGAAGCACAGGGGATTCATCAATCGAGATGAACAGCAAGCAATTATCTTTTCAAAAAAGGATTATGAACTGTATCAAATTTTCAATGAAAACTATAAAGGGGATGATATTCAAAATGGATAAGCGGGTCCGAGTAACCGTCCTTATTGATGATCTGGCAGGCAAATTGAGAAATATTCGCGCTCATCACGGGTTGTCGTTTTTGTTTGATATAGAATATCCGGGAGGAAACACCTTTAAATTATTGTTTGATACCGGTACAAATGGTCATGATCTGTTGAATAATATGCAAGTTTTAGATATTGATCCAGATGAAATAGATGCATCTGTGATCAGCCATAAGCATCATGATCATTCCGGGGGTCTACCTCAAATACTTGAGTTTAGAAAAAAGCCATTAACGGTTTTTACCGGAAAGGACTTTTTTGTTCCCGCGTTTTCAACCAATCCTTGGAAGATAGAAGGGGTAGAGTATTCCAAGTCGGATTTGGAAAATAAAGGGGCTGTCTTTGTGGAACTCCAGTCGCCATATGAAATCTCTCCTGATTTATACATTAGCGGACAGTTTAAAGAAGTGGATCGCCATTACGAAAATATCCAAGGCTACACAAGAATCATCAACGGTGTGGCAGAAAAAGAAGAACAACAAGAGGAGGTAGCCCTTTACATCACGGAAGAAGAGCGGGTACATGTCTTTTCGGGTTGTTCCCATTCCGGCATTGTCAATATATGTCGTGATGCTTTGTTGAAAACCGGAAAGAATAAAATCGGATTGATCATGGGCGGGTTTCATTTTGTCAATTCAAGTATAGCTTCAATTAATGACAACATAAAAGAACTTCAAAAACTGGAACCTTTGGCAATATTGGCGGGGCATTGTACCGGTTTTACAGGTCTTGCGCTTTTATTCAACGCATTTGGAAAGCATTTTTCCAGATATGCCACCTCAGACAGGTTTAATCTCATCCGAGACTAAAATCGTTTCACAGTATCTGCAGCCTAACTGTAATATATACGTAATTAAAAATTTGTTGAAGTTTTTCTAAGCTGTCATAACAGCATGTTGACTAACAAACCATTTTCAGTTATACTCACTGTGGCTCTTAGGAGGAGTGAGTATATTGTTTGAAAATCTTCAAGATAAACTCTCAAAAGCCTTTAAAACGCTTAAAGGTCAGGGAAAGATAAGCGAAAAAAATATAAAAGAAGCCATTAGAATGGTCAAAATGTCCCTTCTTGAGGCTGATGTTAACTATAAGATCGTAAAGCGTTTTATTTCAAAGGTAAAGGAAAAAGCCATGGGTGCAGAGGTTATGAATAGCCTTTCACCGGATCAACAGTTCATCAAAATCGTCAATGAAGAATTGACAAATCTGATGGGCGAAAAGACGGAGAAGCTTAAATTCGTACATCGTCCTTCTTATGCTATGATGGTAGGACTACAGGGAAGCGGAAAGACAACTACAGCGGCCAAATTATCAAGAAAGTTGAAATCAGAGGGCAAGAAGGTATTGCTGATAGCCGCAGATGTTTACAGACCTGCAGCGATTGATCAGCTTGAAGTCTTGGGAGAGGAAATTGGTGTTGAAGTCTTTGCCGGAGATCGAAAGAACGCTTTGAAGATCGTAGAAGATGCCCAAGAATTGGCTGTGAGAAAGAATGCAGACTGCGTGATTTTAGATACAGCGGGAAGATTGCATATCGATGAAAAGATGATGGCTGAACTAGAAAGCATAAAAAAGATGGTGAATCCCGATGAAATCTTGATGGTAATTGATGCCATGATTGGGCAAGATGCTTTGACAACTGCAAAGACCTTTAACGAAAGACTTGAAGTGACGGGTTTTGTCTTGACAAAGCTTGATGGGGATGCCAGAGGCGGTGTGGCCCTTTCCATTAGAGAAGAAACGGGCAAGCCAATTAAGTATGTGGGTATCAGTGAAAAGACAGATGGTTTAGAAGAGTTTCACCCTGACAGGATGGCCAGCAGGATTCTTGGCATGGGAGATGTCTTAACCCTTATCGAAAAAGTGGAGCAATCGGTTGATCAAGAAAAGGCTAAAGAGATGGAGAAAAAGTTTAAAAAGGCTCAGTTTACCTTTGATGATTTTCTTGACCAGTTAAAACAGATCCAAAAAATGGGGTCCCTTTCATCCATATTGGGAATGCTTCCGGGAGCCAACAAAATAAAAAATTTGGATGTGGATGAATCGCGTTTAAATCATATTAGTGCGATCATTCAATCTATGACAAAGAAAGAGAGAAAAAATCCAAAGGTTATCAATTATTCTCGAAAGAAAAGAATAGCCAGCGGAAGTGGTCAACCTTTGGCAGAAGTGACTCGGTTATTGAAGAATTTTGAAGATATGAAAAAAATGATGAAAAAGATGAATAAAAGTGGTTTCAAAGGACTAAAAGGTATGTCAAGAGGCGGTTTTCCATTTTAAATGATTGGAATAGAATAGTCAATCAAGCAAAAAATAAATCCGAGGAGGTAATTTGAAAAGTGGTAAGAATCAGATTAACCCGTATGGGTAAAAAGAAGATGCCATTCTACAGAGTGGTGGTTATTGATCAGAAAAAACGGAGAGACGGTGCTTATATAGAGTCATTGGGATTTTACGATCCCATACGTGATCCTGCATTAACGAGGGTTGACGTGGATAAGGCCGTTGATTGGTTGTTGAAAGGTGCACAACCGACTGAAACTGTAAGAAGTTTATTTAGAAAGCACGGCGTCATGGACCGTTTTACAAAGGCCAAAAACGGTGCTGATGTTGGTGAAAAACAAGAAAACGGAACTGTTGAAGAAGAATGAAAGAAGCACTCGAAACCATCGTAAAGGGGATTGTGAAAAACCCAAAAGAGGTTGACATCTATGAAACCGAGGAAGAGGGAAACGTGGTATTCGAGTTGGCATTAGACCCTGAAGATGTAGGACAAATAATCGGGAAAAACGGTAGGACGATTAAATCTATCAATATACTGTTGAATTCTCTCGCAGGGCCGAAATACGAGAAATTTATACTAAAAGTGAAGCGGTGAACAAAGAATCTCATGATATATGATTTAAGAAGTATTACTTCAGATAAGATTGCCATTGGGATCGTAAAAACATCTCATGGATTAAAAGGTGAGGTAAAGGTTAAGGTATATACCAATTATCTGACGGTCTTTGAAAGAGAAATGGAGTATTTGCTTTACAACAACGATAAAAAAAGGCATTTATTTGCTCGTATTAATACCATTAAGAATTCCGGAAAGTATTTGATTATCCATTTTGAAGGATTCGAGAGTATGGAGGATGCGAATAAAGTGGCAGGATTTGAGATATTCATCTCCTTGGATCAGTTGCCTGATGTTGGAGAAGATGGATACTATTTTTACCAGTTGTTGGATAGTGAAGTTATCGATGAACATGATCATCATCTAGGACGAGTTGTTGATATCATCGAAACGGGCAGTTCTGATGTATTATCGGTTTTTCCTGAAGGTTGTGATGTAGAACTTGAGCCTGAAAAGGAAATCATGATTCCCGTTGTTCAAGATTTTATTATCATGCTAGATAAACAGAGAAAATTGATCAAAGTCCGTTTACCGAAATATTACAAAAGGAATGTTCAATCTTGAAGATTACAGTTGCCACTCTATTCCCCGAACTGATAAAAGAGGGCCTCAAATGGGGTATACTGGGTAGAGCGGTGGAAAATGGGTTAATTGATGTTGATGTGATCAATATTCGTGATTACACAACTGACAAACACAAGACAACAGATGATTATATTTACGGTGGTGGTGCCGGGATGGTAATGAAACCGGAACCCCTCTTTGATTTATACGAAGATTTGATCAGAAAAGGGAATAAGCCGTATGTCATTTTCGCATCCCCTCAGGGTAGGGTGTTTCATTCGGAGGTTGCCCGTGAACTTTCAAAAAAAGATGAACTGCTTTTTGTATGCGGTAGATATGAAGGAATCGATGAAAGGTGTATGGCAATAGTAAACGATGAGATTTCTCTCGGTGATTATGTTACCAGTGGAGCTGAATTTCCGGTACTTGTCATGATTGATTCAATCAGCAGATTTTACCGGGGAGTTGTGGGAAATTATGATTCCGTTATTAACGATTCTCATTATCATGGACTGTTGGATCATGAGAATTACACACGACCCGCTGAATATAAGGGCATGAAAGTCCCTCAAGTGTATTTGAACGGAAACCATAAACTGATTGATGAGGCCAGACTAAAGAATTCTTTATTGAGAACGGCTCTTAAGCGTCCTGATCTGTTTGAAAAAAAGGATTTTGATGAAGAAGAGAAACGAGCGTTGGCTCAGTTAATTATGGAGTTGTATCAGCATGTTGAATAAGTTATACGTCGCATTAATACATTACCCTTGTCTGGGGAAAAACGATAAGATTATTTCCACTGCGGTTACAAATATCGACATACACGATATTGCCAGAACCTGCCGGACCTATAATATCAAAAAATATTATATGGTTACCAATCTTCCAGCTCAACAGGAGATTATCAGAAGAGTTTTAAAGTTTTGGATTGATGGTTCCGGTAGACGTTTTAACGAAAACAGAACAGAAGCTTTATATGAAGTCGATCTCAAGGCTTATTACGAAGACGTGATTGAAACCATTACCAAAAATGAGGGTAAAAAACCCCTGACGGTTTTTACTTCCGCCAAAATTAGACCTAATACCATTACATTTGAGGATATGAGATTAGAGATTCATTCAAAACAAAAACCTATCCTGTTGATATTTGGTACAGGACATGGTTTACCAAATGAAATACTCAATACTTGTGATTACTCATTGGAACCTGTTAGGGCTTCTGGTGATTTTAATCATCTTTCTGTTCGAAGTGCAATTGCCATAATTTTGGACCGGTTGATTGGTGAAGCGATTTTGAGTTCCAATGGCGGTTGAAAAGAATAATGATATTTTTATAAAAAAATAAATGCAAGGAGGTTACAGTTATGTCGGATGCTCTCATACGTGCAATAGAACAACCGGATTATAAAACGGTTACACCC
>CAYUYU010000037.1:0-16042 GCA_964449405.1 uncultured Thermotogaceae bacterium
AGATACCATTCGGGTTCATCAAAAGATTAAAGAAGGGAACAAGGAAAGGATTCAGAAATTTGAAGGCATTGTCATCCAAAGGCGGGGTGGCGGAATGGGAAAGACATATACAGTCAGAAAAATCGGTGCCAATGGTATTGGTGTCGAAAAGATCTTTCCATTCAATTCCCCTTCTCTGGAACAGATTGAAGTCGTTAAGACTGGTAAAGTGAGACGGGCAAAGATATTCTACATCAGAGATATTGTCGGAGTTGTCAAGATCAAAGAGAGAAGAAAGAGAAGAAAATAAGCATAGTATGGCGAACGGGAACCTGTGAAAGGTTCCCTCTTCCATTACAGGGGCTGATATCAGAGTGAAGAAAGAAAAAACATCAATCAAGGAGAAGGCAAAACGTGAAACGGTAGAATGGGTAAAGGCTTTGGTTTACGCTGTAGTTGCTGTTATTATCATAAGACTTTTTGTTTTTGAGACCATGATGGTGCCCACCGAGTCAATGGTACCTACGATTATTCCACAAGACCGTTTGTTTGTTGAGAGGATAACATTTCAAGCAAGAGAACCCGATTACGGTGAAGTGGTCGTCTTTTGGACTCCTTTCGTTGACAAAGAAGCCCAAAAAATGCTCAGGGCTTTTGACCATTTTATGGACATGTTTTCTCCAAAAGAGTTTAAAGGGCATGTGAAATATGTCAAAAGATTGATTGGAAAGCCTGGAGATATTATTGAATTGACACCAAATATAGGCAATAGCGGGTACAAAGTATTGATCAACTCAGAGACACCTAATGCATTAAAAGATATCAGTTATGAACGCGCTGCCATATTTACAGATCCCAATTTTTACAAAAAGATGGCTTATCCGTCAGAATTCCCCTACCTCAGTTCCCAGGAGAAGAATTTGTTTAATTATTATAATCAAGCGTTGGATTATCATCTGGCTTATGAAGAGGTATTCTCCGGTTTAGAAGTGGAAGATTATGCCTGGTATGGCAAAGACAGCGGAAAGGTTAAGATTAAAGTACCCGATGACTCGTATTTTTTTATGGGTGATAATTCTGCTCACAGCTTTGATGGGAGATATTTTGGATTTGTACCAAAGAAAAATATCGTTGGAGGACCATTGCTGATTTTCTGGCCGTTGAATCATTTTGGCCCTGTCAATAAAGATGTGAACTGACTTGGAAGATAAATGGTATCCCGGCCATATTGCAAAGGCTAAAAGAAGAATAGGGGAAAAGGTTAAGGCAGTTAACGCCGTTATAGAAATGATTGACGCCAGAATTCCCCATTCCGGACGAGCTTACGAGTGGCGAAAACTTTTTCATAATAAGTTTAGCATTATCTTGTTAACAAAAAGTGATTTAGCAGATAAAAAGATTACTGAAAAGTGGGTTGTTTACTATAAAAAGCAGGGTATTCCCTGCATATCACTTTCTCTCAAAGATGATCCCAACAAAATCAAGAAAAGATTACAACAGATTAGAGGCGAAATCCCTTCCAAGTCGCCTTTCAAACGTGCTATGATAACTGGTATTCCAAATGTTGGCAAATCAACACTCATTAACAAAATTTTAAATAAAAAGAGCATGAGAACCGGAAACACACCGGGAGTTACAAAAGGCTTGCAATGGATTAATGTCAACAATGATTTTCTTTTACTGGATACCCCGGGAATATTGTATTCCAATTTGTTCAGTGATGCTGTCAAATACAAATTGCTACTTACTTCGGGAATAAAGGCAACCGTAGATATTATCGATTCGGCTTTGGTGTTCGGAATCAAATATTTAGTGGAAAACTATCCGGATATTCCTCAACAATTATTTGGAGAATCGTTTCAGACCGATGAGATTAATATCTTCAAAGTCTATGAAAGTGTATGTCATAGAAGGGGGTTTTTACTAACAAAAGGAGAACCGGATATTCAACGTGCCCGAAACATTATTTTAAAACAGTTTCAGGATGGTACCATTGGAAAAATCAGTCTTGAAACCCCCGACTTACTTTTATCAGAATCAGGAGAATACAAGTGATTATGGTATAATCTATTACTTGTGTAAGGAGGGAAATAATGAGATTTTTAATCGTTGAGGACGACCCGATAACGACGAAGATGTTGAAAACGGTATTATCACAGTATGGCGAATGTGATTGCGAAGACAATGGCATGGATGGTTTAGACAAGGTGATTGAAGCTGGTGCGAAAAATGAACCTTATGACATGGTCACTTTGGATATTATGATGCCTCGTATGGATGGACATGATGTGTTGGCAAGGATCAAAAGGCTGCGAAAAAACAACTCACCAAAAGTGGTCATGATAACAGCCCTTGGTGATAAAAAAAATATTCAAAAAAGCTATGTTCGTGGTTGCGATGGTTATTTGATTAAACCCATAGAAAAAGAAGCCATTGTGACCAAATTAAAATCGTTGGGATTAATTGAGTAATTATCAAGCCTTTTGGTAGCCACCCCCGCCAGGTGTTTCAATTCTTAACTTATCTCCTTTTTTAAGAAAAAGGTTGAATTTTCCCGGTAGCAACTGTTGTGTACGATCTTTCAAAATCAATAGATTTTTACCAGCCTTTCCTTTTTGACCACCAAATAACCCATACGGAGAAATTTTTCTTCTCTCGCTTAGCATGGTGCATTCAGCATCATTTAAAAGGGTAAATTCTCTAATAAGTCCATCCCCTCCTTTATGAAGTCCACATCCTCCGCTGTTGTGACGAATAGAGTAATTGGTAATCCTAATCGGGTATTCATATTCAATGGCTTCGACAGGTGTATTAAGTGTGTTTGTCATATGTGATTGAATGGCATTTTCACCCTTTTGCTTTGCACAAGCACCTGTGCCTCCACCCATTGTTTCATAATAGGCGAAAGGTTGATCCGTTTCACTTTCTATGCCACCGATGGTAAGGTTGTTCATTGTCCCTTGGCTTGCTGCAGGTATTTTGTCCGGAATTGCCTCTGACAAAGCACCAAGAAGACAATCCACGATTCGTTGAGAGGTTTCAACATTCCCTCCTGCTACTGCTGACGGATAAGTAGCATCTACGATTGTACCAGGTTGGGTGATTATTTTTAAAGGGTTCATGCAACCTGTATTGGTTGGGATATTTTCGCTTATCAAAGAGCGGAAGACGTATAAACACGCCGATGCTGTAATTGCATACACTGCATTAACACTACCGGAAACCTGTTTTGAACTTCCAGTGAAATCAATACTCACTTGATCTCCTTTGACTTTTACGGAGGTTTTGATCAAAATAGCTTCAGCGCCCACGCCATCTGAATCCAACCAATCTTCAAAATCGAATTGCCCATCTGGGATGCTTTCTATGGTTTGTCTTATCATTTTCTCAGAATAATCCATCAAGGCATCTGAATAGTGAACGATCTGTTTAACACCATATTTATCGATCAATTCATTAATTCTTCTGATTCCGATCTTATTGGCCATAAACTGTGCGGCAAAATCTCCTTGACGTTCAACCCTCGTTCGTACGTTACTTAGAATCAAATTCATAACATTTTCATCTAACTGATAATTTTTTATGATCTTTAAAGCAGGTATGATGAGACCCTCCTGGTAAATGGATCTTGATAAGGGCATAGAGCCTGCACTCATACCTCCAATATCGGCGTGATGTGCTCTATTTGCTATGTAGAATAATGGTTGTTTTGAATGCTCTGGTGTATATACGGGTGCAACAATCGTCACATCGGGTAAATGGGTACCACCTTTAAACGGATCGTTAAGAATAACCATATCTCCTGGATTGATCGAGATGTTTTCAATTGCAGCTTTTACCGACATAGGCATTGAACCCAAATGAACGGGTATATGAGCTGCCTGAGTGAGCATATCTCCGAATGAGTTAAAGATAGCACATGAATAATCTCTTCTTTCTTTGATATTTGGGGAAAATGCAGTTCTGTTTAAAGTCACACCCATTTCCTCAGCAACAGCGGAAAATTTATTTTTAAAGATTTCCAACTTGATTGGATCGATCATCATCAACACCCTCCACTCTTATTTTCCACAATCAAATTTCGGTATGCATCCACTCTGACACTTTTTGAAGGCGGGATAACTATTGTTGAGGAATACTCCACGATTATAACTGGTCCGATCAGTTGATTGGCGTATTGTAATCGATTTCTGTCCAGCACATCTGTTGATACCGTTAAACCGTCAAAAACACAATCCTTTGTGAACAAAAACGCATCTGGATTTATTTTTTTTATCGCTTTTTCTTGTTTTTCAAGAATGGGTTTTTCATTTTTACCAAACGCTCTTATCCTAATGTTGACTATTTCGCATACCTTGTCTTGATTGGAATAACCGTAACGTATTTCATGAGCTTTATCAAAGGCACTTCTGATATCGGTACCGTACTCGACAATCAACTCGTAAGACTGTCCTTTGTACCTCATATCCACAAATTGATTGATTACAATATTTTCATGATCGATCCCTTCTTTAGACAGATCAATCATTGCTTTTTTTCTCAAGCGTTCAAATTCATCATCCAATAAAACTTGTGGAACTGGGTAATCTACCATAATGGTTTTGGAATAGTCACGGATGCAATCTGCCAATAACATCCCTTTGGCAGATAATATACCTGGATCTTCTGGTATGAGAACTCTTGGAATATTGAGTAAATCTGCCAAGAAACAAGCGTGCATGCCTCCTGCACCACCAAATGAGCATAAAGTAAACTCTGAGGGATCAAAACCCCTGTCCACAGAAATGACTCGAATGGCTTTTTCCATGACCGTGTTTGTAATGTCACAGATTCCCTCTGCCAATTCAACCTTCGATAATCCGGTTCGAGAGGAAAAATTTTCAAAGTATCTATCTAACCTTGTATTCGCCAAAGGCATAGTGCCACCCAAGAAGTGCTGGGGAATGAGCCTGCCCAAGAACAGGTTTGCATCAGTAACCGTGATGTCATTTCCCATTCCATAACAGATTGGCCCCGGTATTGCTCCTGCACTTAATGGACCAACTTTCAAAGCACCTCCCTTGTCAATATAAGCAATAGAGCCTCCGCCAGCTCCTACAGTGTGGATTTCTATCATGGGGACTTTCAGAGGATAATTAGAAATGGTCGCTTCCACATTGATAGGTAATTCACCGTTGATTAAAGATACGTCGGTGGAAGTCCCTCCCATATCAAAGGATATGATTTTGTCATATCCTGCTTTTTTTGAAATTTCAAAAGCTCCCACAGTGCCACCAGCAGGCCCGGACAAGATAGTCTTTACAGGCTCTCTGGAAGCTGTTGTGGATGTGATTCGTCCGCCATTTGATTGCATGATAATCAGGTTATTGTCGTTGATTTTTTTCTCCAGTTCTCCTATATAGGATTTCATAACCGGTTGAACATATGCGTTAACAACTGTAGTAGAGCATCGCTCAAATTCACGAAATTCAGGCAAGATTTGATGGGAAAGGGAACAGTGTATTTTAACTTGACAATTTTTTTGAATCACTTCTTTCATCGCTAATTCGTGAACCGGATTAACAAATGAGAATAAGAAACATATGGCTACGGATTCAACATTTAACTCAACTAATTTGTTTGCAATGAGTTTGGCTTGAACGAAATCAAATTCTTCGATGATATCACCGCTTTTTGATATTCTGCCGGGAACACCAAATCTCAATTCAGACTTGACCAAGTGTTGAGGTCGTTTGACAAAAAGTTGATACAGCTCAGGTCGATTTTGTCTTCCAATTTCGATGATGTCTTCAAAACCGCGGTTCATTATTATGGCTGTTCTTGCTCCCTTTCTTTCAAGCACAGCATTTGTAGCAACTGTTGAACCGTGTATCAGTTCTTTAAAACCATCCCGGCATATGACGTTTGTGCCTTTAAGAACTGCTTTTGCAGGATTTTCAGGTGTGGATAAAACCTTTAATATCTTAAAAATGCCATCTTTTACATAAACAAAATCAGTGAAGGTTCCCCCAGTATCTGCGCTGATGATCATAATCGTGCCTCAATAGCTACCTTTGCTTCCTTCAGTGAATGCACCAACTTGTCTGCATCAGAGAGATTCTGAGAACCATCGTCACTTTGGAACCCGATGACGTACATTCCGGCACTTTTTCCTGCCTTTACTCCATTTGACGAGTCTTCTATAACAACACATTCTTGAGGACTTAACACCAATTTTTTTGCTGCTTTTAAAAAGATATCAGGGGCTGGTTTGGAATGATAGATGTGATTGCCGCAAACAACGGTTTGAAAATAATCAATGATACCAATCTTTTCAAGTATCAATAAAACAAACTTTTCATCGGTTGAAGAGGCTACACCAAGTTTTAATTTCTTTTTATTAGCCCATTTTAACAATTCGTGCAGATATTCCATGGGGGATAAAACAGCAGATTTAAAAAACGACATGTGGATATCCTCTCTAAGCCTGTTCATTTCATCCGCAGATTGAGGTAATGAAAATTGTGTCTTTAAATCACTCAACATTTTTTCATCCGTGGTACCTACAAATTTCCCATATTCTTTATCGGATAAAGAAAAGCCCAAAGTTTTAAAGAGTTTGGCATTTAGTTTTTTGTAAAGAGGTTCACTATCGATCAAAACCCCATCCATATCAAAAATGATTCCATTTATCATAAAAAACCCCCTATCATGTTTGGTATGATTGATTATAACAAAAAAACAAAATCATCGGATGCTGATAAGAAGTTTTTTTGAGTATGGGTTGTTAAAGTACTTGGATTACTCGTTTTGTTTGATTTCTAATAATATCAACGGAATGAAAAAAATGCGTTTTTTCTTCTTCTGAAAGTGAAAGGTTGATACTTCTTTCTATCCCGTTTTTTCCCAAAACACTTGGATAGCCAATATAGATATCTTGAAATGGTGAGGATAAGGTTAAAATCCGTTTCTCATTCTTAATAATTGTTTCGGCTATATGTGCCGTTGCGGAAGCTATCGCAAAATTGGTTGCTCCCTTTTTGTTGATGATTTCATATGCTGCATTCTTTGTCTGTTCAAATAAACCTTCAAGACATGTTTCGCATTTATCCGGGGTTGTACATTCCTGGCTGTAAGCACTAATAGGAATTCCACCGATTTTGGCTTGAGACCAAACAGCAACTTCCGAATCTCCATGTTCTCCAATGATATAAACATGTGCATTCGAAGCTGAAATAGAGCAATTTGTTGAGATTAAAGACCGTAATCGCATCGTATCAAGGACCGTTCCGGAACCAAAAACTCGGTTTTTTTTCAATCCCGTTTCTTTTTGTACCACAGCTGTCATAATATCAACTGGGTTGGTTAATACAAGAATAATGGGATTTTCACAATATTCGTTAATCTCTTTTGAGAGATTTTTCATAATCTTTGCATTTTTTTCTGAAAGTTCGAGTCTTGTTTCACCTTCTTTTTGAGCAGCTCCAGCTGAAATAATTACAATATCACTTTTTTTTAACAATTCAAAACCACCCGCACGGATCTTTGTTCGCCTGTAAAAAGGGGTTGAATGCATAATATCCATTGCTTCCCCCTCAGCTAATTCAGTATTAATATCAATGAATGCCAATTCAGAAGCAATTCCCTTTTCAAGAATCGAATACATTGTTGTTGAACCTACTTTACCTGCTCCTATCATAGTTATTTTCATAATCTCACCTCAACAATTAGACGTATGATGTTATAATAATATTATGTGTATTCATGATGTTTACGAATTCATTCACAAGTAACTTCAGTTAAAGGGGTGAAAATAATGGAAAAAAGAGTGCTCGGAAGAACTGGCGAAGTTTTGTCCATTATCGGCTTTGGCGGCATACTTGTTATGGATGAAACAGCAGAAGAATCAGAAAGACTTGTGAAAAAGGCAATAAACCAAGGGATTAATTATTTTGACGTTGCTCCAAATTATGGAAATGCTCAGGAAATGCTTGGGCCGGCATTAAAACCCTATAGAGATGATGTTTTTTTGGCTTGTAAGTCTGAACTAAGGAATTATGACGGTGTGATGAGTGATTTCACTGAATCATTGAGATTACTGAAAACAGATCATATTGATCTGTATCAGCTTCATGCCGTTACAACAGATGATGATGTGGATAAAATCTTATCGAAAGATGGAGCTCTTAAGGCGTTTCGGGAATTAAGGGAAAAAGGGGTGATTCATTACATTGGGTTTTCAGCTCATACCGAAGAAGCAGCTTTAAGGCTTCTCGATAACTTTGATTTTGATACAATCCTTTTCCCATTTAATTGGGTAACGTGGAATAATAATGATTTCGGGAAAAAACTCATGAAAATCGCTCAAGAGAGGAATTTGGGTATACTTGCTTTAAAAGCTTTGGCAAAAAGAGCGTTGGCAAAGGATGAAGAAAAGGCCTATCCGAAGGCTTGGTATTATCCGGTTGAAACGTTTGAAGAAGCTCAAAAGGCCTTGAGATTTACCTTGTCACTACCGGTAACGGCGGCGGTGACACCGGGCCATGAGAAATTCTTTGATTGGGCATGTGAGATAGCGCAGGATTATAAACCCCTTTCTGTGAAAGATTTAGAGCAACTAAAGAAAGATGCAACGGGATTAAAGCCCATATTTCCAGAAGATTGAACAAAAAGGTAAGATTTGTGGAGAACTTTAAGAAATCTTAATTTTGTTGTTTTTATGGTAAAATAAAGGGGGTTAAACCAAAAGTCAAACGACAAGGTTGATCAAATGAAAAAGTTTTTATATTTATTGTTTATGCTTGTTTTCTCTCTTAGCGTTTTTTCAGCACAATACAGCGATGATTATTTTGGCTTATCACTTGAGTTTCAAAAAATTGATTTCATCGATGATTTTTTGGACAGAAACTATTTTGATCAAAACAATATCAATTTTGTTTTTTCCTATGGCCCTTCATTTTCATCTCCCGTTAGATTTAGAATGGGTATAGGGGTATACGATCTATCTGATTATTATCTCAATGGTGGATTGGAACTCAAGATTTTTGAGTTTTTGAACTCTGTAAAGGGCAGGTTTTTAGGACTGTACATCATTGCAGATCTCAAATTGGGTTTGGATTATGCTCAGGCTTCATTAATGGGGGAATTGTTTATTCCCTTTTCTGCAGTGGGAGGGTTACAGCTTGGTTTAGGTGTTAATCAGGATATTCAACCACTTTTTACCATCGCCTATTCCGGAGGTGTTTATCCTTTAATCACGAAATAGTAATTACATATCTTAAAAAGGGGGAATCAGTATGTTAAAAAAAATGGGTTTATTGATCGCTTTGGTTTTGATTCTTTTAGCATTCAGTAGTTGTTCTGTTATTTTTCAGTCTCAAGACGGTAATTTGGGTTATTTTCCGCAAGCGTCGGGAAGACCGGTGGGAAGCTTTTCAGAGTCGGGAGAGCTTTGGTACATTATCAGCCCTATGCTCTTTAATCTGAATGACACCAACCTTAAGCTTGATCAGTTGATTAGAACGGGTTTGTCACCGTATAAAGCGGATTTTGCTAAGAATTTAAAAATTATCGAGGGCTATACCTTCTTAGATTTTATTATCAGCTATTTTGTTCCCGTAATCGGAAGAGAAACCATTACCGTTGAAGGGGAAGCCTATCAACAATAACAATAAGGGGGGCGTTAAAGCCCCTTCTTTCTTTAGCTCTTGACATGAGAAAATTCGTTTGCATTGGTCTTGATTGTGCAGATCCGAAATTAGTGTTTGAGGAATTCTCAAATGATTTGCCAAATATTACCGCGCTCATGAAAAACGGTTCTTTTTCTCCTTTGAAATCGACTATTCCTCCCATTACCGTTCCAGCATGGATGAGTATGGTGACGGGAAAAGACCCCGGACAACTGGGACTATATGGGTTTCAAAACAGATTGGACAGGAGTTATAAAAATCTGATGATCCCCAATGCTTCTATGGTGCGATCAGATACAATCTGGCAAACACTATCAAAATTTGGATTCAGTTCACTGATTATTGGTGTTCCGTTGACGTATCCCCCAAAACCATTTAAAGGGAATATCATTACCAGTTTTCTGACACCTTCACTCAAGAGTAATTACACCTTTCCAAAAAGTCTCAAATATGAAATATCTTCCTGGGTCCACCATTATCTTTTCGATGTGGAAAACTTAAGAACAACAGATAAAAAAAGAGTTCTAAGAGATGTCTACGAGATGACGAAAAAACGCTTTGACATAACTCTTAGGCTTTTGAATAACAAGGAATGGGATTTTTTCATGATGGTAGAGATGGGTATTGATCGTATGCATCATGCCTTTTGGGCACATCATGATCAAACACACGCCAAACACGATCCAAAAAGTCCTTTCATCGACTCGATTTTTAAATATTATCGTTACGTGGATAAAAAAATCGGAGAGTTATTGAAAATAATACCAAAAGATACTCATGTATTAATCGTTAGTGATCACGGTGTTCAAAAAATGAAAGGTGGCATAGCTATCAACGATTGGTTAATCGGACAAGATTTACTCAAGTTAAAACAATACCCTGTAACTCCCATGAGGATAGAATCGTTAATTGCGGAAGATATGATTGATTGGGCCAATACAACTTGTTGGGCCTTTGGCGGTTATTATGGTAAGCTCTTTCTCAACGTTCAAAACAGAGAACCTTTTGGTTCTATTCATCCTGATGAGCTCGATTCATTCAAAACTTGGCTGGAAAAAAGGATTCTCGGTATTAGGGAGGAAAATGGCGAAAAAATGACCACAAGAATCTTCAGGCCGGAAAATATTTACAAAGATCTTCAAAATATTCCACCGGATCTTATGATCTATTTTGGTAATTTGACTTGGCGGGCAATTGGAACAGTTGGAAATAAGGCTATCTGGATACATGAAAATGATACAGGACCCGATGATGCTAATCATTCTCAATATGGCATCGCTATTTCTTCCGAAGAAAAATGTCCAACTAATATCATACAGGTTTACGATTTTATTTTCGATCATTTTAACAAGTGATAACGTTTTAACCGACCTAACATATTTTTATTTTTCCCTCTATTATGAGTTAGTTCTTATTAAAATGAATAGTATCACATTCTCGCTATTACTCTTTTTTTATCTTTAGAGAATATGATAAAATCAATTAAAATCCCTATCGCTTGGAGGATTATATAGTGAAAATAGGTGAATTTGCCAGAAAATTTAGCTCAAGAATCGATACGATCCGTTATTATATCGACAACGGAATGATTCTACCTGAGAAATTGCACAGTCAATACCGTTTTGATGATAAATGTGTGGAAGACATGACGTTGATCAAAGAATTAAAGCAAATGCGTTTTAAAATTACAGAGATTAAAAAGATTTTATCTTTTAAGCGATTGACGAATCTCATTGATAAAACCAATTTAGAATATTATGTCCAATTTTTTATTGAAAAAAAGGACGATCTGATTGAAGAAAAAAGTGAAATAGAAAAGGCGATTAAGGCTGTGGATGAAAAGATTACTGAAATCGAGAGGGTCAAGAAAACATTAAAGACAAAAATTGGCATTCCCTTACAATTTTTTAACCTTTTGTACTGTCCAAAATGTCAAAAGAATTTGAAACTATATAACGCCATTGTGGATGGTAATTCTATTTATAATGGGGAACTTCACTGTGATTGTGGTTATCTTGCATTGATTCAAGATGGTATCATCATTGATTACACCATTGGCCAGTCATATAAGAAAGTCATGGAGGTGAATAAATACTCACCTGAAGAATATTTAGAACAAACGGACACCTTGTTTATCAGTTTTACTCAAAAGTCCTTTCAATGGGTGATTAAACGCTTGGATTTAGAATCGTTAAACAATCAACTCATCCTGGAAATCGGGACTGGTAACGGAATGGTGATGACAAATGTTATAAAAGAAATAGCCAAATCCAATTATTTTATCGCCACCGATAACAGTTTAGAACAATTGAAGCAAACAAAATTACTAATGGAGAAAAACGGGATTGGACAAAACTCTATTTTTATCGCTGCTGATTATTCGGATATCCCTTTAAAATGGGAAAGTGTGGATATCGTATTAGATATATTTGGAACAACAAATCACGTATTTCATGAAGGGGAGTTTTTATTTGACCATATTAAACCATATTTAAAACCCTCCGGTACACTTTTTGGCACTTATGTTTATCTCAAACCTATCTCATCACAATTTAAACCCGAATACAGAAAATTCAGAAAATACTTCATGTTGGAATCAATCAAAACCTCCCTCAACGACTTTGAAATCATAGATGCTTCTACATTTGGTTTCACTACTTCAAGAGGGGATTTGATCAACGTACTGGGAGAAGGATCCAAGATACACCAATGGGCTTGCCAAGCACGAAAACATTAGCTCAAACCTTGGGTATTTGCTGGGTAATACAATGAATATTCCCTCCTCCAAGAAGAATTTCTCTGGAATAAACTGGAATTACCGATCTCTTTGGAAAATGACCTTGTATCTTCTCAATAGCCTGTGTATCTTGAAAATCGTCGAATACCGGGAGAATCACTGATGCATTTGATATGTAAAAATTAATGTATGACGCTGCTAATCTGTCCCCGGCATGTCGATTTTTTGCATCTCCCTTTTCAAGCCCTTTCTGTTCTTTCACTTCCATATAAAAAGGTCCCGGCTGATGGATTTTGTCTACTTTTAAAGCGGTTCCCCGTGCATCTGATTCATTGTTTAGGATATCATATGCTTGTTGACTGATTTCGAATTGCGGATCAGATTCGTCATCCGTCCAAGTTAAAAGCACAACACCATCAGGGGCAAAGCAACATAGATTATCCACATGTCCGTTAGTTTCATCGTTGTAAACTCCTTTGGGAAGCCAGATGGTTTTTTTGATTCCCAGGTATTCAGAGAAGAATATTTCCATTTGTTGCTTATTTAACTCAGGATTCCTGTTTTTATTGAGAACGCATTCTTCCACTGCAATCAAGGTGCCTTTTCCATCCACATGGATGGCGCCACCCTCCAACACCACAGAAGGTTTATAATAATCTATATTGTTTTTCTCAAACAATTTGCTGCAAACCAAGCTGTCTTTCTTCCAATCTTTGTACAAGCCATCCATTGTGCCTCCCCAAGCGTTGAAATTCCAATCGATAGCTCTGATTTTGCGCTTTTTCCTGTTTTTTAAAAAGGTTGGGCCAATATCTCGCATCCAGGCATCGTTGTATGCGAGATTGATCAATGTGATTTGCGGGGATAGATACCTTTTGGCAATTGTACGATCTTGCTCCCGAATTCCCATATAAACTCTCTCAGAGGTTGATATCAAGTTGGCAACGGTTGCAAAAACTCGACCTGCTGGGACGGCTGCCTCTCTCCAAATGTCACTTCTGTAAGGCCATAGCATATAGCAACCCGAATGACTTTCAAATTCTGCAGGCATGATAAAGCCATCATGGACAGGTTTACCTTTTAAAATCATTTATTTTTAATCTCCTTTAATCGTCATAAAGCCAACAGGCCACAGAATGATGGTCGTTTAACCGCTTAAGTTGAGGCATTTGATTGACACAGCGATCAAAGGCATTTGGGCATCTGGTGTTAAATGGACAGCCTTTGGGTGGGTTAATAGGGCTGGGGGGTTCACCTTCCAGGTGAACAGTTCTCAGTTTTCTTTTTTTTGGATCCCAATGGGGTATGGATTTCATAAGAACACGTGTGTAAGGATGGGTTGCGTGATTGAAGACCTCATCTGCACTACCTTCTTCCATGACACTGCCCAAGTACATGACCATGATGCGATCGCTGATATGATATACCAGATCCAGATCGTGGGAGATAAAAAAATAAGCCATCCTTTCCTGTTCTTTGAGTTCCTGCAGCAAGTTGATGATTTGGCTTTGGACTGAAACATCAAGTGCTGAGGTAGGTTCATCACAAACGATTGCTCGTGGTTTTAATGCAATTGCCCTTGCGATTGAAATGCGTTGTCTCTGTCCACCACTGAATTCATGAGGATATCGAACTGAATATTCGGGATACATCCCCACTCTACCCAGTAAATATTCAATGTAGTCATCTCTTTCCCGTCGATTAAGAAAAATTTGATGGGTATCGAGAGGTTCTCTGAGAATGTCTCCGATGGTCATTCTGGGGTCGAGAGAACTAAAGGGATCTTGAAACACCATCTGCATGTCTCGGCGATAGAGTTTGAGTTGATGTTTGTTCATCCGTTTATTAATAAAACGGGTGCGTTGATCAGGAGAGGTATATTCCAAGTGGCCAGATGTCGCTGAGTAGAGGAGAGTAATCACTCTCCCCAGTGTGGTTTTTCCGCAACCGGATTCTCCAACAACTCCAAGAGTCTCATGTTCGTTTAGTTCAAAGTCAACCTGTTCCAGGGCCTTAACGTGACCGGCAGTTTGAAGAAAAACCCCCTTTTTGATTGGAAAGTATTTTTTTATGTTCGTACCCTTCAATATCATGTCTTATCAACTCCATCTATGTTTTTGGATGCATACAACCAGCAGGAACAACTGTGTCCATTCTCAAAAAAAACCGGATTCGGGTCGCGTTGTCTGCAAATTTCCATAGCATGAGGACATCTTGGATGGAATCTGCAACCTTTCGGAAATTCAAAGGCGCGGGGTACCGTTCCTTTTATAAAGGGAAGAATTTGCCCTTTTAAGTCCCTTTTTAGTCTTGATGCCAATAAACCTTTGGTATAAGGATGCTTTGGATTGTCAAACAATTCCACTACTTGTGCCTTTTCTACTATCTTTCCCGCGTACATCACGTGTATTCGATCCGCCAATTCCGCTACAACACCAAGGTCGTGTGTGATGAAAATGATTGAGGTATTGAACTCCTTTTGGAGATCACGCATGAGATTTAAAACTTGAGCTTGAATGGTGACATCAAGTGCAGTGGTAGGTTCATCCGCGATTAAAACATTGGGATCACAAGCAAGTGTCATTGCAATCAACATTCTCTGAAGCATACCGCCACTCATCTGATGAGGATATTCATCGTATCTGCTTTCAGCTTCCGGAATACCGACTTTATTAAACATCGCGATGATTTTTTTACGAATATCTACTTTTTTCAATTTTGAATGAATCGAAACTGCTTCAAAAGCCTGCTCTCCTACGGTATATAATGGGTCAAAGGCAGACATGGGCTCTTGAAATATCATACCAATCTCTTTACCCCTTAATTTCTGATAAGCCTTGTTGGACTTCCTAATCAGTTCTTTTCCAAGATATTTTATACTGCCTTCGATGATTGCCGGGGGAGACTTTAATAATCCCATGATTGTTTGTGCTGTAACACTCTTTCCGCAACCTGATTCTCCTACTAATGCCAGAATCTCATTTTCGCTTAGTTCAAACGAGATATCATCCACAGCCTTGACTATCCCCTCATCTGTTTTAAAATGTGTTATTAACCTCTCTATCTGAATAATACTCATACCTTATCCACCGCCCTGTAGGGATCCAGTGCATCTCTTAAGGCATCTCCCACAAAGTTAAAGGATAATACTGCAAGGATGATGAAAAGTCCGGGAATCATAAGCCAAGGATGGGATTGAATATTTGAAAGTGACTGGGCTTGTTTTAAAAGCAGTCCCCAACTAGTCATAGGTTCTTTGATTCCCAAGCCGAGAAAACTGATGGAACTTTCCCCCAGAATCATTCCGGGAATTGAAAGGGTTGAAACGACCACCAGATACGTAATGGTATTAGGGATTAGGTGTTTGGTGATGATCTTGAAGTCTGATTGACCAATGACTTGTGCTGCTAAAACATATTCTTTTTCTCGAAGACTTAGGACCATTCCCCTGATCACTCTTGCCACTCCCATCCAGCCAATAAAGGATAAAACGATAACAATTCCCAAATAAACAGTTGTACTTGGCCAAGTTGGGGGTAATAACATTGCCAGTGCAAGCCAAAGAGGTATTCTGGGGAATGATCTGAGTATTTCAATCAATCGTTGAATCGTGACATCGATCCACCCGCCAAAATACCCTGAAAAAGCGCCAACGATC
>CAYUYU010000038.1:0-16009 GCA_964449405.1 uncultured Thermotogaceae bacterium
AACTCCAAACTGTCTGACAATTCTTGAATATTCAATTGTAAAGGCCAATCCACGGGGTAAGTCAATAAAAAATTCCCTGGAATAGGACATGGTAGAGAGGATACAAATGGAAAAAATCAATAAAATGAGTCGTCTATTCATTGATGATTTTTTTAAGTTCTTTTTCAAATACAACAAAAAGGTCTTCATGGTTAAACTTCCCAAATATTTCTCCTTTTTTGAATATGACCCCCCCATTTTTCGTTCCTGCAATCCCCAAATCCGCGTATTTTCCTTCTCCCATCCCATTTACAACACATCCCATAATGGCAATGGTTAAAGGTTTTTTAATACCTTGGATCATTTCGTTGACTCTGGAGGTGTAATCATCTAAATCAATCTCCGTCCTGGCGCATGTAGGGCATGAAACCAGATTGATGCCTTCTCGCAGACCTAAGGATATCAACAGCTGATGACCGGCCAGAACTTCTTCCACCGGGTCTCCGGAGATGGAGTATCGTAGCGTGTCACCTATGCCTTTTAACAGAAGATTACTTAAGGCAATGCTGGATTTGACTAATGATTGCCTTAAAGGTCCTGCTTCTGTTACACCGAGATGCAAAGGATGTTGTGTTTTGTTTGAAAGCTGTTCGTTTGCTTGAATCGTTTCAAGGGGAGCAGATGATTTAACGGCGATTACGATATCCTCAAATCCGTTTTTTTCAAGGAGTCTCGCCTGTTCAAGTGCTGATTCTACAAGGGCACCCACCCTTGAAAGCTTTTGAAATCTTTTGTTGATGGAACCGCTGTTTGCCCCGACTCTTATAGGAATGCCTTTTTCTCTTGCGGCGATGACAATTTCCCGAATTTTCCATTCAGCATCTATATTTCCGGGATTAAGTCTGATTTTGTCGATGCCTTCTTTAATAGCCTTTAAAGCGATTTTATAATCAAAATGAACATCCCCCACCAAAGGAACCTCGTGAAAGGCCTTTCGCACTTGACGAAAGGCTTCCACACATTCTATATCGTACAGGCCTATTCTGATGATGTCACATCCGGCTGAGACTAACTGTCTAATCTGTACGCTCGTTGAATAGATGTCTTTAGTATCCGTATTGGTCATGGATTGAACGGTTATATCGTGATTTCCTCCAATCACTGCATGACCTACACGCACTTGGTGTGTTTCTTTTCTGAAAATGGACATTTTTATTCTTCTTCAAATGGTGATGTGAGCGAATAATCTGTGATTTCCTGCTTCAGCTTTTCGATGAAATTTTTCAGGTCCATGTCTTTGATTTCCTTCTCGCTTCTCAGTCTCAATGAGATCTTTCCGGATTCAATTTCATTGTCTCCCAGGATGATCATATAGGGAATCTTTTTCAATTGGGCTTCTCGGATCTTGTAATTGACTTTTTTGGAACGTCCATCCATTTCTACACGTAATCCGGCTTCCTCAAGTTTTTCTTTGAGTTTTTGTACTTCCGGTATATGTCGATCTGCTATGGGTAGAACCATAACTTGTGTTGGGGCTATCCATGCCGGGAGGGCTCCGGCAAAATGTTCGATGAGGATTCCAAAGAATCTTTCCAGAGAACCCAGTATTGTTCTGTGAATCATTGTAGGCCGATGTTCTTCATTGTCTGCTGCAATGTATGTCATGTCAAATCGCTCAGGCATCTGAAAATCTAATTGGCATGTGGCACATTGCCATGTTCTTCCCAAGGAGTCTTTGATGTGGAAGTCGATTTTCGGGCCGTAAAAGGCACCGTCGCCTTCGTTAATTCTGTATACGGTTCCAGTTGCTTTGAGTGCTTCTTTTAGTCCCTCTGTAGCTGTATCCCATTGCTCTTGTGTTCCCATGGAATTCTCCGGTCTCGTGCTGAGTTCCACTTCGTATTCAAAACCAAACAATTTGTACATTTTGTCGACAAGTTGAACGACACCGATCAATTCGGGAACAATTTGTTCAGGCGTGATAAAAAGATGTGCATCATCTTGTGTAAAGGATCGGACTCGGAAGAGGCCATGAAGAACACCGCTCATTTCGTATCGGTGAACTTTACCAAATTCAGCCATTCTCCAGGGTAGTTGTCGGTAACTGATAGCTTCGTTTTTGTACATGATGATATGTCCAGGACAGTTCATGGGTTTTACCGCATAATGTTGTTCGTCTTTTTCAATGAAGTACATGTTTTCCCGGTAATGATCCCAATGGCCCGATTGTTTCCACAAATCTTGATGCATAATTAAAGGGGTCATGACTTCAACATAACCGGCTTCTTTATGGAATTTTCGCCACATCTCCATCAGCTGCAAAAGGGCAGTTGTTCCCTTTGGCAAAAAGAAAGGCATGCCGGCAGCAGCGTCATTCATGATGAACAGCTCAAGCTGAGGTCCCAATTTTCGATGATCGCGTTTTTTAGCCTCTTCAATGAATGTCAGATACTGTTCAAGTTCTTCATTATTAGGGAAGGCCGTTGCATAAATCCTCTGCAACATGGGATTATGTTCATCACCTCTCCAATAGGCACCTGCCAAAGAAAGCAGTTTGAAGCTTTTGATTTTACCCGTTGAAGGTAAATGCGGGCCTCGGCACAAGTCTACAAAGTCGTCCTGTTTGTAAAAACTGATGGTTTCGTTTTCAGGTAAATCCTTGATGAGCTCTACTTTATAGTGTTGACCTTTTTCTTCCATCATTTTAATGGCTTCATCTCTGGGCAGTTCAAATCGACTGATGGGGTAATTGGCCTTGATGATCTTTTTCATTTCCTTTTCTATTTTGGGTAATTCGTCTTCGGTTATCTGTCCATCTTTTATTTCAATATCGTAGTAAAAACCATTTTCAATGGTGGGTCCGATTCCCAATGCGACCCGATCGGGACCAAACAACCTGGTGACTGCTTGAGCCATGACGTGCGCCAGGGTGTGGCGGTATATTCCTTTTGCTTCATCATCGTCTTTTTTTAATAGCTTCAAGTTGACTGTATCGACGTCAGCTTGATCCAACGGGGTGAAAAGATCCACCGGTTTTCCGTTGTAGGTTGCTCCTATGACTGCACGTGCAAGACCTTCAGAGATATCTTTGGCGATATCATAGGCTGTCAGTTCTCCGCTGAATTCCCTTTTTGTGTTGTCTGGAAAGACAACCGTGATCGGTTTAGACATTTTTTACACCTCCGCGACTCTCATACGATTGAGAATCTGATTTTATACCGTATTTTAACATATGATGCCTTTGAAACAACAATGCAAGCTTATCTACAGGCGAAGAAGGGTTTTTGTGAGCAGAAAAATTTTGCATCATAAATGGCTATCCACAAGGGGTACGTAATACAAAAGTCGTAAGAAGGTTAATACTTAATTTTTCCGATTTAAGAGACTATCGAAAAGACTCAAAAAATAAAGAACGGGTACGTTTATATGTTATAATTGGGAATAATAAAGGGAGAAGGTGGTATATTGCCTTTACAAAGCATGACCGGTTATGCCAGGCTTTTGAAGACTTCCAAGCTTGCACAGTATCAGATCGAAATGAGGTCAGTCAATTCAAAGAGTTTAAATTTGAATATCCGATTGCCCAGGTTGTATGCCTTTTTGGAAGCGGAAATTCATAAGATCGTATCACAAGTTATCAAAAGGGGTAAAGTGGATTTTTCCATCAACATTAAAATCATTTCAGATGAGTTGAGTTCTATTGATATCAACGAGGAGTTAGCGAAAGATTTTTACTATTCTTTAGACGAATTGCGAAAAAGCGTTGGTATTGGCGAGCCGCTGCCTTTTGACGTGATCTTGTCCAATCAGGATATCGTAACACAATCATTCAATGAAAACAGCGAGAAGATTATTTTTGAAGATTTAGTCCCTATTCTTATGGATGCTTTGGAACAGTTGAAGCGGATGAGATTAAACGAAGGACAAAATCTTGAGAGAGAGCTGCTTGATTATCTTAATCAGATAAATGAGATTAATATACAGATAGAAAAGGAAGCTAGTGGATTAAAACAGTATTACAGAGACCGTATGAGAGAAAACTTAGACGAGTTCCTTTTGGAAATAGACAAACAATATGCTGAAGACCGGTTAGAGTTTGAGTTGGCTTTACTTGCAGAAAGGGCAGATATCAACGAGGAAATTGACAGAATCAAGAGTCATTGTTCTCAAATGATCAACCTGGTTCAAACCTGTGAAGATAATGATACCGTAGGAACTAAACTGGTCTTTTATTGTCAGGAATTAGGACGGGAATTCAACACAATCGGATCTAAAAACAGGTTGAAATCTATTTCAAATCTCGTTATTGATGCGAAATCAATCGTAAATAGCATTAAGGAACAGGTCTACAATATTCAGTGAGAAAAATGAACCGGAGGTGTTTGAATGTACGGTATCATTAACATAGGCTTCGGCAACATCATTGTGGGAGATCGTGTAATAGCCATTGTAAATCCTGAATCTGCTCCTATGAAGCGATTAAAAGAGCAGGCCAAAACGGATGGAAAGCTCATTGACGCGACTTATGGAAGAAAAACCCGAGCGATTGTCGTCACCGATTCTAATCATGTTATACTGAGTGCGATACAACCTGAAACCATTGCATTAAGATTCAAGCAGGGGTTTGAGGATTTGGAAAGGATTGTCAATGATATTCGAATTTCGCAGAGTTAGTTAGAAGGAAACCACATGGCTAAAGGCTTGTTATTTGTTGTTACCGGTCCTTCCGGTGCTGGAAAAACAACTTTGATTAAACGTTTAATGGAAGAACATTCAGACCTTCATTTCTCCGTCTCCTTCACCACCCGTCCTGCCAGGCAGAATGAAGTGGATGGAAAAGATTATCGGTTTGTTGATGATTCCACTTTTTTTCAAATGGTGAAATCCGATGATTTACTTGAATACGCAGAGGTTCACGGGTATTATTATGGAACGTCTAAAAGATATATTGAAAGCCAGTTAAACAAATCCAACATACTATTGGATATCGATGTTCAAGGAGCGTTAAATGTAAAAAGTGTAATCCCCACTTCTGCAGTCTGTTTTGTAGCGCCACCGGATTTTAAGGAAATGAAAAAGCGGTTGGTTAAGCGGGCAACGGAATCGGAAAAGGATTTAAAAAAACGATTACATGATGCGCTTGATGAATTAAAGAAGATAGAGCATTTTGATTATTTGATTATCAATCATGAAAAAGACAAAGCTTCAAAAGAATTATTAGCGGTTTACACTGCGGAGAATTTAAGAGTCAACAGGCAACTTGACAAGATTAACCTGTACAAGAATATTTAAAAGGAGGTTTATGAATGTCTAAAACGGGTTTTAATTATGATGCCTTATTGAAAAAAATACCCTACAAATACGCCATTCCGATTTTAATTGGAAAACGGGCAGAAAGATTAAAAGAAGAAAGGCTCTTGAGAGAAAACCATGCTGAATTGGCAGAACTTGTCACTGAGGCTGCAATTGAATTGGACGAAGGCAAGATTAAAATGAAAAACGAAGATATGATGAAATTGCTCAAACCAGAAGTGAAGTAAAGAAGTTGAGATTGCAAAAGAAGATCGCGCTCTTCTGGATTTTGTTGAATTGTCTGGGGCTACTCTTTTCTGTTTCCATTGTCGTTTTTCCCGAGAAAAAAGAATCCGGTTATTATTTATATTGCTTTGTAGAGTCAGAGGAGACAACGATCCTTTCCACGAATATTTTCGTAACCGGCCATGATTTATTTTTAATGCTTGATTCCTTTATTGAGGGAAACAAAGTTGTTTCAGGTGCTTTTATTCCTGAGAAGGATATCATTGATAATGTTAAATATGGCCTGACGGTTTATATTCAAACTTTAGACGGGCGCAAATCATATCGAGAAGAACTGCTTGGTATGAATGGTGTTTTATTACCCCTTCAACCACCGGAAATTCCATATCATGAAGAACACATTGCCAATCATCAAGTGTTACCGGGTGAATACCTCTATAAATTGGCCGTAGAATATGGTGTTGACCGAGCTGATCTTGAACTATTAAACAAAGACAAAGTTAACGGGGTGCATACCGGGGATGAGTTGATAATCGGAAGTGTGTCCTTTGAAGATGGGCCATATGAAATTCTAATTTCGTTAAAGTATTGTCGTCTAACTCTTTTTTACGAAGAGAGGGAAATTATTTCTTTTCCAGTTGCTGTAGGAAGTGGTCAAAGAACGCCTGAAGGCATCTATTATATCAAGAGGAAGGTAGAAGATCCTGCATTATATTGGGAAGGGGAATATATTCAACCCCTTTCACCCATTAACGGATTGGGAAAATGGTGGCTGGAATTAAGTAATCCACAATATGGAATTCATGGGACTAATAAACCCTGGGAAATCGGAAAGAGGATTTCGCATGGTTGTATAAGAATGTTTAATGAAGATGTTTCTCTTCTTCAAAGTTTGGTTCCGGTCGGGACTCGTGTTATCATTAAAGAGTGATGAGGCGCTTAAACAAAACATTTGCGGGTCAGTAAAGGAGCTGTTTTTATTCGAAAAAAGATACTGATTGTTGATGATTCACCCGTAACACTTTTGATTTTGAAGAAATATCTGGAAGAAGAGTACGATGTTGTCAATGCACAAAATGCCAATGATGCCATAAATAAGATGGAGGAACATTCTCCGGATCTTTTTATATTGGATATTATGATGCCCGGTATGGACGGTTTTGCCCTGTGTGACATGATTAAAAAGCGGAAAAAAAATGTCTTCATACCCATCATCATTATAAGTGCCTTAGAGGATAATGAGTCAAAACTCAAAGGGCTTGAAGCCGGAGCGGATGAGTTTATTACCAAACCGGTGAATCAGTTTGAGCTGAATATGCGTGTAAAAACCTTACTGAAAATCAAAGATTTATACGATAGATTGAATGCGCGTGAAAAGCTTTTTAAAGCGGTTTTTAACAACATCAACAGTGGTATAACGCTTATGGATACTACAGGACACAGACTTGAAGTCAATAACAAAGCGGTGGAATTGCTGGGTTATACAAAAGAGGAGATGAAGGCAGAAACCGATTGGCTTTCGTTTACTGTAAAAGTCGGTGAAGATGATGAAATATTTCGAGCGCTTTCTTCAGGAGAGAAGAATGAGCATGTCACTGAGCGTTTGTTTTCAAGGAAAGACGGATCTCAGTTCTGGGTAAGACATTCAATGAGTTCTATCAAAGACAATACCGGCAAGCCTGAGATGATTGTCAGTATGTTTAGCGACATTACCGAAACAAAAATTGTCCAAAGTCGACTTGCTAATTATGTCGCCCTTCTGAAGAAATTGATTGAAGCGATTCCGATGCCTATGTATGTTAAAGATGTGGATGGGGTATTTATAGAATGCAATGAACGTTTTTGCAAATTGTCCGGTATGAAACGAGAAGAGATTATAGGGAATAAACAACATACATATTTTGATAAAAATGCCATAATAAAGATTAAAAAGACTGAGATGGAACTTCTTAAAAATGGTGGGCATAAAGAGTTTGAACTACAGCTAAAAGATGCAAACGGTAAGAATAAGGAATTTGCTTTTTATAAGGAAACTTTTACCACGGGTGAAAAAATAGCAGGATTGATTTGCATCATGGTGGATATTACCACCAAAAACTTATTAGAAGAACAATTAAGAAAGGCTAATGATATTTTAAGAGAACAGGCGATTAGAGATGGCTTAACCGGGTTATACAATCATAAAAGAAGTTTGGAGTTGTTGGAAAACGAGATCAAACGAGCAACTCGATACGCCAATAACTTGTCCGTTTTGATGTTGGATATAGATTACTTTAAGAAAGTAAATGATAATTACGGGCATCAAACCGGGGACGATGTATTAGTGGAAGTATCAAGAATTATTCAAGAAAACATCCGTGATACAGATATCTCTGGTCGTTACGGTGGTGAGGAGTTTTTGATCATTTTTCCGCATACAAGCTGTCAAATGGCTAAGAATACGGCTGAGAGAATTAATAAGACTTTGAAGGAACATGTGTTCAAAGAGGGGTTTACGATTACTATCAGTGGTGGATTAGCTGAGTGGCGTGGAGAAAATGCCGCTCAGTTGATTAAAAAGGCAGATGAACTGTTATACAAAGCAAAAAAGGGGGGAAGAGATAGAATTGAATCAGAAGAAAACGTATAAACGCGTTAATGTTTCAGGTTATTTTGATTTTAAGGGGAACAACACTTCACTAAGAACTGAAATTCTTGCAGGTATCACCACATTTTTGGCTACCATGTACATCATCATTGTCAACCCCATGATCATTAGCAAGACGGGGATGAGCTTTTCCGGTGTATTGACGGCTACTGTTTTAGTATCGGCCTTTAGCAGCATCATGATGGGTATTTATGCCAAAAACCCCATCGTATTGGCACCGGGTATGGGGATCAATACCTTTTTTGCCTATTCTCTTGTTATTGGAATGAATTTGAAATGGGAAGTGGCTTTGGGGGTTGTTTTTTGGTCTGGTCTCATATTCTTAATTTTATCGATACTCAATATCCGAAATGCCATCATTAATGCTATTCCCACCAGTCAAAAGCAAGCAGTCGCTGTTGGCATCGGTTTGTTTATCGCAATAAATGGCTTTATTGAATCCGGGTTTATCGTTTCCCATCCTAACACTGTGTTGGGGCCGCCTGAGGTTAATCCCTTAACCATTACCTTTTTAGTTGGACTGATTATCACGGCCATTCTTCTTGTCAAAAAAGTCAAAGGCGCACTGATCTTGGGGATTGCCATCACCACCATTCTATCCATACCCATTGGCCGATGGTATTACGACGCTACTTTGTCCGGTAATCCCTATTCAACGGTTGTGAGCTGGCAGGGATTTTGGGAAAAACCGGATTTCAGTTTGTTTTTTTCTCTTGATCTGATCGGCTCTTTAAAATTCTCCTTGTTGCCGGCCATGTTTTCTTTTATCTTTGTGGATATGATCGATTCATTATCCACTTTTATTGGAGTGGCTGAGGCTTCCGGCTTAAAAGACAAGAGCGGCAAACCAAAAAATCTTAAACAATCGATGATTGTAGATGCCATATCATCAATGATGTCAGGGCTTTTTGGAACCAGCTCCGGTTCCAGCTATATTGAATCAGCAACGGGGATTGCTCAAGGAGGAAGAACAGGTATGACGGCTGTTGTTGCCGGATTGTTGTTTATACCTTTTATGTTTTTTTCGCCTTTGTTATCCATTGTTCCTTCGGTGGCAACTGCACCGGCTTTGATCGTGGTGGGGATTTTTATGATCACCCCCATATTAAAAATTAATTGGCTTGATTATGAGGAGGCTATACCAGCCTTTTTGAGTATAATTTTAATTCCTCTGACCTTTTCGATCAACCAGGGAATCAGTTGGGGATTATTATGCTGGACTATTCTAAAACTGTTTGTAGGAAAAGCCAACGAAATAACCCCCATGTTAATCATTTTAGACTTTTTTGCAATAGTTGTGCTGATTATTGAGTAGTTTAGTTATAAGCCAGTTTCATGGATTCATCACAAAGAACACCGGAGATCTTTTCCTGCCATAGGTCTGATTTCCAAGTACCAAGGGCGGTATGTGTGATGTAATAACTTTGCGGTATAGGATGAGTTCCCAAAACGACTTTTATTGAGTATTTTTCTTCAATAAAGCGTTTGAAATAGTCAATGTTCTTGCAAGGTGGATAACCTACCAGCATACCTGTCGCAAAGTGAATCACGTCAATGCCGTTCTTTTTCATCTCTGCAGGTACGTATTCGATGTTGCCCCCCGGACAACCACCACAAGTGGTATAAGCACCTACTTCAACTTCCATGTCCTTGTAAATACTGAATGCACCTTCCCTGTTTTGTAAGGCGCGAAAACATTTCCCTCCACCGCATGTGTGATACCGGTTGCAAATGATGATGCCGATTTTTACCTTTTCCATTCTTCTATCCCCCGATCTTTTTTTGAGTTTAATGGTTCGTATACCAAATTATATCATTTTTTAACTTATTTTCCACTCAAATGCTCCGGTTTCTTGGGATTCAATTCTGATGATATCACCTGTTTTTAAAACGCCTACACCTTCCGGTGTTCCCGTATAAATCAAATCCCCGGCAAGTAATTTCCAATAGTTTGAAATTTCTTTCAAGATCTCTTCAAAGGAGAAGATCATATCCTTTACTTGACCGTGCTGCCTTTTTTCGTTGTTGATCAAACAATCAAAATTAAAATCTTTTAGTTCATTACAGCTGTTAATAGGTATGATTTTCCCAAGTGGGGAACTGTGATCGAATGATTTCGACTTTTCCCAGGGGAGACCTTTCTCCTTCAATTGTTTTTGGAGCTGTCGAAGGGTCAGATCCAGTCCCAGTGTGAACCCGTGAATGAACCCGTCAATAACGTCTCCGTCTTTGAAAAAACCGGATTTACCGACTTGAATCACTAACTCAGACTCATAATGTACTTCATAGCGGGTATTTGACAGATTGATGTATTTACAATCATGATGAACAAGACAACTTGTCGGTTTCATAAAAACAACCGGAGATTCTGGAATTTGATTCTTTAATTCTTTTGCATGATTGATGTAATTACGTCCCACACAAAAGATTCGGTTGACTTGCAATGGTTGATTATTCATGATAGCCCTCCTGCTGTTGTTTCATTTTTAAACTTTTCATGATAAGAAATAATTGACGCCGTTTTTAAAAATGTCCTGAATTTCCATTCCCGGTACGTTTTTGTATAATTGAGAATGGACACGCTCATTGTGCCCCATTTTCCCCAACACTTTTCCGTCAGGACTTGTGATGCCTTCAATAGAGGCAATTGAACCGTTGGGATTTGAAGTACCCAGCGGGTCAATGATTCCTTCGGGTGTGCAATAACAAGAGGCGATTTGATCGTTGTCCATCAGCTGCTCCAACATGTCATTTGAACAAAAGAAACGCCCTTCTGTATGTGAGAGTGGTATTTTAAAGGTTTTATCCAGTTGGTCCGGACTAAACCAGGATGATTTTGTTGAGACTACTTTGGTGCTTGCAATGGTGGATATATGTCGGCCAATATGATTGTAGGTTAATGTGGGCAGATTTTCATCCGGCTGGCTGTATTTTCCGAAGGGTAACAACCCCAGTCTTAAAAGTGCCTGAAAACCGTTGCATATCCCCAGGATCAATCCATCTTTTTTTTCCAGTAAATCTGTAATGGCTTGTTGTATCTTCGCATGTCTGAAAACAGCAGCGATGAATTTTCCCGAACCATCCGGTTCATCTCCGGCACTGAATCCACCCGGGATCATCAAAATCTGACTCTTTGCGATTTCATTTGCAAACAGTTCTGAAGATGCCTCGATATCGTCAGGGGTCAAATTTCGAAAAACACTTATTTGACAATCTGCTCCGGCTCTTACAAATGCTTTTTGTGTGTCATATTCGCAGTTGGTCCCCGGGAAAACGGGAATAAAAACTCTTGGTTTTTTATCCCTTAATAGTGTAAAGAACTTTTTTTTCGCTGTGGTCGTTGACTCTTTTTTTATTTTGAATGAAGTTCCGGTTTTTATGGGCTCAATAAATGGGAAGATATCGTCAAGCGGCTTAAGCCATCGTTCTTCAAGTGCTTGCAAAGGAACTGTTTTTTTACCTATTTTAATGCTTTTTTCTAAACATGTTTGTCCGATAACGATTCCGCCATGTGCGGTTAGAACATCTTTTGTTTCTTGCTCGCATTCTATTAAAAAGGAACCGGGTAATGTCTCGTTTAAATCTGCAAATTCAGTTTCAGTAAGGTGAAAACCGATGCCGTTACCAAATGCCCTCAGGCAAAGGTTAAATAAAATGCCGGACCGGTTGACAGTTCCACAAGAGATAATTTCATTTTCGTTGATTAATGAATGGACCAGTTGATAATGCTTCTTTAGCTTCTGAAAATCAGGAATGAGGTTTTGATCTTGTGTGTTTTTAAGATAAACCAGATAATGATTTGGACCCTTTAGTTCATTGGTACATAAGGTTTTTTCCTCTGTAATTCCTACTGCGAAGCTGATCAGGGTTGGGGGGACATTGATGTTTTCGAATGAACCGGACATACTGTCTTTTCCGCCTATAGCTGCATAGCCCAGCTCTTTTTGGGCCTTGTATGCTCCCAAAAGGGCTGCAAACGGTTTGCCCCATCTTGCAGGATCTTCACGTAAGGCTTCAAAATATTCTTGAAGGCTTAGCCAAATTTTGTCAGGCTTTGCACCAGCAGCAATTAATTGTGAGCAAGATTGGACGATGTTATATATGCCGCCGTGATAAGGACTCCACTCAGTTAACCGGGGATCATATCCATGAGCCATTAAACTTATGGTGGAGGTGTCGATGTTCTCCGTTGGAAGATAGGCGGCCATAACATCAGAAGGTGTTTTGAGATTTTTACCTCCGAAAGGAAACAAAGCTGATGATGCACCGACTGTACTGTCAAATCGTTCAATCAACCCGAGTTGTGAAGCATTTTTAATGTTTGTAAGCTTTGCTAAAAGTTTTTTTATCGAGTCTTTTTCTTCTGAATGATTTGTTAAAAATGTTGCGGGTATTTTGGGTGAACTGACAAATACATCACGATGTTGCTGAGCGCCGTTGGTGTCCAAAAAATCCCTCGCTATATTGACAATGGTTTTGCCCTGCCAGTTCATTTTCAAACGGGCATCATCAGTAATCGTTGCTACATTGGTGCATTTTAGATTTTCACTGGCGCTTTCCCGTTTGAAAAATTCAAAATCATCGGGTGATATAACGATAGCCATTCTCTCCTGTGATTCGGATATAGCCAGTTCTGTTCCATCCAAGCCTGCGTACTTCTTTTCAACAGCATCCAGATTGATTTCCAAACCGTCTGCCAATTCGCCAATAGCAACACTGACACCACCGGCTCCAAAATCGTTGCATTTTTTGATTCTTTTGGTCACCTCGGAGTTTCTAAAAAGCCGTTGAAGTTTTCTTTCCATGGGTGGGTTTCCCTTTTGAACCTCTGCGCCGCATTGTTCAATGGATTGTTTTTCATGGCTTTTTGAAGAGCCGGTTGCTCCACCACATCCGTCCCTTCCGGTGTCTCCTCCGATTAACAGGACTAAATCACCAGGTTCAGGTTTTTCTCTTTTAACGTTTTCTGAAGGGACAGCTCCTATTACCGCGCCACATTCCAAACGTTTTGCAACGAATCCCGGATGATAATATTCTTTTACCATTCCCGTAGCGATTCCGATTTGATTGCCATATGAACTGAATCCATGGGCGGCCTCTGTGGTGATCTTTCGTTGGGGAAGTTTTCCTTCCAAAGTGTCTTCTACAGGTTGTCTGGGATCACCACTACCCGTTACTCTCATGGATTGATAAACATAAGCCCTGCCGGATAAAGGGTCTCTAATGGCCCCCCCAAGACAGGTAGCTGCGCCACCGAAAGGTTCAATCTCAGTGGGGTGATTATGCGTCTCATTCTTAAACAGAAGATTATAGGGGATCTTGCCCTTTTTAGTATTCACATCAATTTCAACTGTACAGGCATTTATTTCATCCGATACCACGAGTTCTTTTAGCTTGTTTTCTTTCTTTTCTATCTTCATTCTCAAAGTTGCTATGTCCATTAATGTCAAGTGTTTATTTTTGTTGTAATATTTCTCAAAGTCTTCTTTAAAATCTTTGAAAGCATCTTTTATTGGGTTAGCTTCCGATGTATTCTCAAAAGTAACAGAAGAAAGAACGGTGGAAAAGGTGGTATGTCTACAATGATCAGACCAATAGGTGTCAATTACCTTGATTTCCGTTATCGTTGGGTCTCTTTTTTCTTTTTGAAAATAATGTTGACACAAAGATAGGTCTTCCATAGACATGGCCAATTGATGTTGAAGGTGAAATAGTTTCAGTGATGGTTCATCAAGCTGAATAAAATCTTTCAAAATCTCAACTTCATGAGGAATTTCACTTTTAATCTCTAAAGACATAGGTTTTAGCTCAAGCGACTTTCTGGAATCCACCGGGTTTATGATATAATCCTCGATCTTTTTTTTATCTTTATCAGTAAGCTTTCCGAACAGACAGTATATTTTGGCTGTTTTTACTGCCGGGTTGGATTGACTGATGAGAATACGCATACATTGTTCAGTGGAATCTGCCCTTTGATCATACTGACCGGGAAGATATTCACTGCCAAATGAATATACACCACATTTCATTTCGCTAGTTCTTTTGATATTGGCTCGATACATGCTGTCGAATAAATCATCTGTGTATGCAAGATCCACCACGGGATCTGAAAGAATCAAGTTGATTACCATCACCAATTGTTTTTCATCAATTCCCTCAATATCGTATCGATTAAAGAGATTTATTTGTTCCAAATTAGGAATGGATAAATGGCTCCGAATATCAGTCAATAAATGTTGGGCTTGTATATCAAACCCGGCTTTCTTTTTTACATAGACACGAAATATCTTGTTCATTGGATATCCTCCAAGTCAAATCGTTCGTATATGGCATTCACATTTTGAAGGTAATGATCAGGTTTAAAGATGTTCTCAATTTCTTGTTGATTTAAAAATTGAGTGATCTCTTCATTGTTCAAAACTGCTTCTTTAAAATCCCTTGAGTCATTCCAGCAAGACAGCGCTTCTTGCTGAACCGTTTTATAGGATTCTTCCCGGCTCAAACCCTTTTCGATTAGTGCCAGCATGACACGTTGTGAATAGACCAGGTTGTAAGATTGTTCGAAGTTCTTTGTCATATTATGTTCGTTGACAATAAGATTGTCCATCATCCAGATAGTTTTATCCAACATGTAATAGGCAATCAGACAGGAATCGGGAATGATAATCCGCTCGATGGATGAGTGGGAAATATCCCTTTCATGCCAAAGTGCGATATTTTCCAATGAAGCATCCGCATTGCTTCTGAGTAGTCTGGCCATTCCGCAAAGTCTTTCGCTGATGATAGGATTTTTTTTGTGGGGCATAGCAGATGATCCCCTTTGCCCTTTTCTGAAAGGCTCTTGAGCCTCCTGTACCTCTGATCTTTGAAGATGACGAATCTCCAGAGCTATTCTCTCAATGGAGGCGCCCAAAAGAGCAAGCGAGAACAGGTATTGTGAATGAACATCGCGTGGAACAACTTGCGTTGAGCATTCACAGACTTTTAGACCTAATTTTGAGAGTGCGCTGGCTTCCACTTCCGGCGTGATATTGGCGTAATTTCCAACTGCGCCACTGATCTTTCCCTGGGATATTTGCGTAAGCGCTTCTTTTAACCTGGCATGGTTTCGCTTTGCTTCACTCAAATAAGACAGCCATTTCAAACCAAAGGATGTGGGTTCAGCGTGAATGCCATGAGTCCTTCCCAATGTAACGGTATCTTTGTATTTCTTTGCGCCTATTTTTAAGACCTCTATCAGTTGTTGGTTTTTGTTGATGATCATGTTCATCGCATCACGCATGGCAATGGACCAGGCGGTATCCACGACGTCTGATGAAGTCATTCCCATATGAAAATATCTGGCTTCATCCCCCATATTTTCTGTAATTCCTTTGATAAAGGCAATCACATCATGCCTCGTAACGGCCTCAATCGATAGAATCTTGTCTACATCAATACAGGCATTTTTTCTGATCTGTTCTGCCGTTCCTTTTGGTGCTTTCTTGATCTCTTCAAAAGTTTTTACTACTGACAGTTCAACGTCCAACCATCTTTGATACTGCGCTTCCAAATCCCAAATTTCCTTCATCGGTGACAAGGAATACCTTTCAATCATTGTTGTCCCCCTTTTTATCGTTTATTTTCATCAGACTTCTCTTTTCTATTCTAACTTACGATGGAATAATAACATGGTTTCCCTGAAAAAAGGGTGTTTCGTGGAATTTATTTGAAATATATTCAATTTCATCATTTGCGGGCGGACACATCGGTCCGCCCCTACGCTTTTATTTAAGGGGTTTATAAGCTTTTGTAGTATTCCTGTATAAGGATAAAAATCGAGATTGCAAAAGAAAAAGCCTCCCT
>CAYUYU010000039.1:0-15936 GCA_964449405.1 uncultured Thermotogaceae bacterium
CATACAGCTAAACAAGTGGATGAAAGGTATGCGATTACTGAATCTGAAAGAAACAAATGCATAGCTAAATTATTTGATGAAGAGGGAAAACTGAAACGGTTCCCTTCTAAAGAAAAAGAAAAGTTAATTGTTCTTCTGAAAATCAGTGAATCATTTGAACCTGGTACGACATATACTGAAAAAGAGTTAAACAGGCAGTTAAAAGGAATATTTCAGGATTTTCCTCTTTTAAGAAGATATCTTATTGAATATGGCTTAATGGATAGAAAAATTGATTGTAGTGAATATTGGCTAAAAACACATGTTTAAGAGACAGGGATGTATAAAACCCCTGTCATACTTTTTGAACACCTTAAAAAAGCTTTGAACAAAGCTCTGCAATTGATTCAAGAAAGACTCTGTCTTCATCGGTAAAAGGATTGAGAGTGTGAGAATCGATGTCAATTTCTCCAACAACATTTCCATTTTTAAAAATAGGGCTCAAAATTTCTGATTTTACATCAGGGCTGCATGAAAGATAATTTGTCTCAAGATTAACATCTTGAACCACAAAACTGACCTCTTTTTCAGCAGCTTGCCCACATATTCCTTCACCAAAATTAATTCTTTTATGATTGGTGGGAGCACCAACGAATGGTCCTAATACTAACTCTCTGTCTTTATTGGAATCTACAAGGTAAAAACCAACCCAATCATAATAGTCAATCTTTTCTTTTAGAAGTTGACAAATGGCGAATAATTTTTCTTCTTTGTTTCCCTTATCAGCAACAATCTCTTCAATCAATTTTAGAATATTAATAAAGGCACTATTTTGAATCTTTTTCTCACCATCTACTATCTGATCTAAAAACTTAAATGCCCTTCTCATGTGAGGTATGACAATTGAACCGCCAACCATTGCCGCGATTGATAATGCTTCTTGAATCTTCTCCGTTGAAACACCTTCTTCAAGACTTCTAATCAAATGGTATTTAATACAGTCATCACATCTTAAAACCGTTGAAGCAACCAAGCCAAGTAGCTCTTTTTGGCTTTTATCAAGTGCTCCCTTCCGATACATTTGAGAATCAAGGTTATAAAATCTTTTAAGCCCTTTACCGGCATACTTCATTACAAACTCGTCCAATTCTTGCCTTTCTTGCATAAAACTGCTTTTTTCATTCAATGTGATCCCTCCCCCAAAAAGTCTATGAGATTATATCATGCATGCAATAGAGCCTTTCAAAACTTACATTGAGACTTTTTCAAAGGCAATATTTCATTAAGAATGCGAATATTATATGCTATAATTTTCATGAAGAGAAAGGTGGGATAAATGTGAAAAAATCTATTATAGCCTTAGATGTGGGTGGTACTAAGGTGTTAGGGGCACTATTTGACGATGAATTCAGCATCATACAAAGAAAGAAAAAATCAACAAAAGCTTATGATGGAACTGAAAAGATCTTGGATCAGATTTCAAAGGTTATTTCAAAATTAATGGAAACTGCTGAAAGTGCTGATATGGAAGTTGTTGCCATAGGAGCAGGAGTTCCTGGTGTCATAAAAGATGGTGTTGTATTATTCACCCCAAATCTTCCCTGGAAACAATATCCGCTTTCATATGAAATCCAAAACCTTTTTAAATTACCGGTAATTATTGATAACGATGCGAATGTATCCTTATTAGGTGAATGGGGCCATGGTGTTGCAAAAGATACTGTGAATACAGTTGGTTTTTTTGTTGGTACAGGAGTTGGTGGAGGTTTGATTCTCAATTCCAAAGTTTATACTGGAAATTCTGGCCTCGCTGGAGAAATTGGTCATATCACGCTAAATCCCGATGGGGTTATTTGTGGTTGTGGTTCTAGGGGTTGTTTAGAAAGTTATTCATCAAAAACAGGTATTTTAAAGTATATACAATCTCAAATCAGGCATGGCAGAGAATGCATTTTAAAAGAGGAGTTAGCAGAAGATAAAGCGGATTATATTCTCAGAAGTTCTACAATAAATGAAGCAATAGAGAAGGGTGACAAATGTATGAAAGAAGCTTTGGAAATAGCCGCCAAATATCTTGGAATTGCAGTGGCATCCACGTTGAATATATTGAATCCTGAAATGGTTGTCTTTGGTGGCGGGCTTGTTGAGGCATTAGGATATAATTTTGTTGAGAAAATCAAAGCATATGTTACACTCTATTCTGTCCCGCATGCAATGGATAACTGTTCTTTTCAAGTCTCTCAACTTGGAGATGATGCTTGTCTTTATGGCGCCTTAACCTTAGTCGAAAAATTAATGGAAAACCTGGAGGAAGAATGATCGATATTGCGGCTGTCATCAGTATTGCATCAGAAGGTGTATATTTAAATATCTCGGAATCAACTGGCGATTCCATAAAAAAGATTGAGTACTTGTATCAGTCTTTAAGTATTGGGCAGGAAACCTTTAATTATGGTAGAATTAGTTTTAAAAAGGTTGATAAAATTTGCAAAATACTAGATAATTACAAACAAGTTATCAAAGATTATGCTGTTAAAAAGGTTAAGGTGGTAGGAACCACGGCCTTAAGAGAAGCAAAAAACATCACTTTTATCTTAGACCAAATTAAAAGCAGAACTCACTTTGACGTTCATGTATTGGATGATCCACAAGAAAAATCCACCATATATAAAGCCATGTTGTTAAAGATAAACAAATCAGATTTTAAAAATGACCGGTTATTTTTAGGATATATTGGAACCGGCAGCCTTGGTATTGCAATTTGTAAAGACAGAAAAATTATATACTCCCAGAATGTTCGTATTGGCTCTGTTAAATTACTGGAAATCTTGAGAAGTTTTCAAGGAGACTCAGAAAATGCCTATCGGATTATTAACGAATACCTGAGTAGCTTTGTAAAAACGATTCAATCGATTCCGGATATTGATCGGGTTGAACATTTTATTACTTGTGGGCAGGAAATAGAAAATATTATCAAGATGAGCGGAGGAAAACTGCATAATGAATTCCAGATAATTTCTGTTAAAACCATAACGGATCTATTTGAAAAGATTAAAACAAATACTCCTGAACAAATCGGGCGAAAGTATAACCTTCCAGAACATGATTTGCAGTCACTCCTACCTTCAATGGGAATTTATAAAATGTTTTTTGATATCGTCAATGTGAGTCCCATCATCTCGGTTCCAGTCAAACTTTCAGAAGCCATTTTGTTGGAAATGTTTTCCAACGATGATTTCAGTGAAATCAGTCAAGTTTTCGCTGAAAGTACAGTCATTTCAGCAAAAAACCTTGGATTACGCTTTTTATATGATGAAGAACATGCCAATCAAGTTGAAAAACTGGCCTTGATTTTATTCGATCTTCTAAAACCGAAGCATCGATTAGACAGACGTTATAGATTAATACTTCAGTTAGCTGCCATCTTACATGATATTGGAAAGTTCATCCAATTAAAAAATCATTCTGAACACTCTGCCAATATAATCAAAGGAACAGAACTCCTGGGACTTGATCAGAGAGAAACTGAAATTGTCGCATCAGTTGCCAAGTACCACAGTACCAAGTTTTTATTATCGGACGATGTAAATTTACAGAAGATGGAGCAAAACGATAGACTGGTGATAGCGAAACTTTTAGCAATTTTAAGGATAGCAGATGCACTTGACAGATCACATTCAAGCAAAGTGAAAGATATTAAGGTTCAGATTAAAAGCAGGAAACTAAAGTTAAAAATCATATCCGATCAAAGAATCCTTTTAGAAAAGTGGTCTATTGAAACAAAATCAGAATTTTTTGAAGATGTCTTTGGATTAAAACCGGAAATAACAAAGGAGTGAGTCAGTGAACTTGGATTCATACGAATATTATTTCAATAGAGAATTAAGTTGGCTGGAATTTAACGAAAGGGTTTTGGATGAGGCCTTTTCAAAAACGAACCCATTGCTGGAAAGATTAAAATTCCTTTCCATCAGTGGATCTAACCTTGATGAATTTTTTATGATCAGAGTTGCAGGATTAAAAGAATTAGTTTCAGTTGGTTATACAGGTAAAGATGCAGCTGGACTGACTGCGAGAGAACAATTGGATGCCATATCAAAAAAAGTCCATCATATGGTGAAAAAACAGTATATTTGTTTAAATAAATTGCTTCTTCCAAAATTAAGCAAAGAAGGTATCTCTTTTTTAAATGAGCAAGATTTGAATGAAAAACAATATCTAACTTTGAGTGATTATTTCAACTCAACTGTATTTCCTGTATTAACACCTATGGCAATTGATCAAGGAAGACCATTTCCTCAAATTCTTAATAAAAGTCTAAATCAAGCGGTTATTATTGAAAATGAAAAGAAGGAAAAACTCTTGGCAATCATTCAGGTTCCTTCTGTGCTCCCAAGATTTACAAGAATCTACGTTAATGAAAACGAAGAAGACATAAGTTTTATCAGTATGGAAAAAATCATAAAATTGTTTGCCAAACGACTTTTTACTGGTTATAAGATTTTGAGCATTCATCCATTCCGATTAACTCGCAATTCTGACTTAAGCATTGACGAAGAAGAAGCCAGTGATCTTTTGGAAGAAATCGAAAAATCATTAAGACAAAGGGAAAGGGGATTTCCAGTTAGATTGGAAATAGAAAAGAATGCTTCTTCTATCATCAACGATATTTTATTCTCAATGCTTGCCTTAAATAACGATGAGTTATATGAGATAAACGGTCCGATAGATCTATCATCATTTATGCATATCTCACAGATTGAAGGATTTGAACATTTAAAATACAAGCCAATTTTTCCTATGCAACCAGCGGAATTTGAAATAAAAAAAAGCAAATTCGATGTGATCAATAAAAGAGATGTTCTTTTGCATCACCCTTATCAATCCTTCAACCCTGTCATCGAATTTTTAGAAGAAGCCGCTGAAGACCCAAATGTTCTGGCAATTAAACAAAGCCTTTATAGGGTAAGTGGGAATTCTCCAATCGTGAAATCTTTGATAAAAGCTGCTGAGAATGGAAAACAAGTCACAGTATTAGTGGAATTAAAGGCCAGATTTGACGAAGAAAATAATATTCAGTGGGCAAAAAAGCTTGAAAAATCAGGCTGTCATGTTGTATATGGATTAGTGGGGTTAAAAACACACTGTAAAGTCTTACTTGTAGTTAGGAAAGAATCAGATGGCATCAAGCGTTATGTTCATTTATCTACGGGTAATTATAATGATAAAACCGCCAAATTATACACAGATATTGGTATGTTTACTTCCCGTGAAAGTTTTGGGGCAGATTCTTCTGCACTATTTAATGTTTTGACAGGATATTCTCAACCTCCCGAATGGAAGAAATTCTACATAGCACCTGAAAACTTACGAAACGCTTTCATCAAACATATCGAAGCTGAGATACAATACTTTAAGGCAAATGGATATGGAAGGATCATCTGTAAAAACAATGCACTGCTTGATAAAGAAATTATTAAAGCTTTATACAGAGCTTCAATAGCCGGTGTTAAGATAGATCTTATCGTTAGGGGAATTTGTGCATTGAGATCAGGAATTAAAAATCTGAGTGATAACATTACAGTTTACTCTATAGTGGGCAGGTTTTTAGAACATTCTCGAATTTATTATTTTGAAAATGGCGGTAATCCAAAGATCTTCCTTTCAAGTGGCGATTGGATGCCAAGAAACCTTGATAGGCGAGTAGAAACAATGTTTCCCATTGAAGATGATCGATTAAAAGATGAGATAAAGGATGTTCTGGATTTGATCATAACAGATAATGTTAAAGCGAGGATCCAGAAAGAAAACGGAGATTATGTTATAAAAAAACATCAAGGCAAGCAATCGGTTGAATCTCAAGAAGCATTGGCACAATATTATTGCGAAAAAAACCAAAAAAAGAACTTTGATAAAATCGAGAAATCAAAATTGCGTTCCAATAAGAACGAATTTGATTCTTGAGAAAGACGAATTATCATGTATAATACTGATGTTGATAGACTGATAGGATGCTATTTTTTGAAGGGACTGAATGTTTTATATCCAAAAAAAAGAGAACTGGTTTTTTTATTCTGCTTGATATGTTAATTGCATTAAGTATCTCATCGTTTTGTCTGATGATGATGTTTAATGAACTTCAGAGAATCAAAATAATGAGAGAAAGGATTGAAGAATTGGTGCTCCAAAGAAATATTGTCACCAAAGTCTTAACCTCGAAAACAAATTATATTTATACTAACAATGTTGAAAAAGATAGAAGTTATGAGGTTTTTCCTGGTATTTTTGTTCATATTTATCATATTAAATTTGAGGAACATATCCAAAAACGATATGGATTGGACAAAGTTGAATTCGGAACAGTTGAAGAAAGAAAGGGTGAATAACTTGTCAAAAATGGTCAAAGAAAATATCTATAAAATGATTTGTAGCACTTTATCTCAAATGGATGAAAAATTAGACACAAATTTTCGCGTGGAAGTTCCACCAAATGACCAATTCGGTGATTTTTCCACTAATGTTGCCATGATAAATGCTAAAAAAGTACAAACTGCACCGAGAAAATTAGCTGAAAAAATTGTTGGTTTTTTGAAAGAAAATACAAATTTTGAACAAGTTGAAATAGCAGGTCCAGGCTTTATTAATCTTTTTTTATCCAAAGATTTCTATCAACAAAGATTATTGGAAATTCTTAATAAACCCACCAAAGAGTATTTTCACTCCGATTTGGGGAAAGGTCAAAGAATTCAACTTGAGTTTGTCAGTGCAAATCCAACAGGCCCTCTAACTGTTGGGCATGGAAGACAAGCTGTTATTGGAGATGTCCTTTCTTCCATATACAAACGATTTGGTTATGAGGTTATTAAAGAATACTATTTTAATGATGCCGGAAGACAAATGAAACTATTGGCAAAATCCGTTTATGTTCGCTATAACGAACTGTTTGGTATTAAAGAAGAAATACCTGAAGGCGGATATAAAGGTGAATACATCATTGAGATTGCCAAAGGGATTAAAATGGTAGAAGGAGATAAATTTGAAGGGAAATGGAATGAAGAAATTGAATTGTACTTCCTTGATAAAGCTAAAGAGGTTATGTTTAGTCATATAAAGAACACATTGAAAGCAATGGATATACAATTTGATGTTTATTTTTCAGAAGGGTCTTTATTTAAAGACGGAACGGTTGAGAGGGTAAAATCAATTTTTCAAGAAAAGGAACTCATCTATGAGAAAGATGGAGCACTTTGGTTTAAGGTATCAGAGTTTATCGATGAAAAAGATAAAGTCTTGATTCGATCTGATGGCATGCCAACTTATTTTTTCACAGATATTGCCAATCACTTTAAAAAACATGAAAGAGGTTTCAAGAAGGTCTATGATATATGGGGTGCCGATCACCATGGGCATATTCCACGAATGCAAGCAGCCATGAGGGCTCTTGGGTTTGACGAAGAGTTCTTCAATGTAATTCTGCATCAAATGGTAACCCTCAAACAAAAAGGTGAAGTTATCAAAATGTCCACCAGACAAGGGACATTTATTACACTTGATGAACTCATTGAAATGGTGGGAAAGGATGCCACGAGATACTTTTATGCCATGGTCGATAAAGATGGTCAGCTAATATTTGATATTGATCTTGCAAGAAGCACTTCTCTGGATAATCCCGTTTATTATGTCCAGTATGCACATGCGAGAATCTGCAGCTTGATTGCCAATGCAAAAAATAAAGGATTAGAATTTAATCCCGGCGAATATATTAGTGAATTAAATTCCAGACAAGATGTTTTATTCATTCGAGACTTGATGCTCTATACTGATGCTTTGCTTGAAACTATTCAGACGAATTCTCCTCATAAACTAACAAATTATATTCATGATTTGGCTTCAAAATTCCATCAATACTATAATTCAAATGTGTTTGTTGATACTGAGAACGTCACTTTATCTAATGCACGTTTATCTTTAGCTTTCGCTAGTCGAAAAGTTATAAATGATGCCTTGATGTTATTGGGAGTAACTGCACCTGAGATTATGGAGCAAATTTAATCATGCTCATGAATCGATCGGACACCGTTGTGGCATTATCCACTCCAATGGGGACTGGCGCCATTTCGATCGTACGTGTAACAGGACAAAGAGCGTTTAATGTCTTAAAAGAGCACTTTGTAATGGCAAAAAAAGACACATCAATTGAACACAGAAAAATTTATTATGGAAAATGGAAAGATTCTGATCAGACAACCATCGATGAAGTTCAAATTGTTTATTATCAAGCGCCTAATTCTTTTACAGGGGAAGAAATGATTGAAGTATTCTGTCACGGTGGATTGATCATTACTGAAATGGTTTTAAAAAGCACGTTGAATATCTGTAAGAACGCTTTACCTGGAGAATTTTCGTATCGAGCTTTTCTTAATTCAAAAATTGATTTAATCCAGGCTCAGGCGATTAATGATTTGATTAACGTAAAAACTCAAGAAGGCGCAAAACTATTAATAAAAGGCCTTGAAGGTAAACTTTCGCATTATATCAAAAACCTTCAAGAAAGATTTACAAAAATCGCTGCAATGATTGAAGTACAATTAGATTATCCGGATGAAATTTACGAGCACGCTGAAACCAAACAAATAGTCAATGGTTTAAGAAACATTGTACACGATTTGGCATCAGTCATAGAAGACGCTGCCAATTCCATCCGATTAAAAAACGGTATTGACACTGTGATTCTGGGCCCTCCTAATGTAGGAAAGTCTACTTTAATGAATTTGCTTTTAAAAGAAGACAGAGCCATTGTAACTGATTTACCTGGGACGACGAGAGATTATATACAGGCAGAGCTAAATGTAAATGGTATCTTAATAAATCTCATTGATACGGCAGGGATACGAGAAACCCAAGATGAAGTGGAATCAATTGGAGTAAAAAGAACCTTTCAGATTTTTAAACAGGCTCCTTTAGCCATCTTTCTTTTTGAACATACTTCAAAACTTGATGATGTATCGACAAAACTGTTAAAAGAAGCCAATTTGGAAAAGAAGGAAATACTCATTATTATTAATAAAAGTGATTTAAAAAATACTGAATCGGAAAAATCAAGATTGTTGAAAGCGAAACTAAGTCAATATGGTTCAGTCCATGAAATTTCAGCAAAAAACACAGAAGGAATCAAATTATTAGAAGAATACATATACCAGTCAGCTAAAAAGCTTGTAGAGAATAAAAGTGAAACCCAATTATTTAACAACCTTCAAAAAAGAGTTTTAGAAAGAGTTTATCATGACGCTCTTAAGGCCATTTCAGATTTAACGACTGGTTTTACCATAGATACGGTTTCCATAACAATAAGGGGTATTATTAAAGCTTTGAATGACTTAACGGGTAGAGATTATAATGAAGATATTATTAATACCATTTTTTCAGATTTTTGTCTTGGAAAGTAAATTAAAGGTGTGAGTAGTTGATGAATCAAGTGATCGGGAACAACGAAATCTATTACATGTTTACATGTCCCAGAATGTTTTATTTTTTTCTTCAAGAAAATGCTGATAATGTTGTGGTGGAGAATGCCTTAGAAAAGGATCGTATTAGAAATGTCAAAGAATATTTTAAGAATATTTCTTGGGTAGACGCGAAAAAGAATCCCGAAATCACAAATAGAATTGCAAATAACGAAGCCGATATTTTAAATCCCATGATTGTAGGTTCGATTAACGAAATACAGATAAAATTAGCAGTACACGCATTAATCAGAAAAAAAGAGAGATACCAAATCGTTATTTCACATTTATCAAGAAGACCCAGTAAAAGGCATCATGACATCGCATCAATATTTGTTTTACTTGCCAGAATAAATGGTTTAACCGTTTCAGATAACATCATATTTCTTCGAAAAAAAACCATGAAAATTCAAAGAATAAAAAATGATGATTATCAACTGTTTTTACAAACATTCCAAACAATAGCAAATAGTGAAGAACCGCCTCCTGCAGCAGGGACAAGAATTTGTAACTTTTGTAGCTACTGGGAAAAATGCCATTCAATCAACGTTGGGGATCGAACAAAACTCCCCGTTTCAAGTATTAGGGGAATTGGCGCAAATATGTCTTCAATGATGAAAGTTTTCGGAATCGATACACTTGGGGATTTAATCAATGTACCTTTAAGAAAAGAATTGGAAGAAAAGATAAAGAACATTAGAAGATATAAACTTCAAGCCTTTTCATATGTAAATGATACAGCATTATTTCTAACCGAACCAAACCTGTTGATCAAAAATGCAGAAGACAGTGGTGTCTATTTTGATATCGAAGCAGATGATACTCCTTATTTATTTGGCTTTTTACATAACAATGATTATCATTACTTTTTAGTTGATGATAATCACTCAAGAAATTCTCAAATATCTGCCATTATGAAATACGTGGAAACGTTAAAAGTAAACCTTTATCATTACTGTGAATACGAAAACCGTATTCTAAGAGAGCTCTCAAGAGAATTAAAACAACAATTCAGTAATGAAGAAAACATGATCGATATCTATGAGATTTTTATTAAGAACATTTTCACACCTTTGCGCCATTATTCATTAAAATCAATAGCAAAATGGTTGGGATTCAAATGGCGTATTGGATTAGATGGCAGAAGCTCAATTCAAGAATACAGGAGATGGTTAAATACAGGTAATAAAAAACATTTGGAAGCGTTGTTATTATATAATGAAGATGATTGTAGAGCCACTCGAGTTGTTAAAGAGTGGATTAGTAAACCATCATCGTTTGAACACAAATATATGGTTTTAAACAGGAGAGATGTAGATGATATACTCAAAAGGAAATGAATCATCACTGAAAGAATTAAGAAAGAAGAGTGTATTTCTCTTTGATATGGATGGAACGCTTTATATTGAAGATAAATTGATAAAAGGGGTTGCTGATTTTTTAAACTTGTTAAAAAGTCATGGGTGTAAGCGGTTCTTTTTTACCAATAATTCTTCAAAAACAAGGGAAGAATATTATCATAAACTTAATGGATTCGGTATAAATGCATCTGCAGAAGAAATTATTACCTCCAACAGAATTACAGGAGCTTATTTAAAAGAACACCATCCAAAAGCACGCATTATGTATATGGGTAATTTTGAAGCGGCAAAAGAAATCAAAGATTTTGGATTAAACATTATCCCCCCCTTTAAAAGAAATTTGGATAAAATCATAGATGTTGCTGTAATGGCTTATGATACCGGCATTAATTATGAAAAAATTTCTGTTTTTTCCCATTTTTTAAATCAAAATGTTCCATATATAGCCACCCATCCTGATATTAACTGTCCGTCAAAAATAGGTATGATTCCGGATGTCGGTTCCTTTATCGCAATGTTTGAACGCTCTACAGGCCGAAAACCGGATTTAATTTTAGGAAAGCCGTCAACAGCAATCCTTGATTATGTGTTTCAAGTAAGCAAAGCGAACAAACGTGATGCAGTTTTTCTCGGAGACAGACTATATACAGATATAAGAATGGCGAAAGATATGAATATTATGTCTATTTTAGTTTTATCGGGTGAAAGTAAATTAGAAGATGCAAAAAAATATCAATATTCTCCAGATTTAATGGTTGATTCTTTATTTGATCTTTACAAACTATTCGAAGGAGAAAAAGTTTATGAAAAACAGAGATAACATGTTTGCAGCATTTTTAGACAAATTAATTAAAAATAAAAAGGAACGTTTTAATTCCAAATACCTTTTTAAGCAACTGAAAGTTAAAAACAAGGAACTGCTTAGTATTTTAACCCAATGGATAGATCAATTAATTATTCAAGATAAGGTGAATTTAATCCACATGGGCAAAGACAAAAGAGATGAGACAGTTTATATGACAAAGGACTCTTTTTTTGAAAGTCTTAAGCACCAACTGTTATCACTTGATTTTCTTCTTGATGAAAATGGTACATACTCATTTTTAAGTGATATTTCCGGGACTCAAAATCCAAACAGTGAATTGTTAGTAAACAAAATTCAACAATTAACTTGCCCTCTTGTCCGATTTGATAAAGGTTCAAGAAATGCGCCCATCATGTTCAATCTTTACAAAATCTTCGTCCCTGAAAGAATGATTAATATCTCAGATCTGATGATAGAAAAATACACCACTGAAAAAAAACCCTTTTCTGAAAGTGAACAAGTAAAAAAAATGATGTTTAGAGGTGGGAAAAAACAACACCAGGTATACAGTATTTATCACATTATGCTCACTGCTTTATCCTACCTTTTAATAGAAAAAGGCAAATTAATTTTAACCAAGAAAGAGGTCATCGATTCAAGAGTTTATAAAGTCTTCTTTAATTCGCCAGATTTTTCAGTCTTTACTAATTTAATAAAAAAAGTCTATCCATTCAATCCTTATATAAGCGGAGATTTTATAAGTTTTTATCCAGAGAATTGGTTAGACATCGATCAAATTAAAAAACAGTCAAAAACAGATACATCGAATGATTTTATAAGAAATAATTTTATATTTCTGGCAAAAGATGAGATCAAGACTTTAGAACAATTGTTATGTTTAAAGCAACTTCAGACTAAACACAAAGCCGTGGCGAATGAAAAAGATATAGCAACTCAAAAAGGAAACGAACCTGACAGTCTCATAAAAGGGGCATCAAAAGAAGAAATCGATCAAAAAAAAGAAAAACCTTCTAAAATAATAGCAAATCTAGGTAATCTGAAAAAAAAGAAAACGCAACTATCCAAACCATTAACATTTCTAAATGAAATCATTACCAAAGAAAACGAAAACAGAAATGATGACTTCAAAGAAATCAAACAAAAAAATCAAGAAAAACAGAATATTGTTCCTGATGAATCAATGATTGAACAATTACATCATTTGGATAAAATCCAAAAACACTATTTATTGCGTATCCTGGATTCCACAAAAGTAGAATCGGGTTATTATGATCATGCGATAACAGATGAAGAATTCAAACAATTAATTGAAAAAATTTCGAAATCAAATTTATTCTTGATCAATGAATCAAACAAAAGATATTATGTAAAGAGAAAGCATCCTATCGAAGATGATAGCTATAAAACTTTAAGAGAAAAATTGGAAGAGAGCATCATGAACAATGAAAATAAAGAAAAAGACCAAAAACTAAATAAAACAGTTAAGAGTGAATTGTTAAAGCCTAAAGATATAAAAAAGGAATCCAAAAACACAAGGGATAAAGAACCAAGAGGATCCCTTTTAGATGATTTACTGGTAAATGATAACTCAGAATCTGAAGTAAAAGAGGAACTAAAATCAAACCCATCAAATGATGAAGAAGAAGCATTGAGTATTAACAATAATGAAAAAGCCAAAAAATCGGAGGATGGATTTGACATAGATAATATTGATCATGAAAGTTTCTTTGAAATTTCTGAGGATCATCCCGAAAAACCCAAGCTTGAAAATAGACCTAAAACCATCAATTCAGAGCTTCAGAAAGAAGAAGAAATCCTAAATACTACGTTTGAAGAAGATTTAAAAGAAAACGGACTGGATGGAAAGATTATCTCAGTCTTAACCGATAATCAAGAAAAATGGTTAAAAATAAAGATGCTGTCAGAAGAAATTGGTTTTGAATTAAGAGATGGGCTCGCTTATAAACCGGAAATAGCTGTTTTTGATGAAGGTTTTTCCCATTTAGAACCAATCGCAAAAAATACCGGAGCGATAATAATGCATATCGATGAATTTATGAGCCGATTAGGATTGAGTGATAACCAGTGAAAAGATATGTCATTCTTTTTTTTTGTTTTTTTCTTCTCTTAATAATGGTCACTTTGATTATGAACAGAACATCAGAAAAATTCGCTGTCAGTACATTTAATGTTTTTAATGAAAAAACGTTGGAAAAAAAAGTTGTTTTCTTAAAAACACTCCACATCAAAGCTGCTTCGGATGATTTTATTGAAATAATCGAGAAGAATACTGGTGATTATGTTGAACCAGGATCGGTATTATTAAGGATGGAAAGCAAGGAAGAAGCCTATCAATTGGCAAAATCCAAAAACGAATTTGCCATCTCGCTTCTTAATTCAGGTAAGGCTGTGCAAGAGGAAAAACAACAGGCTGTCGATTTAGCTCAAGACAAACTTGAAAATACCGTAATCAGATCACCAATAGAAGGTTATGTTCTCAGTGTTCCAGTCAGTGAAAAGCTATACGTTTCTAAAGGAACAATACTATTTGAGATATTACCCATCGATGCTAGTGCATATATACAAATGACTTCAGAAGAAGAAAAGCTACTGAAAAAAGCAGAATTCATAGAAATTGTTTTAGAACCTAAAAATAGTAAATGGTTATTGGAAGAAATTCAAATTACTGAACAAAATAACAACCGATTTTTATTTTTGTCTGTTGATATTGCAGAAATTGCACAAGATTTTATTAACTCACTTTATTGTAAACTCATCATTACTTTTATTGACAGTAAAGCATCCTGGATCCCTGTGGAATTCGTCACTGATAACATTGTTTTTCTTGAAGACAACCAAAAAAAAGAGATTCAAATTTTGGAGCGAGAAAATGATCTGTTCTTAGTTAATGGATTAAAAGATGGAGATATTTTGATTAAAAAGAGGTGAAAAGATGGCTGTTTTAGATATACCGAAATTGATTTATCACGCCTTTCAGTTAAATGCCTCGGATGTTCACCTTTCTGTGGGTGAACATCCGGTATATAGGGTTTTTGGAGAATTACAGAGGTTAACGGATGTACCTGTCTTTTCAAAGGATGATCTACAAAAAAGTATCGATTATCTATATGAAAAAATCGGATTTAAAAAGAGCTCAAAAAAGGAAACTGATTTTTCTTTTGGAATTAAAGACACAATCAGGGTAAGGGCGAATATTTACTTTGAAAGAAGAAACCTTGCCGCCGCTTTCAGAATTATTACAAAGAAGGTTAGAACCCTTGATGATCTTCAACTACCATCAATACTTCGTGAATGGAGTGAAAAGAAAAGCGGTTTAATATTAGTAGCTGGTCCAACAGGTAGTGGTAAATCCACTACGATGGCAGCTATGTTAGAACATATCAACGAGATTACAAATGTACACATCTTAACCGTTGAGGATCCCATAGAATACATATTTGAAAGTAAAAAGGCATTAATTCATCAAAGAGAATTGGGATTGGATACAGATTCTTTCAGAGATGGCTTGAAATTTGCTCTTAGACAGGACCCTGATGTTATACTTGTGGGAGAAATGAGAGACCTTGAAACCATGGCATTGGCTTTAACAGCTGCAGAAACCGGTCATCTTGTTTTTGGAACCATACACACTAACTCAGCTGCAACAGCACCCGAAAGAATTGTAGATGTCTTTCCCGCCCATCAGCAAAGACAAATCACACTACAATTAGCAAATTCATTAATTGGTGTGCTTTATCAAAGGTTGGTAAAACGTCAAGATAATGAAGGATTTTTCCCGGTAGCGGAAATCATGATAGCAACTTCCGGAGTAAGAAATCTCATCAGAGAACAAAAACTCCATCAAATAGGTACTTTGATGGAAACAGGAAAAAAATTTGGAATGAAATCATTTGATGAAGCCTTATTAGAGGCATATGATAATCGTAACATTTCTAAAGAAAGCTTGTATAATTTTTGTAGAGATATAGAAAAAGTGGAGAAAAAAATTGGACAATATTCATTGTGAAAAGGACCAATTAGAAATGCTTTTTGATTTTGATTTGATTGTTCCCAATACAAACGAAATACCTACCGATGTTTTGGCCTTTGTGGGGGATTCCTTTTTTAATTTTATTGCTACTTTTAAATCCATTGGCGATGGAAGAATCAAGACATCAAAAGCCTTTAGAAAAGGAGTGAAATATAAAAGGGCATCCGGCCAAAGAGTGTTTTTAGATAAGGTTGAAAACATTCTGAACGAAGAAGA
>CAYUYU010000040.1:0-7928 GCA_964449405.1 uncultured Thermotogaceae bacterium
ACCGATCATTTTAATCTTTAATCCCCAACGGGTCTTTTTAAGCAGATACCAAACAATAAAAGCCAAAAGGATTGCAAAGATGAACCCAGTATGTAATTTATACCGTTCACTAATGAGAGGTAATGCTGCAGATGGTGCGAACTTCACCGACATCAAAGCTCCGGAAGTATTGTCTCGAATAAATCTTTTGATGATGTAAATACCCAAATAAAAGGCCAGATAATTCATCATCAAGGATACCAAAATCTCGGAATTCTTTTTCTTAACACTGGCATAAGCGGGTAAAACAGACCACAAAAAGCCAGTTAAAGCTGATACAAGAAAAATTAACATGATGTGGAAAATACCTGGTAATGGTATAAAAACGGCAACACATGATCCTGTAACTGCTCCGGCAAATAGTTGCCCCTCAGCTCCCAGATTTAAAACACCGGCGTTAAACACTAAGGTGAGTGCCAGGCCTGTGAATATCAGAGGTGTTGTTTGATTCAACCACTGAGAAAAAGACATCATGTTGAAGTGAATTTTTCCTGAAAAAACCCGAATAACTGGACTGGTAAGAAAAAGAAAAAAGGCATCATTTGTTCTCTCAAAACCAATAGTTAGCCCTTTAAAAAAACCTGTCTTATAATCAAGGTGAGAGAAAAGAGTCAACAAATAGGCCACAGACAAAGATAGGAGGATAATTGCAAGGACTCTGATACTCCGATTTGACAAACCCCTTTTCATGATCGGTTGCCCGCCTTTGCTCCCATCATACTCTCTCCCAGTTGATAATCGTCTGAAACATCGTCCCTAAAAAATTCTCCGTTTATTCTCCCCTGATAAAGCACAATGATTCGATCCGATAACTGTTTTAATTCCTCCAGATCATGACTGAACAGAAGAATGCCCTTACCCTTATTCTTTTGGTTTAGTAACTGTTGCCTGATAAACAAAGCCGATTCTGAGTCTACGCCACTGGTTGGATTATCTGCCAGGATGATTTTTGATTTAGCAGATAATTCCCTGGCCAAGATGGTTTTTTGGATATTTCCGCCTGAAAGATTTTCAACTTTCATGGAAGGTGAAGATGCTTTAATCGAAAAGGATTGCATCAAGTCTTGTGTGTAATGTTGGATTTTGCTTTTATTCAGTCTGAATTGTTCTGCAACCCACTTGGAGTCCAATTGTGTACTGATGAGATTTTCCCACAAACTGAGATCGCCATCCGAACCAATGGTAAGTCTGTCTGAGGGGATATAGGATATTTGCAGGGCTCTGGCTCTTTGGGGGGTATGCTGGGAAATGACCTTGCCATTCAATTTAAAAAGACCTGAAAATTGGTTTTCATGCCCCATAATGATACCGATGATCTCCTGTTGACCGCTGTCCGCTAACCCGGCTACCCCCAAAATTTCACCTTTATGGAGACTAAAAGTTATATCTGAAAGAGAAGTTTTTGCTTTTATCTTAAGGTTCACACTATGAAAGCTCAATAAGACTTCTTCTCCTATCTCATATTTTTCTACTTCAAGATTTTTTGGTTTGCCTTTAAAAAGCAATCGGATCAGATCGGACGCCACAAGGACATTTTTATGATTATCAAAAGATTTGATAATCTTGCCCTGACGCATGATGGTGATTTCATCTCCCATGGATAAGGCTTCATCAAGCTTATGAGTGATGAAAATGATGGCCTTTCCATTCTTTTTAAGTTTATTAACGATGTTGAAAAGTCTGTCACGCTCTTGTGGAGCTAAAAGTGAAGTGGGTTCATCCATGATAATCAGATCAGCCCCTCTGATCAGGGTCTTGATAATCTCGATCAGCTGTTTTGTGGCGGTTGAACACTCCCCCGCATTTTTTTCCAAAGGCAGTTTTATGTCGAATTGATTGAGAAACGTGTTCAGAATTTTTTTCATTTTTTGGCGATGAGTAAACATGAATTTTTTCGGTTCAATTCCCAAAAAGCAATTTTCCAGCACCGTTAATGATGGAACCAATTTGAAATGCTGATGAATCATACCGATGCCCGCCTGTATTGATTCTAAGGTTGTTTTAAATTGTGTCTTTTTGCCTTTAAATATTATTTCGCCTGCTGTGGGTTGAATTAAACCAAAGATGATATTCATCAAAGTGGTTTTCCCCGCACCATTTTCACCCACTATCACGTGAACATGACTGTGTTGAATGTTCAGGTTGATATCATCGTTGGCAACCACCTGATTGGGATAGATCTTGGTTATTCTATTTAATTTCAGCAGAAGATCATGGTGCAGAGACATCTCTCACCTCAGTTGTTTCTTAAGCCTTTGAGCTGCAAATGCATTTCCTTTTTGACAAGCCGTTTTTACATCTTGTGTTGTCAGCATGCCAAAGATAAATCCCGCATTAAAGGCATCTCCTGCTCCAATACTGTCCATAACTGTTACAGTACTTGACGTTGGCACAAGATAACAGCCTGTTGAGTGTTTTACTGATACGCCTTTGGCACCCTCTTTGATGATGAAAGCAGACTCAGTTTCTCCTATGTCGAAATTAGGGCTTTGATTCAAAAAGTCAAATTCTTCCCGGTTTGGCAAAAAATAATCAGTATAACGAAGGGCTACCAATATCTCGGACAAATGATTTCTAACAGTATTGGTCCCAGGGTCCAGTGAAATGGGAATCCCATTCTTTTTTGCTTGTTTCATGGCAAAAATAGTCCTTTCATATTGTTCTTTTACACCTAACAGGTATCCTGAAATATGCAACCAGTTGATATTGTCGATGAAGTTATTATAAATAGAAACCTCCATTGGAATGGGCATGGCAGAACGGGAGGAAATCATCGTGCGTTTTCCATTTGGTGATAACAAGATATAGATTTTCCCGGTATTTGTATCTTCCTGAAAAATAAATTGATCATCTATTTGAGCCTTTTTTAAGGCCTCTTTGATAAAATCCCCAGCTGTATCTTTCCCAAATGTTGACAACAGCAAGGGGTGCAACGGGGTGGTTACAAGCTCATATGCGGTATTCAAGGCAGAACCGCCCAAACGGTATTGTTCATCCTCCAATACAACTTCCGAATCCTCCACCGGGAAATCATCTACCTGCAGTAAAATGTCTAAAATGATATCCCCAATAATCCCAATTGTGTACACATTCAACACCACCTTTCCCTTTATTATACCTGAGATCATTATCAATGATATAATCAAACACTATCAATAAACCAACGAGGTGATCATCATGGAAATCACATTTCTGGGAACAGCCGGAGCTATTCCCACGGCCACAAGAACAAACACGTCACTTTGGGTTGAGAATAATAAAACAGCCATACTTATCGATTGTTCAGGGGATATTTTACACAAATTAAAACGGTACACCTTGCATATTGAACGACTGGGGCATGTCATCATTACCCATGGCCATATCGATCATACCTTTGGACTCCCCTCACTCATTGAAAGTCTGAGATTAGAGGGTCGAAAACAGGCCCTTCATCTTTACATCAACGAAGATGCCTTTAAGAAACAATACGAAATACTGGAATCGTGCAAATTGTTGCACAGAGAGGATGGTTTTCCCATCATCTTTCACAGCATACCCTTCATGAAAGGTTACCATTTATTGGCACTAGAAGGGTTTGATGCGTTCACCCATCCTGTCAAACACGTCATCCCCAATGTGGCAATCCGTTTGTCAAACGGGATGAAGAGTTTCACTTACTCCAGTGACACTGAACCTTTTGAAGGATTTGTAGATTTTGCCATGAAAACGGATGTACTGATCCACGAGTGTATGGTTGCAAAATGGTTCAGTGATCCGTTGGTTGGGCATTCAAGAACGGATCAAGTGGGGAAAATTGCCCAACAGGTGCAGGCAAAAATTCTTTATCCGGTGCATTTTTCTCCAAAAATAGATGAGAATCCTGAACGTTTTAAAGCAGAAATTGCACAAGAATACACTGGAGAGATCATTATTCCCTATGATGGGTTCAAATTCCGATTGAAAGATGATAAAATAGAGAAAATCTGACAGAAACAAAATACGGGGAGGTTGACAATGACAAGACAGGAATTTTGGAAATTTATTGAAGAAAACGAAGTGCTTTTCGTTGACTTGAAAGTGGTAGATTTTTACGGTGGTTGGAAGCATGTAACGCTTCCTATTGAAACGGTTAACGACAAATTGCTTGAAAACGGGATTGGTTTTGACGCTTCCAATTTCGGTTATGCCGTCGTTGAGAAAAGCGATATGGTCATGATACCTGATTTGGATACGGTAATTTTGGATGACTTTGGAGAGTATGAAACGGCTTCCATTATCTGCGATGTATACGATCCGCAAACAGGAGAACGATTTAATCAGGATCCCAGGGGAATTTTGACAAAGGTCATCGAACAGGTAAAAAAAGAGGGAATCGCAGATGAAATCCTTTTTGGACCGGAGTATGAATTTCACGTATTGGATGAAGTGGCCCATGAAGTGAAGCCTAACAGCATCATGCTCCACATTGACAGCTGTGAGGGATTTTGGAATTCAGGAGAAACCGGGGAATACCTGATTGGAAAGAAAAGAGGCTATCACAGAACTGCACCTTTTGACAAGTTCTTCGTATTAAGAAATGAAATTGTCAATGAATTGGTTCGATTGGGAATCGAAGTCAAATACCATCATCATGAAGTGGGTACGGCTCAACTTGAAATTGAAACAAATTTCATGGATGCTAAAAAAGCCGCAGATGCCACCCTTTTAACCAAATACATTATTCGAAATATCGCCCTTGAGCATGGATTTTTAGTCACATTCCTGCCCAAACCCATCTATAACGAAGCGGGAAATGGCATGCATGTTCATCAATTCATGAAAAAAGCCGACAAAAATGTCTTTGCAGGCGACAAAGTTTACGGTCTCTCTGAATTGGCATTAAATTACACAGCCGGAATACTCAAGCATTCCAGAGCGCTTTTGGGTTTCTCCAATCCGACAACAAACTCCTATCGTAGATTGGTACCGGGATTTGAGGCACCCACCAATGCAGTATTCGCCCTTGCCAACAGAACCTCAGCCATAAGGATTCCCGGTTATGTCAAAGACGATGCCAAAAGAAGAATCGAGTTCAGGACCATCGACGCCACCTGTAATCCCTATTTGGCATTTGCAGCCATGATCATGGCCGGTGTTGACGGCATATTGAACAAGATTGATCCTACTGAAGAAGGCTATGGCCCATTTGACGGTGATCTGAGCAAATCCATACAGCACCCGCTTCCCAAAAATCTGGAAGAAGCGGTTTTGGCGTTAAAACAAGACCATGAATTCCTGAAACGATGGGGCATGTTCCCGGAGGAAATGATTGACAAATGGGTGGAGAAGAAACTGGAAGAACATCGCTTGGTTTCCACTATCACCCACCCTATGGAATATCAGCTTTATTTTGATCTTTAGGCTTTCATTCAAATGTTATAATAGATAAATCCAAGGCGGATGAGAATCCGCCTTTTCATTAATTTGTGTTAGAAAGGGAGGTTGTTATGAAAGAAAGATGGTACAAAATCTCCGATGAAGTCGAAAACGCGATTGAGCATCAACAGCCGGTTGTTGCTTTGGAATCTACCTTGATTGCACAAGGGTTGCCTTATCCGAAAAATATCGAAGTAGCTTTGGCTATGGAAGAAGAAGTGCGAAAAGCGGGAGCGATTCCGGCAACGATTGGTATTATAGAAGGAGTTTGTCAAATTGGTCTTTCAAAAGACCAAGTGGAATTTCTCGGTAACGGTCAAGCCAAGGTTTTAAAAGTGGGCGAAGGTGAGATTCCCTACGTTATCGGGACCGATAAAAACGCCTCCACAACGGTGAGTGGAACCGCATGGTTAGCGGAAAGATTCAACATCAAGGTTTTTGCCACGGGTGGCACCGGTGGTGTGCATAAAGGCGTGACGGAGACATATGATGTCTCACAGGATCTGTTTACCATGAGTCATACGCCCATCATCATTGTCAGTTCCGGTGCAAAATCCATATTGGATATTGAAAAGACCTGTGAAGTGATGGAGTCTTATGGCATTCTTGTGTTGGGACTTCAAACCGATACCTTCCCCGCCTTTTACAGCCGTGAATCTTCCATTCCATTAAATTATCATGTAGAAGATGCCAGAGAAGTGGCAAAAGTCTACCAGGCTAAATTAACGCTTAAAGGAAAACAAACACTTTTAGTGGCCAATCCCGTTCCTCGAGAGGATGAAATTCCCGATGAACAGATCAGCTTGATCATTCATGAAGCAACTCAGGAGGCAGTTAGAAGGGGAATAAAAGGGAAGGAAATCACCCCGTTCCTGTTGGCCAATATTGCTGAGAGAAGTGGTGGGACAAGTATGAAAGCCAATATTGCCTTATTACTAAACAACGCCAAAACCGCCGGAGAAATTGCCGTAGAGGTTGCCGAAATTATCGGTCAATCCTGTAAAAAACAGATAGGCTTTACACAAACGTGAAGAATAATATGACTTGTGAATTTTGTGATATCCTGAAAAATCAGCGGGAAAAGATCATCACCGAAAATGAAATGTTCTTTTCTTTTTTTGACAAATATCCGTTAAACGAGGGGCATATCTTAGTAGTACCAAAAAGACATTTTGCGAATTTCTTCGATATGTCCCCTCAGGAATGGGCAATGGCAAAGGAAACGATCTCAGAGATAAAGGAAATATTAGATATTCAGTTTTCACCAACGGGATATAACATCGGTGTGAATGTTGGAGCTGATGCTGGCCAAAGCATCTTTCACGCCCATATCCACGTCATACCCCGCTACAGTGGTGATATCGAAAATCCCGGGCCCGACGATCGAAAGGTAAATATGCCTTTATTTGAATTTATGCGCGATAACGACCTTTTCAAAAAGATCATTTATTCTCAAATCGTCCAGAGGAAACTTGAAAGAGTGATCCAAAAAAGCGACAAGGAAAGTCTCGAGGATATCAAAGGGGATAAAGAATACTTGAAACTCTTAAAAAAAAGATTAAAGGATGCGGTTGAAGACTTCTGCGAAAATCATAACGGCGAATCGTACGATAGGATTATCGAATCTTTGGAACTCATCTCTATTGTCAAGGGATAGATTTTTCAAATCGATAATCCAAAACCAGTTCAACCGTATAATTTTTGTTGTGAAAACAGCTGAAAGAAAAAATAAGAAATCTTTCCTTACTGCCAAGAATTTTGACCAATTTAATCTGGAATATATGGGCTTTGCGTTTTAAATATTCTGATGTTCTCTTTCTCAGAAACTGATCATACTATGTTGGAAACATCAAGGACCTCCTACAAGTTTTACTGGTCAGGTATGAATTTCACGTATGAGCGAATCGGAGCTTTTAAAGAATTAACGTGAAGTTTTTCCAACAGGAAAAATACTTCAAGGTTAAACCCCCAGAGGGGTTTAACACCGAAGCCCGTCAAGCCCCGCCCCTTGTTCCTTACGTTTGAGATCTTACTATTTTTAGAAAGAATCAGAAAAATGAAGAAAAAAAAGAAACCTCTTATGATATAATAATTAGGAACTCGAACCTTATAAGCTGGAGTTGGTTTTACTTGAATGTCTTTCGAAATCTCAGCAGGCGTATGAATGAAAAGGTAGATATCTTTTCAGTCCCTATATACACCGGACTCTTAAAATTGGCCTGGCCGATTGTCTTGACTAATCTTTTACAGACGATTTATAATGTTACCGACGCTTACTTTCTTGGGAAGTTAGGAACAGTGGAGTTTTCTGCGCCCACTGTGACATTTCCCATTATTTTTATCCTTATTTCACTTGCGATGGGTTTTTCGCACGCTGCTACCTCCATGATTGCACAGTATACAGGAATGAAAAATAAAAAAATGGCAGAAAAATCAGCTGCACAGGTTGTATTGACTCTGTTAACCCTTTCGTTGATCATCATGTTGTTTGG
>CAYUYU010000040.1:8028-15605 GCA_964449405.1 uncultured Thermotogaceae bacterium
GGCCAATCGGTCACAGCTTTGGGATTTACTTTTATCATGAGTGTGGTGGCCGGTTTTGGGGCCACCGTTATTAGTATTTATGGTATTGGACAAAGGGTGTTGTCGATGGTGACCATGTTTGCGGTGGGGATGTCTTTGGCAACATCGACTATGGCCGGACAGTTTGTTGGTGCTGAGGAACCGGAAAGGGCGGAAGAAGCGGTAAAAAAAGCGGCTTTGATGACCTTTTTTATTGTCTTGAGCATTTCTATCTTGCTGTTCTTTTTTGGACAGTACGTAACTCAGTTCTTTATTAACGAGCAAGAGGTTATTGAATTAGGAAGGCATTTTTTCAGACTGGTTTCCATGTCTTTACCTTTTTTTGCTACTATGGCAGTATTTCAAGGTGCCTTAAGGGGAACCGGACACACGATGCAGGCAACCACAGCAGATTTAATCAGGCTATGGGGAGTTCGTATTCCTTTTGTACTGATTCTATCAAAATTGTACGGCTTTAACGGGATCTTCTATGCCATGATTATCAGTAATATCGGAGCGTTAATCATTGTGAGCTTGTTCTTGCGTTTTGGCAAATGGAAAGAAAGAGTCGTTGAAGATTATCATTAAAAAAGGGGCTCATTCAAGCCCCTTTCAATGGAGATGTTACTGTATTTAAAAATAAAGTTTTATGGCGCTAGATGCGGCACTTGCACCATCTGCAGCCGCATTGATAATTTGTCTTAATTCTTTGTCAATAACATCTCCCACGGCAAAAACACCGGGTAAGGATGTTTCAAAGGTTACAGGATTGACCTTTATAAAACCATCGTGGGTGGTTTGAAGCAGATTTTTGAATAAAGCTGAATTTGGAACCAATCCGATATATATAAAAACACCGTCAACCTGAAAATCTATCTGTGTACCATCTTTTACGTGATTTAATATCAAGTTGTTGACAAAAGCGTCTCCCTGAATCTCTTCAACAACCGAGTCCCACACAAAATTCATTTTTGGATTGTTGAATGCCCTTTCCTGGAGAATCTTATCGGCTCTTAGTTTGTCTCTTCGATGAATCACCGTTACTTTTGCAGCAGTTTGTGTTAGATACAATCCTTCGTCTATCGCTGAATTCCCTCCACCAATCACTGCAACGTGTTTGCCTCTAAAGAAGGCTCCGTCACAAATCGCACAGTAAGACACTCCTTTTCCGTCGTATTCTTTTTCTCCGGGAACTCCAAGTTTTCTATGGGTTGCGCCCGTAGCGATCACAATTGTTTTGGCTTCAACTTCGCTTGAATCATCAAGCAGGATCGTTTTTTTATCACAGCATATAGAGAGATTTTTAACCCCTCGGTTGGAAATAGTCGCACCAAAATGTTTGGCATGTTCACTAAACTTTTCAGCCAGTTCCAAGCCATCAATTGAAATGAAACCCGGATAATTTTCAACCTTTTCAGTGGCTGCAATTTGACCTCCTTCACTGCTCTTTTCTATTACCAAAGTGTCCAAACCACCTCTTGCTGCATAAATGGCAGCGGTTAAACCCGCAGGACCACCACCGATAATCACCATATCGTACTTGTCTTTAATTTCAGAAGAGCCTTTTGAATCCCCCAAATCGAAGAAAACCACTTCTATCACCCCGTTAGTTGGTTTATAATACTTTCAAAATTTCCTCAAGATATTCCTTTTCAGGGAAGGCTCCCACAAATGAATTTGCTCCGTCATTAATAACCATTTGCGGAACAGATGAAACACCATATTTCGCTGATAATTCAGGAAATTCCGAAGCCTCAACCATTTCTCCTGTGATGAACTCCGGATTGATCATTGAAAAGAAATGAGCGGTTAACACAGCCTTTGGACAATAAGGGCAAGTTGGGGTTACAAATGCTTGTATTTTAACGGGTTTATCAATCGCCTTTATTTTTTCAATCACTTCTTGGCTGACCGGTGGATTTGCCCCGTTAGAAATGATGATAATATCTTCCAATAGTGTAGCAAACTCATGACCAAATGGGGCGCCATGGAAAATCACATTATAATGTTTTGAATCTTTGTCCAAAATAACAAAACCGGGTAAGTATTCCACGCCATATTGCTTGGCCAATTCTTTATTCTGTTCGTAAATATGTTCCTCCACTTCCAATTTTCCGCCTGAAAGGGTAGAAACTTCTTGCAGAACTTCCTTCGTCAAATTACAATAATGGCATTTTGACTCATCTTCTGTGAGGAACAGTATGATCTTGACGTTATCCTTCATCTCCTCAGCCAGTCTATCCTTAATTTGTGCTTGATCTTTCTTCTTTAATAGTCCCATTTTTCAACCTCCAAAAATATATTAATTATACCCCCTATGGGTATACAAATAGATTTGACGTGAAGCAACAAAATTTATTCCATCTATTTTCTGACGGGACCCCATTAAGGGTTTGGGTTTTAATTATTTCTTACTTTTCTTCTTTGTTTTCTTTATCTTTTTTGTTAAACATCTCACCAATAGCACCGATACTGCCTAATATCCCAGAAGTTTCCAAAGGCAGGAAGATCTTGGATGCCTTGCCGTTTGAAATATCCTTCAAGGCCTCCAGGTATTTAATGGCGATGACATCATCCGTGGCTTTTCCTTTGTGGATGGACTCAAAAACCTTGTAAATAGCTTCAGCCTGTCCCTCGGCCTCTGTACTTAACTGGAATTTTCGAGCTTCAGCTTCAAGTCTTACAGCCTCCGCCTTACCCTGAGCATCTAATATCCAGGCTTGTTTTTTACCTTCTGCCTTAGTAATTTCAGATTCCTTGATCCCCTGAGCTTCTAAAATAACTGCACGTTTAATCCTTTCGGACTTCATCTGTCTACTCATGGCATCGGTGATATCTTGTGGTGGATCGATCCGTTTAATCTCAACCCTGGAAACCTTGACACCCCAGCTGTCCGTGGCATCATCGAGCACCTCTCTCAATTTCGTGTTGATCATCTCTCTCGATGTCAACGTCTGATCCAATTCCAATTCGCCAATAACGTTTCTAAGGTTTGTCTGTGCAAGTTTTACAGCGGCATCCTGGAACATAGAAATGTTGTAAAGTACCATATAAGCATCCGTCACTTGATAATAGATGATGGCATCAACAGATACAACGACATTATCATTGGTGATGACTTCCTGCGGGGGAACGTCTATGACCTGTTCTCGCATATCTACCTTTGTCATTCTTTCAAAAAGAGGAATGATAAATTGTATACCTGATTCTCCAATCCTGTTGAATTTACCTAACCTTTCCACGACACCTTTTTGATAAGGCCTAATGATTTTTATACCGGCCATCGCGAAAACAAAAACAAATGCAATGATTATGGCAAGAGCGATAAGCATATTTTCTACCTCCTTAATTTTCTCGTTCAGTTTCTTCCACGTATATCTTTACTCCATACAATCGTTTGACAATAACACTTTTTCCCTTTTCAATCTCCACTCCTTTTTCAGAAACAGCACGCCAGACCTGCCCATTCATTTTAACCAATCCCTTGGAATTGTCGGAAAGTATGGTTTCTGTAACCATACCGATTTTTCCAATAATCTCATCTTGTGTGATTTTCCTGGTGGGTTCGCCTGACATTTTGTTAGCAAATCTCCTAGTGAATAGAACCAGTAAAAATGAAACAACGGCAAATCTCTGCAGTTCCAGTGTGACAGAATCAATCCACAACCAGGAAACAAGAGCTGTAAAAAGTGCACTAACTCCAAACCACATAATAAAAAAGGTGGTGGTGAACATTTCCGTGATTAATAAAATAAAACCAAAAATCATCCAAATTATTTCGCGACTCATTTTTATCACCTCTTTAGTATAAGACAGAAAAAAGACAAATGTTATTTCCTTTTCAGACTTTTTTTCCCTTTAGCACTTGTTTGACGAAAGACATGATTTGAAAAATCACTTTAAATTTCTTTATTGGGTGCTGCAAGATCCGATATAACCATTCAAGATTAGCCTTTTGAACCCAACTGGGAGCACGCTTGGCAGTATTTGCGTAAATATCTAACGATCCCCCAACCCCGATGGCCAGTGTACATCCGGTTTGCTCAAAAAATCGGTATATCCATTTCTCCTGTCGCGGAGCGCCCAACCCCACAAACAAAACATCTGCCCGGCTCTTTTTTATCTGTTGACAGATGGTTTCACTGTCTTTGTCTATATCAAAATAACCATTACGATAACCATTGATCTCAACACCGGTTGCTTGATGAAGATTCATGGCGGCCTTTTGTGCAACCCCTTCCAATCCCCCAAGGATAAAAGCCTTATTTCCCAAATCGGAACAGATCTCACACAGGGAGTACATGATTTCAACTCCCGGATAACGGTCAATATTGACACCATTGAGCCTTTTTAAAGCCCAGGAAAGACCTGTTCCATCCGGTATAACAAAGGAATCTGAAATGGCCTTTGCAGCGGATGGATCTTTCAGATAAAAATAGGCAATCTGTGCATTCATGGTGGTGACCTTTATCTTCTCATCTTTTTCAAGACAATCTTTTAAGAAAACATCAATTTCTTCTCGCGTTGAACTGACGATATCCAGTCCATAAAAGTCCGTAAACCTCATTCTTCTCATATATCTATTCTAACAGATTTAAGTCAAAAAAAGTGATATAATCCAATCAAACTAAAGAATGATTTAATAAGGGAGGCGTTATGAGAAATATCATTCCCAGAATAGCAACAATACATGATATATCCGGGTTCGGAAGGGCATCGTTGACGGTGATTATCCCCATACTCTCCAATATGGGATTCCAGGTTTGTCCAGTACCAACAGCGGTTCTCTCAACTCATACGGGTGGCTTTCACGACTTTCAGTTCATTGATTTAACCCCTCAACTCCAAGGGTACATCAATCATTGGAAATCCCTTGATTTGAAATTTGATGCCATTTATTCGGGTTTTTTGGGGACCGAAGAACAGATTGATATCGTCAGGGGATTTTTCAAGGATTTTAAACGTGAAGATCAGTTGAAAGTAATTGATCCGGTGATGGGTGATGATGGGAAGCTGTATCAAACAGTCACCAATGGGATGGTTAAAGGTATGAAGCAATTGATTTCAGAGGCAGACGTGATTACACCAAATATTACAGAAGCTTCTTTTTTGTTGGATAGAGACATTCCAAATTTCATAACAGATAAAGAGATCAAAGAATGGCTAAAAGAACTGGCGACAATGGGACCTCTCTTTACGATCATAACGAGTGTTCCCAATGAAGTGAAAGACAAAAGCACATCAACTGTGGCTTACAATTCAAAAGATAATCGCTACTGGAAGGTAACATGCGATTATATTCCTGCTTTTTATCCCGGAACAGGTGATATGTTTACCAGCGTTTTGGTAGGAAGCCTGATGCAAGGAGACAGCCTGCCTATCGCTTTGGACCGAGCTCAGCATTTTGTTTCATTAGCCATTCGTGCCACATTTGGGTTTGAAATCCCCCACAGAGAAGGGGTTTTGCTTGAGAGAGTTTTAGACAGCCTCAAGGCGCCTGTGACATCCACCAGCTATGAATTAATGTAGGGGCTGATGACCTCAACTTTTTCTTGTAAATATTTTTTGGGTGTCTTAATATCTTTTAAACCATTTCCGGTGATAATCAATGCGATTTTGTCTTGTTGGTTAAACGGACTTGTTTTTGACATTTTTTTGAAACCGGCAAAAGACGCTGCAGCAGCAGGTTCTGAGAAGACACCGGTTTTTCTTGCCAGTTCCATAATCGCTTCTCCAATTTCTTGATCTGAGACGCTGACGAAGTCTCCACTCATTTGCTGGGCGTATTGACAGGCTTTTAAAAAGTCTCGGGGTTTTCCAACAGCGATTGAATCGGCATCCGTTTCTGTTTTTTCAAGATCTTCAATAATGAAGGGGTCCCCTTTTTTGAATGTTTGAAGGATAGGAGCACAACCTTCTGCTTGGACTCCAATTACTTTGGGTATTCTCTCGATGACACCCAAGCGTTTTAAATCACTAAATCCCTTAAGAAAACTACTGTAAACCGTACCATCTCCTACACTGACAAATATCCAGTCTGGTAGATTCAGATTTGTTTGATAGGCGATCTCCAGAGAACAGGTCTTTTTCCCTTCCAAAAGATAGGGATTGATCGCTGAATTTCTGCAATACCAGCCTTTTTTTTCGCCGGTTATGAGCGAAAGGTCGAATGCCTGATCATAAGTTCCCTTTATGGCAAAAACCTGGGCGCCGTAAATCAACATTTGAGCGATCTTTGCTTCAGGGGCTGTTTCAGGGACAAAAATGTGTGCTTGGATGCCTGTCCCCGCACAAATTCCGGATAATGAACTGGCTGCATTGCCTGTGGAAGCCGCATAGATGTCAGAATATCCTAATTCTCTTGCTTTGGCTACCGCAACGATACTAGCACGGTCTTTAAAAGAGGCAGTTGGATTTTTGCCATCATCTTTGATCAACACCTCTTTCACATTAAATTCTTCAGCTAATCTTTTTGAAGTATTTAAGGGTGTATCACCAACGATCACGTTCGTTGGCAACAGCTTCTCTTGTATTGGAAGAATTGAAGCAAATTTGGCGATTCCACTCTTTTTTTCATGCACCCACTTTGTTTGGGCTGTGAAATCATATACAACCTCAAGTGTTCCCCTTCGGTTTCCACATTTGGGACAGGCGTATAGGACTTCATCGGGATTGTATTCAGTTGAACAGTTAACACATTTCAAGTGATAATTTTTTTCGTTCATAAAACGCCTTCAATAGCATTTACAGGACATCTGCTTTCACAAAGACCGCATCTGAAACATTTTGATTCATCCAAAACAACGCGTTTGTCTTCTATTGACAAGGCGTAATATGGGCAGTTTCTCACACACAGACTACAAAGCGTACATGTGTTGTGATCAATAACCGGGTAGCCTGTTTCAAGATTGATTTCTCTGCTTGTGCCCTTTACAAGACCTTTTACAGAACCCAAGTCACTAAATCCATATTTTTCCATGACCTTTGGGAGATCGTTGAGAATTCTTGAATACAGGTCTTTACCGTAAAGCATGGCGGCTGAGAGCATTTGAACGGCACTGGCACCTGCAGCAAGAAATTCTAAAACATCCTCAGCACTTTTGATTCCACCAACTCCAATGACCGGTATATCTACAGATTGTGTGATCATTTTTATTCTCGAAAGGGAGATCGGCTTAATCACAGGACCTGAAATCCAACCGTAACCGTCCTTGCTACCCAGAGGAGATTTACCCTTTGTGAGGTTAATGGGGTATGTGGGACCTACAGAGTTAATGGCGACGATGCCGTAACCGCCATTGTCCTTAACCATTTGTGCGAACTCTGCTGGGTCTGTGATATGAGGGCTGAGCTTGATAAACACCGGCTTTTCCGTTGCCTCGCTGGCGGCTTTTACCGTCTGTGCAATGGGCTTCAAATCAGTTCCCACATAATGGGTGGACAATTCAAAAGCGGTGGCATATTTTTCTACCCGTTTGATCAATGAACAAATCTCTTCCTTTTGATAACCCAAACTGATGATAAGCGGGCGCGCTAACTCTGCCTTTTTTATTTCTGGG
>CAYUYU010000041.1:0-15568 GCA_964449405.1 uncultured Thermotogaceae bacterium
CAGCGATCATAGGCAGGAAATCGTTAACACTTTCACCGTCATACTGGATCAGGTTGTCATAGATCTGCATAATGATACCACCACTTGAGGTATCATAAGCATGTGCTGGGTCAAGTGTTTCAGGTTGACCGATTGACAAGTCAATGTAAGTTTCGGGATTCTTAACAGCACCTACTGCCATTACCGAAAAAACAAAAACGACTAACAAAAAAATACTGAGTTTCTTTGTCATAGAGTTGCCTCCTTTTGAAATTTTTGCCAATTAAGGCGTTTATGATTACACAAGAATTATTATATCATAAATTCTTCAACATTCAAGTCTCAAAAAAAAAAATCACCGGTGAACACTCGCTTTTAATGGAATATCCATCGACATAAACATTTGATAAGGACTTGAAAATGATATGACAATTCCAAATCTCGTTTCATCAAACCCCATCATGAAATTATTTGCAACCCGATGGTTTTAACCAAAGCCTTTGGTGTTATAATATGCAAAATTACAAAGATCAACTTTGATCTAAAGGAGAAAAAGTTGAATTATCTGTGGATCTTTTTTAACGGAATAATGATGGGAATCGCCAATGTCATCCCGGGGCTCAGCGGTGGAACACTTCTGCTTTTAACCGGGATATACCCTCGTTTCATAGAGGTTTTTGGATCCTTAAACCCTAAAGACCTTAAGGCTTACGAATGGCGTGAAAACATTCTTTTTATCCTAATCATTGCCATCGGTGCGCTTGTTAGCATTTTTGCCATGTCAAAATTTATGTCCTGGCTGTTGGAAGCCTATCAAGCGCCGGTTTATTTGTTGTTGATTGGCCTCATTATCGGCTCCGTTGATATCATCACAAAAAAGATTAATTATAAATCCGGTAAAAGTGTATATGCCCTGATTGCCGGACTTGTATTGATCATCTTTCTGATTGTCATGGGTAGCTCCTTGAATCCTTCAACAGTATCTTCAAGGAGTGTTCATCCTGTTCTTTTTATAACAGGGGGTATAGTTGCAGCAGCAACCATGGTACTGCCAGGTGTTAGTGGTTCCATGCTTTTACTGTTACTGGGTTTATACAAGCCGGTTGTTGATTCTGTTTCAGAATTGAACCTCTTAAATATTTTCCTTATAGGCATTGGGGCAGCTTTTGGAATCCTTTTTGCAAGCAGGGTTATCAAATCACTGTTAGAAAAAAACGCATCGACCACATACGCTTTTCTTCTTGGACTTATCATAGCTTCAATGATGGATCTTTTCCCCTTATCTGTGTTTGAATCGTTTTTGTCTTTCGTCATAGGAATAATTGCATTGATATTTGGTATAATCTTAGGGAAGGGTTTAAAAAGTCTCGAAAAAAGGTATTCGAAAGAAAAATTATAAAATGAGGTGGTAAAATTGCCGTCAAGAAACCCATTCATGAGTCGTGTAAAAAGGCTTATGACCGGTAGGGAAGACGATTTTAACGGTGAGCTGGGAAACATTTCCGGTCCCAGAAGAATATTTCAGGCAAGAACGGAAGCCGTTTTGATTAACGAAAGGTTGATGGAAAAACAGTTTCAGAATTATTCTTTGAATAACCTTGCCAACGAAGAGTTCCAGCTTTACAAGTATCAATCATTCGGCAAAGATGCCCATCAGTACGGCATCGGTTTCTACCAAGAGGCCATGATGAAAGAAACAACGGGTTTATTTTACTTGACCAGTAAGAAATTTAAGGATGAACGCCCCAAAAGGGAGATATACACCGATCTTTTAATGATCGTTTTTTGGACAAACCTTATGATGGGTTATTTTGAGCATATGGTTGAATCTGAAGTGTATAAGCTTAAGTCGTTGAATGTTTTGAAAAAGAGGTACGATGAGTATCTAAATGAAACCGATATAGCTGAATTGATTAAACATCTCTCCCTCGCTTACGGCTTCAGAAACTTGTCGGAAATTGCTGCCAATTCGGGATTACCGACGGGAAATCCCTTCGACTATCAATGGGTAGCCAGATTTTATATTATGAAAAAGATAGAAAAAGAGGGTAAGATACCCATGGATTATATTGGCGATACCCGGTGGTATGATGGTATAGAAAAGTTGTTCCACAAATTCTTTGAGGATAACGAAAAACGCGATTATTTCTTCTTTTCCGAGAAGGGGATTGATAGAATCTTAAATATCCCCGTCTACCTAATCGTCGACGATGACATGCCTGTTTTTGAAACAACCATCAAGTCTTCTCCCAGAACTTTAGAGGATTTTATGCGAGAAGCCAGACCCTCCAACAGAAAATTTTTCCGCGAAATCCTGAGTATGGTGGAATATTCTTTTGAACTTTCGATTAATTTGAATAACGACGTTGGACTTTCAGTTGAAAAGGGAACGGGAGACATTATCTTCGAGCTATTCCCACAAACGTATATTCATTCACTGCTGGCTTCTTATTCGGATATTATTTGTATTCCGGAAGCAACCATGCAAAAGATAAGAGATTATTCTGAAGTTTTGATTTCAAGACTCTTAAAAACCGGCTTTGAAGCTGACTCAGAAGGGAAATTAACCCTTATTTTGGATCACAAGATCAATAGAGAAAGATGGATTTTGATTCTCGATTTACTAAGAGAGATTGCGGCAATAAAGGAATAGTTTATTATTTTATTTTATATTTCCCGTTAGTGCGTCTGCTTTTCGCGCTTGATTCGTTGAGAAAGGATATGTGCCTGACGAGTTGGCTCCGGGATTTTAAAGCCGTTTAAGCATGACATGACAAGCCTCATTGTATCCTCTAAGGTAATCAGATGCCCCGGGGAGATATAAAGAGGCTTTGTTTCTTTTTTGGTGCAGATCACACTGCCTATCACTTCTTCCTCTGAATTCCGAAGCGGAAACCATTCTCCCATTTTTTTAGGAGTACCATCGGCAGTCCCGTATAATCGATTCTTAGCCACTCCAATCGTTGGACGCTCCAAAAAAAGACCCATATGTGAGGCCAATCCAAGCCCCCTTGGATGGGCCGTTCCCTGCCCATCAAAAAAAACTACTTCCGGTTCACTGTGGAGTCTTTTCCAGGTTTTTATAAAAGAAGGACCTTCTCGAAAGGTTAATAATCCTGGGATGTAAGGAAAGGTTACCCGATTGGTCAGATATTTCTTTTCAACATATTCCAAATCGGGAAAAGAAAGAACCACAATAACGGTCAAGATGTATTCTTTATCCTCAATGTTAAAAAAAGATGAATCCACCCCGGCGATCAATCTCGGCATCTGCCCCAAAGGACTAAATCTAAGATTATTAACTAAGTCTCTTTGTATCTCGAGAGCTTCATCTGCTTCCACTTTAAAATCGTGAATTTCTTTGATTGCTGCCAGAATCTACCCCTCCCTTTTTGCCTTTTTAACCTCTTCGTCAATGTAATCAAAGGCATTCAATTTTCTCAGTATTTCCCTTGGTATCTTTCCAGAAGATTCTATGTCATTATAAATGACAAAAGGATTTTTGATGTCCTGTTGATAGATATATTCGTAAACTCGATCTTTAAACTCCTGAATTTTTCTCTTTTCAAAGTTCTTTTTTTTCAGGGAACTGAAAATCATGTAACCCCCAATGGCTACAAAAATTAAAATCATTATCCAAACGCTTTGAACCATTCTTTCCCCTCCAACAATTCGTTTTCGGACCAGTAAGCGGTGTTGATATAATGCAACTGATCAACTGGTGTAAAGTCAACTTTGTGCAAATACAGCCCATCTGGAGGCGCTGTAGCTGAACTCGCTGTTCGTCTTCGCTCTTTAATGACCTCCATAATCTTTTCGGGTTCCCAATCTTTAATCCCCACGCGAACCAAGGCGCCAACAATATTTCTGACCATTCTTCTTAAAAAGGATAATCCCTCCACTCTCACAAGGATTAGCCGATTCGCCTTAAACCCGTAAACCTTTACTCTGTAGATCAACCTGACGGGATCTTTTTCCTTTCCCTTCGTTCTTTTCTGAAATGTGGTGAAATCGTGAACACCTTCAAAATACCTTGCCCCTTCGCGCATTTTTTTGATGTCCAGGTCGTAAGGAAACCACCAGTAATTTGACCTGTTGAATATATCCGGTTCTTGCTGATTCAGTATAAAGTAATGATAAACCCTTCTTGTGGCATCAAACCTTGGATTGAAACGCTGATCAGTCGTTTTGACAAATCTGACATAGATATCCGTGGGGAGATTGGCATTTAATGCATTTTTGACATCATAATCGTGCATTGTTTCATATTTTACCATAAAGGTAATGACTTGCCCGTAAGCATGTACTCCTGTATCGGTTCTTCCGGCACCATATGTCTCGATATCTGTTTTAAAAATCCTTTTCAAAGCCTTTTCAAATTCTCCCTGTACCGTTCTCTGACCTTCTTGATACTGATACCCGGAAAAATTCTTGCCATCATAGGCAAAAACCGCCATCACTCGTCTCATTCTTCTTCTCCGACTGAAAGAATCGCCAGAAACGCCTCCTGAGGAACGGTTACTCTTCCGATGCTTCTTAACTTTTTCTTTCCTTCCTTTTGCTTTTCTAACAGTTTCATCTTTCGAGTGACATCCCCACCATAACACTTGGCGAGAACATCTTTTCTTAAGGCTTTAATCGTTTCTCTGGCAATGATTCGAACACCAGCCTGTATCTGAATGGGTACTTCAAACTGATGCTGAGGAATCAATTCTTTGAGTTTTTTTGCCAACTCTCTGGCCATATAATCCTTTTTGGAGGTATGGACGACCAAAGCTAAGGCCTCCACCGGTTCCTTATTTAGCAAAATCATCAGTTTAACCATGTCTGATTCCCGATAATCCTTGAAATTGTAATCCATGGACCCGTATCCCCTTGTTTTGGCTTTGAGTTTGTCAAAAAAGTCATAAATGATCTCAGACAGGGGGATATCGTAATACATGACCAGTCTGTCTTTCCCCGCATTTTCCATGTGATTGAACTCACCGCGCTTTTCCTGCTGAATGTATCCCATCAGATTTCCCATGTACTCATTTGGCGTGATGACCGTTAGTTCAACATAAGGCTCATAGGTTTTAACCGGGATATCTGGATACTTTGCAGGATCTGTTATTTCAATCATCTCGTCGTTTTGTTCAATTTGAAGAACGACGTTAGGTGCCGTGAGTATTACAGTGATCTCAAATTCCCTTTCGAGACGCTCTCGTACGATTTCCATATGCAATAAGCCCAAAAAGCCACACCTGAAACCAAATCCCAGAGCCGGTGAATTATCGGGCTCAAAACTCAAGGCTGCATCGTTTAACTTCAACTTTTCCAAAGCCTTTCGTAATTCTTCGAAATACTCCGGAGTACCCGGATAAATCGCCGCATACACCATTGGTTTTGCCTCTTTATACCCAGCAAGCGGTTTTTGAGTGGGATCATAAGCCGAGGTTATCGTTTCTCCTACCCTTGCCTCAGATGCCTCTTTGATTCCTGCAACAATGTAGCCAACATCTCCTGCACTGATCTCGTCCTTTGGGGTCATTTGAGGGGAGAATATGCCAATCTCACTAACATCGTAACGTTGTTTGGTGTGCATCAGTTCGATCTTGTCCCCCACTTTTATTGACCCGCCAAACAGTCTGACATGAACGATGACACCCCGATATTTATCATAATGAGCATCAAAAACTAATGCCCTTACCTTTTCTTCTGTTTTTTCTTCAGGAGAGGGGATGTCTTTGCCGATCTTCTCCAGAAGTTCAATCACACCCTCCCCCGTCTTTGCGCTTGTGGCGACACATTCTGCAGAATCCAACCCAATTAAGTCTTCAATCTCTTTTTTAGTGTTGGGTACATCGGAATTGGGCATATCAATTTTGTTGGCCACAGGGATGATCTCCAAATCGTTTTCAAGGGCTAAATAGGTGTTGGCAACCGTTTGTGCCTCAACACCCTGTGTGGAATCCACCAGTAATACCGCCCCCTCACACGCTGCCAAAGAACGGGAAACCTCATAAGTAAAATCCACGTGACCGGGTGTATCAATGATGTTGATCTGGTAATCGTTGCCATCTTTCGCATGGTATAAAACGGTAACCGGATGTGCCTTTATCGTTATTCCGCGTTCTCTTTCCAAATCCATGCTGTCCAAAAACTGCTCTTTCATATCTCTCGAATCAATCGATTTTGTATATTCCAGTATCCTGTCCGTCAAAGTCGTTTTTCCGTGGTCGATATGGGCAATAATACTGATATTGCGAATGAATCGTGTCTTCAATTTATCTTTCTCCTCTATTCGTTAAGCCATGCTTTTAATACCATGGCTATTTCCTCAGGTTTCTTTTCTACGTTTTCATAAAGCATTTCCATCAGAGAAACCAATTCTTGCTCATCAGGACTGAGTTCTTCCTGTTCCATCGACTTTTGGACTTCCTGTTCGAATTCCATCCTCTTTTGTATGATTTCCTGCCGTTTCTTCTTTTTCTTCATTCGACTGCTTAAGATATAAAGCAACAGCATGATTGAAAGGGTCAACAAAGTGACTCCTATGACCAACTGAACGAACTTCCTTTGGGTCTCAACCAACTCAAGCTGTTGCCGAACTTCCTGTTCAGTGGACCGATCGAAGGCGAGAAATTCAACGGCAACATTATTGGTGGTGGCATCAATGGAATTGGCAACAATCCCTTTGATATTGTCGGTAGTTACACCGGTGGCAACCACCATGGAGTCGATCAAAACGGTAATATTCTTGTTTAAAATCTCTCCTTGTTTGTTTTGTAAAATCTTCTCGTAAATCTCATTCACATTGTAGTTAACCGTCTTGCTTTCTCTTTCGTAATCCGTTAAATCCCCTGTATCTGTTGCTTCATAAATCGTGGGAATATTGGCATCCGTTCCCACCACCTGGCCGGAAGTGCCGGAAAGGCTTTTTTCCGATTCCGTTTCTTCACTGACAACGACACCGGATGTTCTCAAAACCGGAGAAAAAGCAGTCGATTCCTTTTCTATTGTCTCCCAGTTCAGATTGATCTCAGCCATGACAACTACTCGGCCAAGTCCAAAAACCTGTTCTAAACTGGATCTTACCTTTCTTGTATAGTAGTCTTCAGTCTTTTGTTGGAGTTCCATCTTGGAAGAAGCTCCACCAACGCCCTCTTCAGCTATCACGAGGTCACTGAGTATCTTTGAATTGTTGTCAACAACACGAACTTCTTCATAATTAAGCCCTTCAACAGCCCCGGATACAAGTTGCATGACACCTTTGACGTTTTCGGGTTTTAGGGTTACTCCCGGCGCAAGTACCAATAAAACCGATGCCTTGGGTTCTGCTTCCTCTCCTCTGGCATAATAGGTGAATTTGGGAATAGTTAAATTCACTTGAGCGTGATTCACACCATCCAGGGACATGATTGTTCTTTCCAATTCGCCTTTTAATGCAATCTGATAGCGGACCTGTTTGTCAAAGCTGGTCGCCCCAAGCGGTTGATCTTCCATAATCTCAAATCCTTTGGAAGCTGAACCGATGACACCACTGCTCACGTATTTCATTCTCAAGGCTTCGGGATTATAGGCATTGGGTACATAGATTGCCCCGCTTGGTCCCGTTTGATAGGGAATACCGTTTTCTTCCAACTGCTGAACAACATTTCCCGCTTCCGCATCCGTTAATCCCCTTACCAACAAGGAATAATTGGGATTCACAGCGACTGAAATGGTTAAGACTAAGGCAACGAATATTGCAACAAAAACCCCAACAAAGAGAATCTTCTGAGATTGAGAAAATTTTTTCCAATAATCATCAGGAAAGGATTTTACCCAGTCAACTATTTTTTTTAAGAAATCCATTGGAAATGCCTCCTAAGATGAATCTCTTCACCCCAGATTGATTCTGTCAGATTCGCGCCATAATTCTTCCAAGGCATAAAATTTTCGACCCTCTTTGCTGAAAATATGTACCACAATATCTCCCATATCAACAAGAACCCAATCTCCTTTTGCCTGTTTGTCGGCATAAATAACCGATAAACCATTTTCTTCTGCAAAATCCCTTACGGCATCGATTAGCGCCTTCATGTGAACCGTTGAATTGGCTGTGCAAATGATGAAATAATCCGTTAAAAGGTTGGTTTCGGACATATTGAGTATCAGTATTCTCTCCGCTTCTTTATCATCAAGAAGCGCAAAGAGGGTCCTTAATGTCTGCTTCTCTTCTGTTGTCAGTTTTACCCCTCCACTGTCTGGTTCATTAGAAATTATAACATGGTTCCACTGCAAAACCATCTATTCGATTGATTTCCAAAAAAAACTGTCTTTGCTATTGTTCTACGGGAGCACACACCGGTGCTCCCCTACGTCTCTATTTAAAGGGTCTTCATGCTTTTGTACGGGCGAACCGGTGTGTCCGCCCGTAAATAAGATATCGCTTGATATTGTGAAAAAGACTGCGAAAATGCCCTTTTTCAGGGGAATCATATCATAATAGCAAAATTATTACCCGCCTTTTTTTAAACGGCAGGATATATGCCGTCAAATTCTTCATTCTCTTTTAGGATTTCCCTGTCTAATTTGATCTCACCAAAATACCTTTCCTTTAAGAATTTAGCTGCGATATCCGGAAAAAGGGCAAGACTCAGAATATCCTCATCTGACTGAGCCAGATGCCCGGCTTCGTGTCGTACCTTGTTTATCATCGGTTCAAGATGATCTGCTGGTCTTTTGCCTATGACCTCCTTGGGGTCAATAACATTTTTTAAAAACTCTTGATTGACTTTGCCAGGAGATCTTCCGTATAACCCCTTCAAATATGCCTGAACTTCACGGGTAATCTTTTTGTATCGTCCCATCATCACATTCATCACAGCCTGTACGCCTACAATCTGACTGGTGGGGGTGACCAAGGGAGGATAACCCAAATCTTTTCTGACCAAGGGTATCTCATCCAACACTTCTTTTAATCGGTTGATGGCATTTTGCTCCTTCAACTGATTGATAAGGTTGGACAACATCCCTCCGGGTACTTGTGAAGTGAGGACGCGTATGTTGATATGCTTGATATTTGCATCAACCTCCGCATGGTTTTCTCTTACCTTCTCGAAATGGTCTGCTATGGGCACGAAAAGTTTCGGATTCAGATTTAATTTCACATCATCATATTCTTTAAAGGACTCGTACATGGCCTCAACAGGCGGTTGGCTTGAGGCTCCTGATAGTGGTGCTGTGGCTGTGTCAAAATAATCCGCTCCCGCTTCCATGCCTGCCAGATACGCCAATTGTCCAGTTCCCACCGTACAATGGGTGTGCATCTCTATGTTGATATCACTATGATTTTTGATGGATTTGACAAGGTCATGTGCACGCTTTGGAGTTAAAAGTCCGGCCATATCTTTAATACACAATGAGTCTATCCCCAACTTTATCAACTCATCGACAAGGCCGGCATAATAGTCGGGTGTATGAACCGGGCTGATGGTATAAGACAGCGCCGCTTGAGCGTGAGCACCGTATTTTTTTGTGAAACTGATGGATTTCTCCATGTTGCGTACATCGTTCAAGGCATCGAAAATCCGGATGATATCAATGCCGTTTTCCACAGCCTTCTTAATAAACAGTTCCAATACATCATCGGGATAATGTTTATACCCCAGAATGTTTTGCCCTCGCAAGAGCATTTGTAATTTCGTGTGCTTGATATGCTTTCTGATCGTTCGCAGCCTCATCCAAGGATCTTCGTTTAAATACCTCAAACAGGCGTCAAACGTTGCACCACCCCACACTTCCAAAGCCCTGTAGCCTACTTTGTCAATGGTTTCTAACATGGGCAACATTTCTTCTATTGTCATTCTTGTGGCGATCGTTGACTGATGGGCATCTCTCAAAGTCGTGTCAACGAATTCCAATGTCCTTTTCATCCATACAACTCCTTGCTATTTTGTGATAAAATCGTGATATTTACGATTCTCTTTCAGTTCAATACTCTCAAAATCCCTTACGCTTGCAAAGGAAGGGCCTTTTTTTAATTGCTTTTGAAAATCACCCAATGCCTGTTCATTATCACTTTGAGCCAAAACCTCTACACTGCCATCAGACATATTTTTAGCGTATCCAGTTATTCCCAATCCCAAAGCCAATCTGTAAGTAAAGTGTCTAAATCCCACTCCCTGAACACGGCCGTATAATTTGTATAATTTGGTCATAACCATCGCCTCCCATGCATCCTAACTTTTTGATTAATCCTATTCATACAATTTTAGCTTTTTACTTAACGATTTGTACGAAATCCCAAGTAAAGAAGCGGCTTTTTTTCGATTATTGTCAGTTATTTCCATCACCTTTTTGACAAAGATCTCCTCAACAGTATGACGTAATTTTTTTTGGAAGGAACTGAGCTCCGGGAGTTGATCGTCGGTTTTAATTTGTTTTATCCCTTTAAAAAATTCCTGAAGCGTTTTTAACGGTCCATTCAAACAGTAATCTCTCGTGAAATTTTTCAACTCCGTATAGTTTCCAGGCCAACTGTACATCCTGCAAATATCCAAGGCACTTTTGGTCGGGTATATGACTTTTAAATTATGTTCTTGGGCAAACCGGGAAATCAGGTCGTTGATGAGAAACGGGATATCGTCTTTTCGTTTTCGAATCGGTGGTATCTCAACACGCTCATACAAATCAAAAACCGTTTTTACTCTTTCCAGCTCGTCCGCCCTGCAGGATGCGATTAATGGAACTCCATTGGATCGATTGGTAGTAGAATAAAGGTACAATAAATCTTCCGTATCCAATTTATGAATCGCATCAAAGAAAACGCATTGATGGGGAATCGAAAGAAAACCACTTTTGAAGCTGTCACCTTCCATGTAGAGTCTCAAGGATTCAGAACTCAATTGAGAGCAATCAACGATATCGATGATCAATTCAGGATATAAAAACCGGGCGAAATGATAGGATTCAGTCCCGCTTTCTTCAACAAACAAAAGATTGAGGGGGTTGCTCCTTTTTCCCCTCAAATTCATGAGAAAAGGCTTGATCTCATTTCCGGAAAATAAAGGTTCTCGACAAACGGAATAAGTAGAAAACCGCCTTTCTTTTTCGTCCATTGTGATTTGAATACTCAATACTGTGATCAAGTTGTTAATCAACGTATTTTTATCTGAAAAAACGATGACATCTTCCCTGTGTATTTTTGGTGAATAAACGCTGGATGGCAAAAAGAACAGCCTGCAAAACGGAAATTCCTTTTGGAGCATCTCAATGGATGTGGATTTATCGAAAGACTTTTCAGATAACACAACAATATCCCAAGGTTCGGAATATTTTGAATCCGCCTCGTGGGATGATATGAGACACTTTTTTTTAAACCTGCTTAAGTATTGTTCCATTTCACCGATTAAATCGTTGTCCAAAAAGAGCTTAACCAAATAAATAACCCCTGTCAGTCTTTATAAATGATCGTTCCTGTCTTCCCTTCAAGTGCTTCTGATAACTTTTCCATGGAAGTGATCAGACATTGCTTGCCCGATTCACTTACGAACTTCATTGCAGCTTCTATTTTTGGACCCATACTTCCCTTTGGAAATTCCCCTTTTATAAGCTGCTCCTTTGCCTGTGAGATGGAAATCTTATCCAATTTTCTTTCGTTTGATTGACCAAAATTGAGGCAGACCTGATCGACACCGGTGAGAATGATGAGTTCATCCGCTTCAATCTCTAAAGCCAATAAAGCTGAAGCGCGGTCTTTGTCTATGACAGCCTCTACTCCGTAGAGTAAGTCATTCTCTTTTTTAGCAACGGGAATACCTCCGCCCCCTGCCGCTATCACGATTACGTCTTTTTCGATTAAATCTTTCAGTACTTCCCGCTCAACGATATCCAAAGGCTGTGGTGAAGGTACGACACGTCTCCAGCCTCTTCCGGAATCTTCAACGAAATCCCAGCCTTTTTCCTCGGCTAACTTCTTGCCCTCCTCTTCGCTATAAAAAGGTCCTACCGGTTTGGTGGGCTCTTTAAAGGCCTTGTCTTGAGGATCTACAACAATTTGGGTCACAAGAGAACAAATCGTTCGGTTCATCCCTCTTTTTTTCAGCGAATTACCAAGGGCTTGGGCAATAAAATATCCCAGACTTCCCTGTGTTTGGGCATCGTTGACATCTATGGGAAAAGGCGGTATCTTCTCTTTGGCCATATCTTGTTGAATGAGAAGAGTCCCCACCTGAGGACCGTTCCCATGAGTAATAACGAGATCGTAGTCCCTCATGATCATCTCCGTCAGGTAGTCCGTAGTGTTTTCGATGTTTCGCCTCATGTTTTCCGCTGTGGGGGATTCACCGGGTTTATTGACCGCGTTTCCACCAATTGCAAGTACCGTCGTTTTTTTTGCCATTTGTATCCTCCCGTAGAAATGATTTGAATAATATCCGTAGTAGTGGGATTATACCGTTTTTTACGAAAAAAGCAAAATCCAAGAGGCGGCAAAAAGAAGGGTGAAGAAAAGCGAGGGTATACAAAGACAAGGGTCTGGGGTTTAGGGACCACGGTAAAAAGCGAAGATGAACATGAACGGGAGGTAAGAATCGTTTTTTTTATCGTTCCCGGCTTCTGGTGATATCTCTGTAGAGACTGTCTGCAAGGGGTTTCAAGCTTTGTTTTGAGGCTTCTTTGGAATATTCATCCAATACCATTTGTCTGAACCATTTATTGCCATAGGCTTCTTCAGTGAGTCCGGAGCGGTTGATGGACTCATCCATGTCTTTGAAGACCTTTGATAGAAGGATTGAAACAAAATCATGACAAGCCTCTTTCAATTCTGAATCTTGTGTTTTTAAGTTGAGTGTTTCCGCTTTATTCTGTACTTTTGTGAGATCTGTATTTGTTTGGATCGTGGTTAAATCAACTGGTTTTAAATCCATTTTTTCGTCCCCCCTACATTAAAACGAGTTCTGCGTGTAAGACACCGGATTCTTTCAGCGAAGTAAGTATCGCTATGATATCTTGCGGTTTGGCCCCAATGGCCTTTAACCCTGAAACAAGATTTCTGATGGAACCTTCGTCACCGGGATTATCTCCTTCGACCAAGCGTCCGTTGTTGATGGTCACCGAAAATCCACCGTAAGAAACGGTAAAGTCATCAACCTTCACATCTCCCCCCATGACAACGGTTCCTGTACGTTCGTTGATGATCACTCTGGCAACCACATCTGGAACGACTTCGACTTCTTCGATGATGGAAAGAAACGTAATCAGATCATCTTTAAATATATCGGGAATACTGATTTTCACAGAAGAAGAATCTACCGCTCTGGCAATATTTTCATCGAATTTCGAATTTAAGGCTTGTGCGGTCCTGGCTGAAGTGGTAAAGTCGGGATTGAGAAGCAATAATGTTAGTGTGTTGGAATCCACGATTTCCGAGGGAATTTCCTTTTCGATAATCGCACCGCCGGGTACCGTACCTGCCGTTGAAAATCGTTCTTGCAAGTTGATTGATCCGTTGATTGCTTGTCCACCAAGACTGACCTGTCCTTGTGCAACTGCGTAAACCACACCATCCGCACCGTAAAGAGGTGTTTGTATTAAAACACCATTCTCAAGGGAACTGGCATCTCCGATTGCCGAGACCACCACATCCAACCGCATCCCATTTTTATAAAAAGCGGGAATGTTTGCAGTCACCATGACAAGCGCATTGTTGTTCGATTGCAATTGATCATCATCAGCGGTTATTCCAAAATTATTAAGCATATTACTCAATAAACTGGAGGGGATGGTGCCTGAGTCACCGGTGCCGTCCAAACCAACAATTAGTCCAACACCAAAAAGCTGGTTGTCACGAGCTCCTCGGAATCTGGCGATATCCTTCAACCTGACAAGCGCTCCAAAAGAACTGACAACAAATAACACAATGATAATCAAGACGGCTATACGTTTTTTCATCAAATCACCCTTGTTAAAAAATTATCCCGGAGATACCCGAAAGGATATACCCAACCCAGCTTTGCTCGGAAGGATCCTGTTCGAAGACCACATTGCCGTTGTACCATATCTTGGCATCGGCGATTTTAAAGGAATCTACGGTATTCTGTGCCGTAATATCCGATGGCCTGATTTTTCCTTGTACGAGTAATTCTCTTTTATCTTGTCCCACCTTTGTTTCCTTGCGCCCTTCGATGATCAAATTTCCATTCTGATCCACGTCAATAATTGAAGCGGCAATCCGTGTAATCACCTCAGATTGTGCCGTATTGTCCGTTTGGCTTCGTCCTTCTTCATCCCCGTTTACCGGAATAAACTTGTCCAGCGCAAGATTACCCACTGTTCCAATGAAAGACACCGCACCGGTCACCAAACCTTTACGCTTATCGTCAGCAGAATCGTTTTGGCTCAACGAAACGGTTTCGGATACTAAAATGGTTACGATATCCCCGATTTTGTACGCTTTATTATCGCTGTAAAGGGATCTGAATTTTTTATCTGTTGAATTATTCCAAAGGGATGTTGAAAATCCAGTGTATATCAATAGTATGATAAGCAACCCTGCAATGATTTTCGTCTTCATCCGTTCCCTCCATTTTTTAATTACATTTTATTCAATATGACACTCTTAAGATGGGCCCTTCATCTAAAATCCCGGTGATGATGATACCGGAATCAACGTTTTTTGCGCGAACTAATTTTCCAATCTCTCCATTTTCAAGCATTTCAACTTTTGAGGTTACTTCTACACCCGGTAATTGAACCAGCGCGCTGATAATCTGCCCCTTTAACACATAATCCCTTTTCTTTAACATACTCCACTCAAGTACTTGTCCTTCGCTGATGGTGTAATTGGCTACATAGTCAGACGGTAACTGAGCAGCCAATACGGGATCTTTATAATCAAAATAATCAATTTCTTCAGTTGACAAATACTCTTGGGTTAACAAGACATCTTTACGGATCAATTTGTTAGCTTTTATTCCCGTTACCGCCCACTGGGTTGTAAATACCGCCGTTTCATATTTTCTGTTGCCTTCCTCCGTCATGTATTCAATCCTGACCATGTATTTTTTTGAGCCTCTGGAATAGATGTTTATGGTTTCAATCTTTGCTTTGAAAGGTGTTGGAGGAAATTGTTCATAATCAATGACGATCTTTTCATCAAACTCAACATCGAGTTTCTGTTCGAATGCCTTTAAAAACATGTTTTTTAAGCTTGTCTCGTCGTATATACCGGAATCGTTTTGTTGGGTACGCATTTTGAAATCACTAACGGTCGCTTCGCTTGATGCTTCTTCATCCGAATCCGAAAAAGCCTTTCTATAAACAAAAACGATTTCCTGTTCGGGTGAGATAAAAGTGACCCCTTCCAAATATCGCTTGAATTTACCAATCACATAATCCAAACTCACCTTCATGGAACGCCCCGGCATGGGAGAATAACCAAAGATAATCTCATCTTTTCCCAACTGCTTTAACACTTCAGGATTTTCAACAAAATCTGAAAGGTAGATCTGATTGCTCTCGGGTTCTATCAAGACTTCAGCCTTTAAAACAATCTCTTGAGAAAAAAGTAAAAGGGAACCGGATAACAGCAAGATCGGAAGAGCACACGTCTTGAACTCCAGTC